>CAYRZX010000050.1:0-18476 GCA_964428665.1 uncultured Gemmatimonas sp.
AGTCGGGTACCGTGGACCGGGTACCGTGAACCGTAAAAACGGATCACGGATCACGGATCACGGATCACGAACCACGTTTGACGTTTGACGTTTGAGATTAATTTGAGGAGGACGTTATTCATGGAGACGAAAGAGATCGTTCTGAAGGCGGGGCCCCACGACCGGCGAGGCTGCCCCGTCTCCGCGCCACTCAGAGACGCCGGGGTGACTCAGGCGTCGCTGAGGGAGAGCGGATCGAACGCCCCGGTCCCCTGCCAGATCGTCGTGCGCGGGGGACAGGCGTCCCTGCACTGGATCGTGGAGGACCTGAAGGCAGGCCAGGAGAAGAAATATCAGCTGACCCTCGGCGCCGACGGGGGGGGCCAGCAGGGGGGGGTCCTTCTGGAGAAGACCCCGGAGCACGAAGTCCGCGTCTCCGTCGCCGGAAAACTGGCCACGGCCTACCGCTACGGCCCCGGCCTGGCGCGCCCCCACCTCTACCCGCTGATCGGGCCTCACGGCGACGGCGTCACCCGCCGCCTCGCGGCCCGCGGGGACAAGCTGGACCACCATCACCACCGGTCCGTCTGGATCGCCCACGGCGAGGTCAACGGCGTCAACAACTGGGCGGAGAACCCCGGCCACGGCAGGACGAAGCACACGGGCTTCGACGCCCTGGAGAGCGGCCCCATCCTCGGCCGCATCGTGGCGAAGGGGGACTGGGTGGGCCCCGAAGGGTGGGCCTGTCCCACGCGGGCGAACAAACTCCTGGAGGAGACCGCGGAGTGGACCTTCTACAAGGCGTCCACGCTCACCTTCGACCTCCGGCTCACGCTGAAGGCGATGGACATGGACGTGCTCTTCGCCGACACGAAGGAGGGCGGCCTCGCCTCGGTCCGCGTCTCGGAGTCGATGGAGGTCCGCAAGGGCGGCAGGATCGAGAACGCCTACGGCGGGGTCGGCGAGAAGGAGACCTGGGGCAAGCCCGCCCACTGGTGCGACTACTCCGGCCCGGTCAACGGCAGGATCGTCGGCGTCACCATTATGGACGCCCCCGACAGCTTCCGGCACCCCACCCGCTGGCACGTCCGCGACTACGGCCTGATGACCGCCAACCCCTTCGGCCTCTCCCACTACACCGGCGACATCAAGCAGCGGTCCTATCACGTCCTGCCGGCGGGTGAGACCCTGAGGGCGTCCTACCGCTTCTACGTCCACGCCGGGGACGCCACCGAAGGGCGCGTGCGGGAGAAATACCACGACTTCGCCAACCCGCCCGTCGCGCAGATACAATAAAGAAGTGCCCCCCACCCGCCCCCATCCCCCTCCCTCCCCCACCTGTGGGGGGAGGGAGGGGGCATAAGGGCTTTTTGCCAAGGCGGGGGAGGGTAGGGGGCTGTCACGTCTGCTGTCTGCCGTCTGCCTTATCTCTTCGAGGTCTCGCCATGCTACGCAAACTCGGCACGGTCCTCCTCTGGGCCATCGCGGCGTTCATGCTCTCCTCGGTCACCATCTTCAACCCGGGGCAGGTGACCGACTGGTTCATCCGCATCTTCAACATCCAGCAGACCGTGCCGACGCTCAGGCCGCTGGAGATCTCGGAGCGGGACCGCCAGATCAGGGCCGTGGCCGACGCCGTCTCCGAGGCCGACCTCCGGGCGACCGTGGAGAGGCTCGCCTCGGTCCCCTCCCGCCTCGTCGGCTACCCCGGCCACGAGGAGGCGTTCCGCTACGTCTCGGAGCAGTTCGAGCAGATCGGCCTGGAGGAGGTCCGCGTCGAGTCGTTCCCCGTGACCGTCCCCGTCGACAAAGGGGCCAGGCTCCGCGTCTCCGGGACGGGGCAGGAGGTCCCCCTCTACGGCCTCTGGCCCAACCAGGTCCGCACCCCCACCCTGCCGAAGGGAGGGGCGACCGGCCCGCTGATCTACGGCGGGAAAGGGGAGTTCAGGGACTTCAACGGAAAAAAGGTGGACGGCAGCGTCGTCCTCCTCGACTTCGGCAGCGGCCAGAGCTACATCAACGCCCGGATGCTCGGCGCGAAGGCCATCCTCTTCTTTGACAACAGTGGCGGGGGACGCGACCTCATGGGAGCGTCAGGCGGTGGGGAGGTCAACCAGGGCCAGGCCTCCGACAAGTTCCTCCGCGTCCCGGCGGACATCCCCCGCTACTGGGTGCGCAAGGAGGACGCCCCCGCCCTCCTCCAGCTGGCCGGGACCGGGGCCGAGGTGACCGTCGAGGGCCGGATGGACTGGGAGGAGGTCCAGGCGAAGAACATCTACGGCGTCCTGCGCGGGGCCGACGCCCCCATCGACGCGCAGGGCGACCGCCGGTGGAAGGACCAGATCATCGTCCTCTCCGCCTTCTACGACGCCGCCTCCGTCGTGCCCGCCCTCGCCCCCGGCGCGGAGAACGCCGCAGGCCTGGCCGCCCTCCTCCAGGCGGCCAGGGCCCTCAAGAAAGAGCGCCCGAAGTACACCGTCCTGTTCCTGGCCACGTCGGGCCACTTCCAGGGCATGGCCGGGGTCAACGACTTCCTCTACCGCCACGCCCGCGTCAGCGACCACTTCCGGGAGCTGATCCCGGACAGAGACAAGATCGACTTCAAGCTGTTCATCGGCCTCGACCTCTCCTCCGAGAGCGACCAGATCGCCAGCTTCTCCCACGCCACCTTCTACAACTCCAACTGGCAGACGAACAACTACCAGAACAACCTCCTGGCCCCCTACGCCAAGAAGTTCACCGACTACCTCCACCGCGTCTACCCCGGCACCGCCGACTCCCTCCGCCACATCGACGCCATCGCCCCGCCCAAGCGGACCTGGAAGAACTACATGCCCATCCGCCTCGGCTTCGACAGCGAGGCCGTCACCTTCGTCGGCAAGGAGGGCATCACCCTGGCCACCCCCTCCACCGTGCGCGACCTGGTGGACACCCCCAACGACCTCCCCGACCGGGTGAACTACGCCAACCTGACCCGGCAGACCCGGTCCATCGTCGCGGCCCTCCTGAAGGCCGTCGAGGACCCCGACTTCTTCCGCGTCTCCAAGCTCGTCCTCCAGGACCTCGGCCACAGCCTGAAGGGCCGCATCCTCTGGTTCCGGCGCGACGTCGACTTCGCCATCCCCCGCGTGCCCGTGCCGGGGGCCGTCGTGGCGTACCAGCAGCCCGGCCCCACCAACAGCGTGGGCGGCGTCCGGACGCTGATCGTGACGAAGGCGACCACGGGCCCCATCTACGTCCGGCAGGATCCGGCGCAGACCGGGCCGGAATACGGGACCGGACAGGAGGTCGAGCGGGCCGGGCGGTTCAGCTTCCCCATCGTGCGCAACCGCTTCTCCAACCAGATCCTCGCCTACGAACTCGACCCGGAGAGCGGGGACATCCTCTCCGCCCCCGACATGGGGAACGAGGGGAACGGCAGCTTCCCCATCGAGCAGCGCTACGGCTGGTGGGAGAACGAGATGATGGAGGTCCTGTTCAAGTGCCGGGCCATCAGCATCTTTGAGATCGTCGATTCGAGCTACCTGTCCGCCCTGGACTACATGACCATCCTCGGCGCCAACGACACGCAGCCCCAGTGGTACGGCTACTCCTACGTCCCCAACCAGAGCCGCCAGGAGAACAACATCACGCGGGCGGCCGTGGCCTTTGGCAGGCCCGGAGACCGGCTGAAGGTCCTGATGAGCACCGGCATCTTCGGCATCAAATACCTCCTCATCAACGCCCCGGAGGACCTCCTCCTCAACCCGGTCTCCCCCGCGCAGGTGGACGAGGCGGCCCTCGACCGGGCCATGGGCGTCGGCTACCCCACGGCGCAGAGCTTCATCTCCATGCCCTCTTACCAGGCCGCGCGCGACATGTGGGTGATCGACGACGCGCGCATGAAGCAACTCGCCCGCTACGGCGTGTCCAACCAGCGCCTCTCCCGCCTCCACGAGGAGGCCCGGGGGGCCCTCCTCGACGCCCGGAAACACCTCGACGCCCTCGACTACGAGCAGTTCGTCGCCGCGGCCCGGCAGGCCTGGGGCCTGGAGGCCAGGGGCTACCCGGAGGTCAAGGAGACGGCCAACGACACCGTGCGCGGCATCATCTTCTACTTCATCCTCCTCCTCCCCTTCTCCATGTTCTGCGAGCGGCTGATCTTCGGGTTCCCGGACATCCTGCGCCGCCTGCTGGGGTTCGCCGGGTTCTTCATCCTCCTGTTCATCGTCCTCCGGTTCGTCCACCCGGCGTTCAAGCTCTCCTCCTCCCCCTACATCATCTTCCTGGCCTTCGTCATCATGGCGATGGGGGCCGTGGCCATGGTCATCGTCATCTCCAAGTTCGGCGACGAGGTCAAGAAGATGAAGCGCGCCTCCTCCGGCGTCCACGAGGCCGACGTGGGCCGGATCAGCGCCACCGCCGCGGCCATCACCCTGGGCATCTCCAACCTCCGGAAGCGCCCCCTGCGCACCTGGCTGACCGCCGCCACCCTCACCCTGCTCACCTTCACCGTCCTCTCCTTCACCTCCGTGCAGACGGCGCTCAAGTTCTACAAGCTCCCCCGCGACAACAAGCCCTCCTACCCCGGCGGCCTCATCCGGGACCGGGCCTGGCGCGGCCTCCAGGAGTCCGTCCTCTCCTACGTGCAGAGCGCCTTCGCGGGCAAGGCGACCATGGCCCCCCGCGCCTGGTACATGTCCCAGGTGAAGGGAGAGCGCGCCTACATCGACTTCGAGCGCGTCTCCGAGGGGAGCCGGCAGGCGCCCGCCGGAATGAACTACCTCGACTTCGACATCGGCGTCACCACCGGGACCAGCAGCTTTGTCAACGCCATCCTCGGCCTCACCTCGCAGGAGACGGAGGTGACCCACGCCGATAAACACCTCCTCAGCGGCCGCTGGTTCCGGCCGGGCGAGCGGGAGGTCTGCATCCTCCCCAACGACCTGGCCGAGCTCGTCGGCATCTACCCGGAGGACGCCGGGAAGGCCCGCATCCGGGCGCTCGGCAAGGAGTTCACCGTCATCGGCGTCCTGAACTCGGACGAGTTCAACAAATACAAGGACATCGACGACGAGAAGCTCACGCCCGTGGACACCGTGAAGGAGAAGGACCAGCTCTCGGAGCAGGCCGACCAGGACCCCCGCGTCGTGGCCGCCGCCCCCATCGAGAGCTTCACCCACCTCGAATCCACCAACGTCCTCCTCCTCCCCTACGAGACCGTCCGGGGCATCGAGGGCCAGCTCGTCTCCATCGCCGTCACGAACTTCCGGGATGCGGACGGAAACCCGAAGGCCGACTTCCTGACCGACATCGAGGACTTCATGTCCCGCGTCTCCCTGACCATGTTCGTCTCCTACAACGACAAGGTCGTCGTCTACTCCTCCATCGGGTCCACCTCCATCTCCGGCCTCGGCAACCTCTTCATCCCCATCGTCATCGCCGCCCTGATCGTCCTCAACACCATGATGGGCGCGGTCTACGAGCGCTTCCGGGAGATCGGCATCTACTCCTCCGTCGGCCTGGCCCCCTCCCACATCGGCGCCCTCTTCCTGGCCGAGGCCGCCGTGTTCGCCACCCTCGGCGCGGTCCTCGGCTACCTGATCGGCCAGACGATGGTCCTCTTCCTCTCCATGGCCGGGCAACTGGGGGGCATGTCCCTCAACTACTCCTCCCTCTCCGCCGTCTCCTCCACGCTCATCGTCATGGTCACCGTCTTCCTCTCCACCCTCTACCCGGCCAAGAAGGCCTCCGACATGGCCGTGCCCGACGTCACCCGCAAGTGGGAGTTCCCCGAGCCGGACGGGGACCGGTGGGTCTTCGACTTCCCGTTCACCGTCGGGGGCGCCGAGGTCCTGGGCATGTACACCTACCTGACGCGCGTGTTCGAGTCCTACGGCGAGGGGTCCGTCGGAGACTTCGTGGCCGACAACGTCCACTTCACCTCCACGGACCTGGCGGGGGAGCCGCAGTACGAGATCTCCATGACCACCTGGCTGGCCCCCTACGACCTGGGCATCAGCCAGGACGTCCGCCTGCTCGCCATCCCCACCGGGGAGTACAACATCTACCGGATCGAGGTCACGATCTTCCGCCTGAGCGGGGACGTGGCCTCCTGGAAGCGCATCAACCGGGGCTTCCTCAACGTCCTCCGCAAGCGCTTCCTGGTCTGGCGCACCGTCCCGCCCGAACTCAAGGCCGACTACGCCGCCCAGGGCCGGCGGCAGCTCGCGGGCGAGGCCGTGACGGCGTAAGTACATTTTTTGCGGCAAGAGCGGAGGTGAACTATGATTCAGACCGTTGAAGCGGTGATCGATGAGCAGGGCAACGTGCGACTGCTGGAGCCCGTCCATCTGTCAGCCGCCCGGCGTGCCCTCGTCACCATCCTGGAAGAGGACGCGTCCCAACTGAGCGTCCCCGAAACGGCGCTGTTGAGCGAACCGGCCCTCGCCGAGGACTGGAACAGACCCGAGGAGGACGCGGCGTGGTCACACCTGCAACCGGCGCGGTCGTGTTAGTGCCGTTTCCGTTCTCCGATCTTTCACAATCCAAGCTCAGGCCCGCCGCGGTCCTCGCCGACGCTGGCCGGGGCGACTGGATTTTGTGCCAGATCACCAGCAATCCGTACGGGGATGCCCGCGCCATTGCGCTGACTGATGACAGCTTTCAGAGGGGTTCGTTGCGCGTGGCGAGCTATGCGCGTCCCGGCAAGCTGTTCACGGCCAACCGCAACCTCATGGTGGCGGAGATCGGCGTTCTCAAGGCCGAAACGCTCAAGGGCATTATCACGGCAGTAATAGCCCTTTTGCAAGTTGACCTCAAACCGTAAGCCTTATCACGGCCGTGTAAAGAGATGATGCCACTCGATTTTGCAAAGCCCCATGTGCTGAGAGATGAGGCCGAATACAACGCGGCTGTCACGGAAATCTCCTTACGCAAACGTTAGGCAACGTAAACAGTGATGAGAAAATAGCGATGGAAATAACCCTCCAACCCGAGGCTCCCCCGTTGCGCCGGGATGAGTCCGGGGCGCTCCGTGTCGGGCGCTCTCGTGTCTTGTTGGAACTGGTGATGCGTGCGTTCCAGGACGGCGCGACCCCGGAAGCCATTGCGCAACGCTACCCGACCGCCACGTTGGCGGATATTTATGCCGTCATCGCCTACTCCTTGCGCCACCGAGAGGACATAGAAGCGTATCTTGCGGAACGGGAACAAAGGGCGCAGGATGTCCGTCAACGCATCGAGCGCCATCAGGGGGACCTTGCAGACCTGCGAGCCCGCCTGCTCGCGCGTCAGCGTAGCGTCTGAGGATGATGCGTGTTACGCCTGTTGAGCGACGTGAACTTCAATGGGGACATTGTGCGCGGGCTGCTGCTCCGTCGCCCCGACCTGGACCTGCTCCGCGCGCAAGATGTCGGGTTAGAGGAGGCGGATGATCCACCCATTTTAGAGTGGGCGGCTACGAACAACCGCACCCTGCTGACGCACGACCATGCGACAATGCCGGACTTCGCATACGCACGGGTCGTCGCTGGACAGCCGATGCCCGGAGTCTTTGTGTTGAATGATCGCATTTCGGTTCGGCAGGCCATCGAGGAACTGTTATTGATTGACACCTGTAGCGAACAGGCAGAGTGGGCTGGCCTGGTAGTTTATCTGCCTCTGTAAGCGGGCCTTCATTTATCAAAGGTATGTGTGATGGCGAAACAGTACGTCGAACTCCGCGATCAGGGATACTGGATTGCAGGCAGCCGGGTATCCCTGGATTCCGTAATCCTGGCCTTCCTGGATGGGCTATCGCCGGAAACCATTGTGGCGGAGTGTTTCCCGGCGCTTACCCTGGAGCAGGTGTATGGGGCCATTGCCTACTATCTGGCTCATCGGGCCAAGATGGATGCGTATATGCGGCAAGCCGATGCGGAATTTGAAGCTTTGCGGCAGGCGACACACGCAGCCGATCCCGCGTTTTCTAAGAAGCTCGCCAGAGCGCGCAGGCAAGTTCAGAAGTCCCGGCCATGACCGTCCGTGTCCTTTAACGCAATAGCAGGAGGGTTTCAGGTGGCCCCAACAATGACCTCGATCTTTGACCTGAGTCCGTCGGAGAAACTTCAACTCGTGGAAGACTTGTGGGATGACCTTGCCGTCACTCCCGAAACGGTACCCGTCCATGACTGGCAAAAAGAAGAACTGGCCAGGAGAAAGGCCAACCTGATGAAAAACTCGGCCTCCGGACTCACGTGGGAAGAAGTCAAACGAAGGGTCCGAAGCCGCTATGGCCGCTGAGTTGATCATTGCGCCTGAGGTCGAGCAAGACATCGCAGAGGCGTACGTCTGGTATGAGGGTCGGCGGATCGGCTTGGGAGAGGAGTTTCTGAGCTGCGTCGATGCATGTATTGAAGTCATCCGCCGCACGCCTGAGATGCATTCTTTTGTCCACGAGAACTATCGTCGGGGGTTGGTGCGCCGCTTTCCGTATGCAGTTACAATTGAGAGGCCCAGCCAACATGGCAAAGTCGATTCCGGAGCAGATTAGGAAGCAGGTCGATGAGCTTGTCAAAGTCTTGAACCAGAAGATGAGCAAAGATCCACACTGCTTTTACACGACAAAATTCAAGGGTACCTATCTCTACCTTGATCGTGTCGATTACGATGTAACAACCCATATATGCCGTCTTAAATTCACGGGGCGCATCGACAACTGGGAGTTCGCGATCTACAAGTATAGTGATAACGGGTATGACCCTGACGAGTGGATGTTCCCAGGATCAGAGCAGGTTGATGGAACGATTGAAGGAGCTATGAAGGCTGGCCTTGAGGCATACCCTCCTTGAGATGGCCTTCTGGAAGAATACTGCATACAGCCAACGCGCCTCCGCTACGCTCCGGCGCGCGGCTGATGCTTGTCGTTGGCTGGCTCATCAGACCAAAGATTAAGGTAGAAGGAGCACCTTCCATGCCCGCGAAATCAGCCATTTATCAACTGAAGATCACGCTTCGCGACTCCCGCCCGCCCATCTGGCGGCGCGTGCTGGTCCCCGGCGATTTCAGCCTGCACAAACTGCACCGGGTGGCGCAGATCGCGATGGGCTGGACCGACAGCCACCTGCATCAGTTCACGGTGGGCGGAACCTATTACGGTGAGCCGCATCCTGACGATGAGATGGAGATGAACGATGAGCGCCGCTTTACCCTCAATCGGATTGCGCCCCGTGAAAAGTCCAAATTTGCCTACGAGTATGATTTTGGCGACGGTTGGGATCATGAGGTTCTGGTCGAAAAAGTCTTGCCGCCGGAGCCGGGTGTAAAGTATCCGCTGTGTGTCAAAGGGAAGCGGGCCTGTCCCCCCGAAGATGTGGGTGGCGTGTGGGGATATGAGACATTTCTGGAAGCCATTCGTGACCAGGACCACGAAGAGCACGATTCATACCTGGAATGGATCGGCGGCGAATTTGACCCGGAGGCATTTGACCTGGACGAGATCAATCAGGAACTGCGGCGGATCAAGTAGAAAGATAGCTCAAGATTTTTGGCGAAACGCGCGAAGAGGATTATGCTCAAGGTCAACACAAAAGACATCGCCGAGGAGACCTGGTCTTCGCCGAAGGGGAAGTTCGCCGGCGCAGGCAAAGGGGTCTCGGAGGCGCTGGGACGCAAACCCCGCTCGATGGACCTCAGGGAGCGGCACCCCTTTGACGTGGAGATCTGCCGCATCCCTCCGGGCAAGATCGCCTACCCCTACCACTCCCACAGCGCGCAGTGGGAGTTCTACCACGTGATCTCGGGCAAAGGCATCGTCCGGCACGAGGGCGGGACGACCCCCATCCAGCCCGGCGACGCCTTCCTCTTCGAGCCGGGCCAGCCCCACCAGCTCATCAACGACGGCTCGGAGGACCTGGTCCTCTACGTCGTGGCGGACAACCCGATCGGCGAGTCCTGCCACTACCCTGACAGCGGGAAGTGGCTCGTGCGCTCGCCCCAGGGCAGACTGATCCGCTCCGACGCGCTGAACTACTACGACGGGGAAGAATAACCCCGCCCGACAGGAGAACGCCTCCTCATGCCTCCCGTCACCGACGCCATGCCGGACCTGAAGCGCGACCTGAGGTTCATCCCCGTCCGGAACGACAACCCTCGGAAGCTGACGAAAGATCAGGTCCGACAGTATAACGAGAAGGGGTTCATCTTCCCCCTCGACGTCTTCTCGCCGGACGAGATCGCCGTTCACCGCGAGTACTTCAATCAACTCATGGACAAGGCGCTCAAGGCCGGCTGGAACAGCTACTCCATCAACTGCTGGCAGACCTTCTGCCCCGGCCTCTACGACCTGACGATGGAGCCCCGCATCCTGGACTACGTGCAGGACCTCCTCGGCCCGGACCTGATCTGCTGGGCCACGCACTACTTCTGCAAGATGCCGGGCGAGGACAGGCAGGTCAGCTTTCACCAGGACGCCTCCTACTGGCCCCTCACCCCCAGCAAGGTCGTGACCGTCTGGCTGGCCATCGACGACGCGGACGCCGAAAACGGCGCTATGCAACTCATCCCGCGCTCGCACCTGAGCGGCCAGATTGCCTTTGAAAAGAGCGCGCAGGAGGAGCGCAACGTCCTGAGCCAGACGGTCCTCTCCCCGGAGCGCTACGGGGACCCGCCCGTGGCCGTCGAACTGAAGGCCGGCCAGGTCTCCCTCCACTCGGACCTGCTGCTGCACGGCTCCGACCCCAACCGCTCGAACCGTCGCCGCTGCGGCCTGACGCTGCGCTACCTGTCGCCCGACGTCCGGGCCTACCGGGACTGGAACCGGATGGGCATCATCTGCCGGGGCGCCGATCCCGGCGGGCACTGGTTCCACAACCCCCGTCCGACCGAGGACAGGATACCGGAAAAAAAGAAGTAGGGGCGCGGCATGCCGCGCCCTGCGTGGGCCTCATTCTCTCCCTGCAAAGGAGCCTCTCGTGGCCACCGATCCCCAGAGACAGCGCGAAGAACAGTACAGCATCATGCCGGAGGGCGCGCCGTTCGAGGAGGGGTTCAACATCAAGACCCTCTGGGCCTGCCTCTTCGTCGGAATCGTCATGCTCCCCGGCGCCATCTACCTCGGCCTGGTCACCGGGCAGAGCATGGCCGGCGCCTCGGAGTGGGTGACGATCATCCTCTTCCTGGAGATCGCCAAACGCTCCTTCGTCCGCCTCCGCACCCAGGAGCTGATCATCATCTACTGGATCGCGGGCAGCCTCGTGGCCGTGGGCGGGCGGCTGGGCACCGGCGCGCAGACCTACGGCGGGCCGTTCGGCGGGCTGATGTGGGACCAGTACCTCATCCAGTCCCCGGCGGCCGAGGGCCTCTCCAGGTTCATCCCCACCTGGGTCGTCCCGCCCCTCACCTCCCAGGTCTACACCGAGCGGACCTTCTTCCACCCCGACTGGATCGCGCCCATCGCCGTCATGTTTACCTCCATGATCCTGGGCCGGGCGGCCTGGCTGTCCATGGGCTACGTCCTCTTCCGCGTCACCAACGACATCGAGCGCCTCCCCTTCCCCATGGCCCCGGTGCACGCCAGGGGCGCGACCGCCCTGGCCGAGACCTCCTCCAAGCAGGAGGGGTGGCGCTGGCGGGTGTTCAGCACCGGCACCTGCATCGGCCTGGTCTGGGGCCTCCTCTACGTCGTCGTCCCCACCCTGTCCGGCATCTTCCTGACCGACACGGTGCAGATCCTCCCCATCCCGTTCATCGACTTCACGGCGGAGGTCAAGTCCATCCTCCCGGCGGCCCTCCTCGGCATCGGCACCGACCTGGGCCACCTCCTGATCGGCTTCGTCCTCCCCTTCTGGGTCGTCGTCGGCAGCTTCTTCGGGGCCACGATCACGCAGCTCTTCGTCAACCCCATGCTCTACTCCGCCGGCATCCTCCACCGCTGGTCCCCCGGCATGACGGCCATCCCGGCGGGCATCTCCAACCGGTTCGACTTCTGGCTCAGCTTCACCATCGGCACGGCCGTCGTGGTCTTCCTCACCGGGGTGAGCATGGTCGTCAAGTCCCTGCGGGAACAGCGGCAGAAGCGCGCCTCCGGGGAGGCCCTCCCGACGCGCCTGGAGGACCTCCCGCAGGGCCGGGGGGACGTCCGCCTCGCCTTCGCCCTGGGCATCTGGGCCCTGGCCACCCTCGGCTTCGTGGTCCTCTGCCGCATCCTGGTCCCCAAGTTCCCCTGGTACATCGTCACCCTCTTCGGGTTTGTCTACACGCCCGTCATGTCCTACATCGGGGGGCGCATGATCGGCCTGACCGGCTCCCCCTACGGCGCGACCATCCCCTACATCCGCGAGGCCTCCTTCTTCCTGTCCGGCTACCGGGGCACGGAGGTCTGGTTCGCCCCCATCCCCATCGCCGACCACGGGACCGCCGTGGGCGTCTACAAGCAGCTGGAGCTGACCCGCACGAAATTCGGCGGCCTGATCAAGATGCACGCCCTCACCATCCTCATCCTCTTCGTCTGCAGCTTCGTCTTCTGGCAGTTCATCTGGCGGCTCGCCCCCGTCCCCTCCTCCACCTATCCCTTCGTCCAGAAGTTCTGGCCGTTCGAGTCCACCATGCAGACGATGTGGATCAAGTCCACCATGGACCCGAAGGACGTGGGGGGCGGGGCCGTGGGCATCGCCCTCCTGCGGGAGATCATCAAGCCGCAGTACATCTTCACCGGCGCGGCCTTCGGCGGACTCCTCTACGGCGTCCTCGCCTTCTTCAGGGCCCCCACCCTCCTGTTCTACGGGTTCGTCAGCGGCCTCGGCGCGTGGCCCCACTTCATCATCCCGCAGTTCGCCGGGGCGATGCTCGGCCGCTTCTACTTCCAGAAGCGGTTCGGCGAGGCCAGGTGGCACGCCTACGCCCCTATCCTGCTGGCGGGCTACTCCTGCGGCATGGGGCTGATCGGCATGACCTCCATCGCCATCGCCCTCATCTCCAAGGCCATCTCGCAGGTGGTGTTCTGAACGAACGACGCTCATCTCCACGCCCAAAAGCCCGGATGCCGGCGTATCCGGGCTTTTTCATCGCACGATAGGACCTTTCATGGACGATGCGGCGCCCCTGAAACGCTCCGCCCTGCTCGTCGCCACGCTGAGCTCTTTTATGACCCCCTTTATGGGGTCCTCGGTGAACATCGCCCTCCCCTCCATCGGCAGGGACTTCGGCCTGGACGCCGTCCTGTTGAGCTGGGTCGCCACCTCCTACATCCTGGCCGCCGTGACGTTCCTGGTCCCGTTCGGAAGGATGGCGGACATCCACGGGCGAAAAAAGGTCTTCACGTGCGGGATCTCCACCTTCACCCTCTCCTCGCTCCTGGTGGCGGCCTCTACCTCGGTCCCTCAGTTGATTGTCTTCAGGGTGCTGCAGGGCATCGGAAGCGCCATGGTCTTCGGCACCGGCCTGGCCATCCTGAGCGCCGTGTTCCCGCCCGGCGAGAGAGGCAGGGCCCTGGGCATCAACGTCGCCGCAGTCTACTCGGGGCTCTCCGTCGGGCCGTTCCTGGGCGGCTTTCTGACGCAGCACTTCGGGTGGAGGAGCGTCTTTCTCGCCGCCCTGCCCCTCGGCCTGCTCATCCTCTTCGTCATCTTCTGGAGGCTAAAGGGGGAATGGGCGGAGGCCAGGGGGGAGCGCTTCGACCTGACCGGCGCCGTCCTGTACGGCCTCACGCTGGTCGCCATCATGTACGGATTCTCGCGCCTGCCCTCGATGCGCGGGGCCTACCTGATCCTGGCGGGGCTCCTGGGGCTTTCGGCGTTCGTCGCGTGGGAGGTCAGGGTGAGCAGCCCTGTCCTGGACGTCCGCCACTTCAGGGACAACAGGGTCTTCGCCCTCTCCAACCTGGCGGCGCTCATCCACTACAGCGCCACGTCTGCCGTGGGCTTTCTGCTGAGCCTCTACCTGCAGGTCGCCAAAGGACTCAGCCCCCAGAGCGCAGGCGTCGTCCTGGTGTCTCAGCCTGTCATGATGACCCTCTTTTCGCCGTTCGCCGGAAGGCTGTCGGACAGGGTCGAGCCCAGGGTGGTCGCCTCCCTCGGAATGGCCTTCACGGCAGTGGGGCTTTTCCTGCTGACCTTTTTGAGCGCGGAGGCCCCTCTCACGTTCATCGTCGCCAGCCTGGTGTTTCTGGGGTTCGGCTTCGCCCTCTTCTCGTCGCCCAACGCAAACGCGATCATGAGCTCCGTCGAAAAGAGATTTTACGGCATCGCCTCCGGGACGCTCGGCACCTCGCGCCTGACCGGCAACGTGCTCAGCATGGGCATCGTGATGCTGATCTTCGGGGTCTACCTGAGAGGAGGCCAGATCACCTCCGAGGCCGTTCCCGCCTTTCTGAAAAGCGCCCGAACCGCCTTCGGCGTCTTCGCCGCGCTCTGCTGCGGGGGCATCCTGGCCTCGCTCGCCAGGGGGAAGGTCCGGTAAAAACCGGTCACGGCCCTCACCCACCCCCATACCCCCTCCCTCTCCCAACCTGGAAGAAGGAGGGGGCAGCCCTCACCCCGCCTCGCTGACGCTCGGCTTCCCCTCTCCCATTTATGGGAGAGGGGTGGTGAACGCAGTGAACCGGGGTGAGGGCCTGGAACCCTTTTCCCCGGAGAGTTTTCCATGTCTAACGTCAAGTGGAACCTTCTTTTCGTTCTCCTGTTCCCCGCCGTCCTGTGGGCCGACTCTCCCGGCCCGAGGGTCCCGGCCAGCGCCTGCGTGGACAGCCATGCCTCCATAGTCGGGTACGTGACCGTGGGCGAGCGGGCGTTCCTCGCGCCGCAGAGTTCCGTGCGGGCCGGAGCGGGAGCGCCGGTGGTCATCGGGGACGAGAGCAACGTGCAGGACGGGGCGGTGGTCGTGGGGATGCCGGAGGTCGGGCTGCTGCCCGCCGATGTCCGCGGCGACATCGGAGGGGTGAGGATCGGCAGGCGGACGAGCGTGGCGGCGCAGGCCCAGGTGCACGGCCCGGCGCGGGTGGGGGACGGCGTCTTCGTCGGCATGCAGGCCTTCGTCTACAACGCCGAGGTGGGGGACGGGTGCGTGATCGAGCCGGGGGCCACGGTGATGGGCGTCCGGGTCCCCCCCGGCCGCTACGTCCCCGCGCACCTCGTGGTCATAGACCAGGACGCCGCCGAGGCCCTGCCCCGAATCCACGCCCGCTACGCCTTTCGCGGGATCAACGAGAAGATGGTGATCGTCTACACGAAGATGGCGGAGGAGAAGGCGAAGAGATGATCTACACCTTCCGCCGCCCGGCGATGTTCCTGAACGCCTCCGAGGTCGCGGCCGTCAAAGGCCGCCTGGGCCGGCAGCCCTGGGCCAGGGCCTTCGACCGCCTGCTGGACAGCGCCGCCGTGGCGATGAACCGCGAGCCGGACCCCGTCCGGGGGGACTATGCGCCCTCCGACCTCCCTCGCCTCTCCAGGGACTGCCCTGCCATCCGGGACCTCGGCCTGACCTTTGCGCTGACGGGGGAGGCGCCTTACGCCAGAAAGGCCGCCGCCTATCTCCTGTCGTGGTCCGAGGCCATGTCCCCCCGCTTCCCCTCCCCCTCGTCCGTCCCCGACCTCTGCGCCCCCCTCGCGACGATGTTCTACGGCGTCGACCTGATCTGGAGGTCGCGGGGGTTCACCGGAGAGGACAAGGCCCGCCTCGCGGCCTGGGCCGACAGCCTCGCCTGCGACCTGAAAGGGAAGTCTCCCGCGCCCTCCGACCCCGCCGCCGGATGGGCCCTCGCCCTCTTCGCCGCCTCCGCCCTCGTGGTCGAGGACCCCGCGTGGTTCGACCTGGCGTTCGGCGGGTTCGGGCCGGCCCTCGCCGCGCAGATCGAGCCGGACGGGACGGTCAGCCGCCAGCGGGGCCGCGCCGGGGGGCTGCGCGATTCCCTCCTGACGCTCAAGGCATTCACCTGCGTGGCGGAGATCGCCCGGCATCAGGGCATCGACCTCTACAGCGCGGAGGCGGACGGACGAAACCTCAAGACGGCCTGCCTGAGACACGTCCCGTTTCTGATAGGGGACGAGGCGTGGCCCGGGGCCGACCGCGTCGTCGGAGAGACCCACGCCGAACTCTACGAGATCGCCCTTCGCGTCTGGGGAGAGAGGGCGTTCGCCCAGGTCCTGAGGCAACGGGGGAGGAACGCCTGGGACGGCCGCATCCTGGGGCCGGTGGCCCTGACGCACGGCGTGGACCCGGAGAATTGAGATATTTTCCTTGACATCCCGCAGCAGGTTGCGTACATAATTTCTCGCGCACAGAAATAACTTGTGTTTGGAAAACAGATTTGGTATATAAAGGGCGGCGCTGCAAAAAAAACGTGAAGCAAGGGAGGCGGCTTGGACGCGATCTTCAACGCACAGGTCGGGATGGCCTTCGGCATCATCGCCCTCCTCCTGGTCATCTACGTCGTCGTCATAGGGTGGATGAGGCGGCTGGGGGACCCCTCGAAGACCGCCCCTGCGCAGCCCGGTCCCCTTGCGCAGGGGGCCGACGGAACGCCCGTTGTCCGGGCGGAGGCGCAGAGCGCCGCGTCCGCGGCGGAGGCCAGTCGCAAGAAAAAACAGCTTCTCATACAGGGAAAGGATGCGGAGATCGCGGCCAACGTGCTGCGCCGCATGTTATCCGACCATGACAAAACCTGAAGAATACCTCGACGCCGTGAGAGACGCGGCGAAAACGATTCGAGAGGAGGTTGTATCCATGATCTGGAGCAGAGAGGAGCATAAGGACCTCTTCTGGGCGGGCTTCATCGCCGGCGCGGTCGCAGGGGGGATGCTGGGCCTCCTCCTCGCGACCGACGTGGGCCGTGAGACGCGCAGGCGGATCGGCCACGTGGCCGCCGGGCTGAAGGACCGCATCAACGGCAAGACGAGGATCAGCTCGGACGAGGAGCAGTCGAGGGTCGATGCCGAAAGCCCCATCTGATCGCATCCCCCTTTGGCCGAAGGACTCGCACTTGGCGCAGACAAACGTATGATGATGAATCGTGATCGAGTGATACGTGAGATCAGGGCCGCCCGGAAGTACGACCGCCGGATTAACCTCCAGGAGGTCTCTCTCGGAGGCGCTGACCTGAGTTATCTGGACCTCGAAGACGCCAACCTGCGCGGGGCCAACCTGGAGGGGGTTGTCCTCCAGTGCGCGGACCTGTGGGGGGCCGACCTGCGCGGGGCCAACCTCAGGGGGGCCGACCTGCAGGCGGCGGACCTCAAGGAGGCCGACCTGCGGCGCGCCTGCCTGGCCGGGGTCAACTTCCAGGCCGCCAACCTCCAGGAGGCCGACCTGCGCCTGGCCAACCTCCAGGGCGCCAACCTCCAGCGCGCCAACCTCGACGGCGCAGACATGGAGGGGGCGGACGTGCGGGAGACCGATTTCCGGGGTTCCCGGCTCAACGGAAGTCGTCCCGTCCGGCTCGACAACCTGAGCGTCGATGACGAGATGGATGGAGGGGGGTGACCCGACAGCCGGGCGCAACCCGATCTACGTGATCGTGGAGAACGTCCGGTCCCTGTTCAATGTGGGGGCCATATTCCGGGCGGCGGACGGCGTGAAGGCGCAGAGGGTCTTCCTGACCGGGTTCACGGGGCATCCCCCCAGACCGGAGATCCAGAAGGTGGCCCTGGGCGCGGATCGCGCCGTGCCGTGGACGCACTGCCCAGACACCCGATCCGTCATCTGCGCCCTTCGGCGCGAGGGGGTCCGGGTCCTGGCCCTCGAGCGGACGGAGCGAAGTGTCGACTTTCAGGCCTACCCCTATTCGTTTCCGGTGGCCGTGGTGGTGGGGCACGAGGTGGCCGGCATCGCCCCGGAGACGCTGTCGGCGTGCGACGCCTGTGTCCATATCCCCATGTGCGGAACCAAGAGATCGCTGAACGTCTCGGTGGCCTGCGGAGTCCTCCTCTACGAGGTGTTGAGACACGCCCGGAGCCGCGAACCCCTCCCTGAAAACGGTTGAGCCATGCCCGAAGCCCTTACCCCCGCGCAGATGCAGGAGCGGATCGACGCCCTGGAGCAGGAGAACGCCCGGCTCCGCCTGGAGGCCGAGCGCCTCCGGGAGGAGAACCGGAGATGGGCGCGCATGGCCAGCACGGATGACCTGACGGGCCTCCCCAACCGCATGTCCTTCCTGCGGGCGATCGTCCCGAGCGAGATCCGTCGGGCCCTGTCGGAGGACAAGCCGATCTCCTTCCTCCTGATGGCCGCCGACACCCTCGGAGACATCAACCAGAAATACGGGCGGACCGCCGGCGACCAGGTCATCAAGGGGCTGGCCGAATACCTGAAGGCCATCCTGGGGGAGGACGAGAAACTGGGCCACATCGACGGCACGAACTTCGCCGTCACGATCCCCGCCGAACTCGAGGAGGCCACGAACCGGGCGCGAAAGTGGCGCACGCAGATCCGGAGCCGGCCCTTCCCGTGCGGGGAGGGGACCGAGCAGATCACCGTGAGCGTCGGCATCTGCTCGGTCCGCAGGACGGAGGTCAGGGACCCCCGCCTGCTGACGGACATCGTCTTCA
>CAYRZX010000050.1:18576-26507 GCA_964428665.1 uncultured Gemmatimonas sp.
TCGGTCCGCAGGACGGAGGTCAGGGACCCCCGCCTGCTGACGGACATCGTCTTCAAGCGGCTGAACGAGGTCCTCTACACGGCCAAAAAAGAGGGCGGCAACAGGGTGGAGGTCTATCCCGAGACCGACGTGAGCGCCGGAGACGCCAAATCCGTTTGAGAAAGGCCCTATGAGCAGGCTGCTGTGGAGGACGTCCCTCGTCGGGGCCCTGGGAATGCTGCTCTGGGCCGCTGCGCCTGCCTTCGGCAGCGGCCCCAAGTCCGACTTCGACGGGAACGGCGTCGTCGATCTCAACGACTTCTTCCTCTTCGCAGAGCGCTACGGGCAGTCGGCGGGCCAGGCCGGGTTCGACGCGAAGTTCGACGTCATCGGGGACGGCAAGATCGACCAGGCCGATTTTTTCATCTTCGCGCAGAACT
The DNA here is from genome assembly GCA_964428665.1 of uncultured Gemmatimonas sp. Lineage (GTDB taxonomy): Bacteria > Latescibacterota > UBA2968 > SICM01 > SICM01 > SICM01. Next base: position 18,996 of record CAYRZX010000050.1, read on the forward strand.
TCGGGGCGCGCGCCGACGATGCCCCGGCGGGGCCTCGCAAGACCTTTTTCTATGTGGCGGACTTCCCCGGCAACGGCGTCTCCGTGATGGACTCCGCCACCAACCTGGTGCTCAGCTACATGCCCTTCCGGGGGCCTGCGGGCATCGCCGTCTCCCCGGACCAGCGGACCACCTATGTGGTCGACGTCTTCACCTTTCTGGCCCTGCGCGACGACTTCAACGTCGATTATACCCTCCCCCTGCGCAACGGCGCTAAGGTCGTCCTCTCGCCCGACAACCGCCGGGCCTTCGTCACGCAGGGGGCGGCGAACAACGTCCTCTACATAGACCTGGAGAAGAAGGCCATCTCCGACACCGTGGCCGTCGGACGCGCGCCCTTCGGCATCGCCATCTCCCCCGACGGCCGGTCGCTCTATGTCGTGAACACGGGGGCTGGCGCCGGCTCCCTCTCCATCATCGACGTCCAGACCAGAACCGTGCGCGACTCCCTCCGGCTGGAGACCGGGCCGGGTCTGATCGTCGTCTCCCCCGACGGCAGGCGGGGCTACCTGAACAGCGCCCTCGGCGGCGGCGGGAGGATCTCCGTCGTGGACCTGACGGCCAACCGGGTCGTGGGGACCATTCAGACGGGAGGACAGCTCGTCTACGGAATGGCCTTCTCCCCGGACGGCAAGCTCCTCTACGCGGCCGCGTCGGGCAGGGTCGTGGTCATCGACGTCGAGCGCAACCTGATCACGGACCGGATCAGCGTGGCGGACGACACCGGGCCGCTGACCGTCTCGCCGGACGGCGGACGGCTCTACGTCTCCGCCTTCAGCCAGTCGGGGGGGGGCGCAGCCGTCTACGTTGTCGACCTGTCCACGAAACAGACGCTGGGCAAGATCCGGGGGTTTATCTTCCCCCTCGACTTCGCCTTCCGCACCTCTACCTTCGACGTGCCCCCCTCGCGGAGGAACAAGCCCGCGCCCCTCGGCGATGCGGCGGCGTGGTGGACGGAGCGGGAGAGGGCGTGGCGACTTGAATAAGCGAAACGGAGAAGGGAGAAACGGAGAAACGGAGAAAGATTGTTCCCCGATTCTCCGATTCTCCGCTTCCCCGATTCTTTCTGTTCTCTGATCTCTGACCCTTATGAACGTCTACGTCCCCGACGCCGATTACGTCGTCCACATCTGCCGGCATCAGCACCTGGACATCCCGTTGAACGACCGGACGGAGGACGGGGAGCCGTGTGGCCTCTGCCCCCGGTGCGGGGCGCGCTTCGTGCATCGTTCCTCCGAGGCCCTGGCCGCCATGCGGCAAAGGGCCATCCTGCGAGACCGCATCCTGAAGACGTTTCCGTTTTGACCCGAACCCCGCATGCTGCCCTCTCCAAGCCTCCGCATTATCCTCTCCTACTGGCCAAACTTTTCGACGTGCTCCATGACCTTTACGGTAAATTTCTTTTTGACAGCAGGAATCGCCCTGCTCCTGACCGCGGCCGGATGCAGCCGGAAATCGCCCCCCCGGCAGGTCCAACAGGTGGTTTCAGGACCCGGCGCGGCCCTCCACGTCGCCTGCTCGCCCGACGGCAGGACCCTCGCCTTCCAGCTCAAACGGCCGGGCGGAGACGAGGTCTGGCTCGCCCCGGCGTCGGGCGGGGACCCCAGGCCCCTCATCGAAGGCAGGCGTCCGGCCTGGTCCCCCGACGGGACGCGCATCGCCTTCGAGTCCTCCCGATCGGGGAACAACGACATCTATGTCGTCTCCGCAGGGGGAGGCGCGCCGTCGCAACGGATAGAAAATCCGATGCAGGTGACGCGGGACCCGGCCGCCGACTGGGCCCCCCGCTGGTCCCCGGACGGGCGCTGGATCGCCTTCTTATCCAACCGACAGGACTCCGTGGCGATCTGGGCCACAACGCTCGCCGGGGACCGCGTCGTGCGGGTCAGCGGGGCGGGCGGCGCCAACCCGGCCTGGTCCCCGGACAGCCGCTGGATCGCCTTTCAGGCCAGGTCCCCGGAGGGGAACTGGGACCTGTACCTGTCGGAGGTGGAGCGCGGGCGGGTCATCCGGCTCACCTCCGGCGGCCAGGCCGACCTCGACCCGGCCTGGTCCCCCGACGGTAGGCGCATCGCCTTCCGGTCCCTCCATAAGGAGGGGGAGGCCATCCACGCGGACATCTGCGTGATGGCCTCCGACGGCGGGTCCCCGGCCCGGCTCACCCGGAACGCCGGGGCCGACGCCCCGCCCGTCTGGTCCCCCGACGGAAGGCGCATCGCCTTCCTCTCCTATGCGGCGTGGAACAGCATCGCTGTCACGCCCGCAGACGGCGGCCAGGGCGTGACCCTCTTCGGCGGCCTGACGGAGCCTTCCGCCCTCTCCTGGCACCCCTCCGGCGACCGCCTCCTCTTCTGCGCCCGATCCTCCGACCTCTGGACCGCGCCGGCCAGCGGAGGGCCCCCTGCGCGCCTGACGAACGACATCTTCGAGGACCGCAAGCCCGATGTCTCCCCGGACGGGCGGGGCATCGTGTTCGAGTCCAACCGCGACGGAAACCCCGGCCTCTGGGCCCTCCAGACAGCGGGAACCCCCCGGCTGCTCCTCCCGCATCCCTCCGCCGTGGACGCGCACCCCCGCTTCTCCCCGGACGGAAGCCGGATTGCGTTCGCCTCCAACCGGGGGGAGACAGGCAGGCAGGCAGACATCTGGACCGTCTCCTCCGATGGGTCCAACCCCCGCCGGATGACCTCCCTGGCCGGGCTGAAGGGCCGCCCCGCCTGGTTTTTGGACAACGCCCGGATGATCTTCGAATCCAACCTGAACGGGGGCTGGGGCCTCTGGGCGCTGGAGCCGAACGGCCTCGTCAAACCCCTCCCCCTGAAAAAACCGAGCATGCGACCCGCCTGGTCCCTCGACGGCTGGTGGCTCGCCTACCAGTCCGAGCGGGACGGCAATCAGGACATCTACCTCACGCAGATGAAGACCGGCCAGGAGCGCCGCCTGACCAGAGACCCCGCGCGGGAGGGGGACCCGGCCTGGTCGCGGGACGGCCAGCGCATCGCCTTCGTGTCCGACCGCGCCGGCGACGACGACATCTACGTGACGCCCGCCTCCGGCGAGGGGCCGGAGACAGCGCTCACCTCAGGGCCGGGGGACGACATCGAGCCCGCCTGGTTCCCCGACGGGGTCCGGGTCGTCTTCACGCGCATCGCGCCCCAGAGCGTCTGGTCGATCCCCGCGCCGTAGGGTAAGGGCACGGCATGCCGTGCCCTTACCTCGACCCTGGAGGTTCCCTTGTATCGTCTCGGCATCGACATCGGAGGCACGTTCACGGACCTGGTCCTGCTCAACGAGCGGACCGGCGAGCTGACCCGCGAGAAGGTCCTGACGCAGCAGAGCGACCCGGCGGAGGCCGTCGTGGAGGGGGTCCGGGCCCTCCTGTCCGGCAGCGGCGTGTCCGCAGACCGGATCACCAACGCCATCCACGGCACCACCCTCGTGGCCAACACCATCATCGAGCGCAAGGGCGCGCTCACGGGCCTGATCACCACGCAGGGCTTCCGGGACGCCCTGGAGATCGGCAGGGAGGGCCGCTACGACATCTACGACCTCTTCCTGGAGCTCCCGAAGCCGCTCGTCCCGCGCCGCCTCCGCCTGGAGGTGGCCGAGCGCCTCGACCACCTCGGCGGCGTCCTCCTCCCCCTCGACGAGGAGGACGTGCAAAGGGCCGTGGAACGCCTCAGGCAGGAGGGCGCGCAGGCCGTGGCCGTCTGCCTCCTCCACGCCTTCCGCAACCCCGACCACGAGCGGCGCATCCAGGCCCGCCTCGCAAAGGCCTGCCCGGACGCGGCAGTCTCCCTCTCCTCGGAGGTCGTGCCGGAGATCCGGGAGTACGAGCGGACCTCCACCACCGCGGCCAACGCCTACGTCCAGCCCGTCGTCTCCCGCTACCTGAGCCTCCTCGAAGCCCGGCTCCCGGACCTGGGCCTGGGCGGCCGGCTCTACGTCCTCCTGTCCGACGCCGGCCTGGCCACCTGCCAGACCGCCCGCGCCTTCCCCGTCCGGCTGGTGGAGTCCGGCCCGGCCGGGGGCGTGCTGGCCGGCCTCCACTACGGGCAGAAGGGCGGGGCCGAGCGCCTCCTCACCTTCGACATGGGCGGGACCACGGCCAAGACCGCCCTGGTGGACGGCGGGGAGCCCACCGTCGCCGGTCAGACCGAGGTCGCCCGCGTCTACCGGTTTAAAAAGGGGAGCGGCCTCCCCCTCAAGGTGCCCGTGGTGGAGATGATCGAGATCGGCGCGGGCGGCGGGAGCATCGCCCGCATCGACGGCCTGGGCCTCCTGAAGGTCGGCCCCGACAGCGCCGGCGCGCACCCCGGCCCGGCCTGCTACGGGTTCGGCGGAGACGCCCCCACGGTCACGGACGCCGACCTCGCCCTCGGCTACCTGAACCCCGACTACTTCCTGGGCGGGCGCATGAGGCTCAGCGTGGAACGGGCGCGGGAGGCCATCCGGCGGGGCGTGGCGGACCCCCTGTACGTCCCCCTCGACCGGGCCGCCTGGGGCATCCATCAGATCGTCAACGAAGGCATGGCCGGCGCGGCCCGCATCCACGCCGTGGAGCGCGGGCGGGACATCCGCGCCTACACCCTCGTGGCCACCGGCGGGGCCGGCCCGGTCCACGCCTGCGGCGTGGCCGAGCGCCTCGGCATCCGATCCATCGTCTTCCCCATCGGCGCGGGCGTGGCCTCCTCGTTCGGGTTCCTGCTCGCCCCCGTGGCCTTCGACTTCGTCCGCACCCACATGGGCCGGCTGACCGAACTGAAGATCGAAGAGATCGCCTCCCTCTACCGCGACATGGAGGAGACCGGCGCGGCCACCCTCCGGGACGCCGGAGTCCCCCCTGACCGGATCCGCTTCCTCCGGGCCGCGGACCTCCGATACGCCGGTCAGGGTTCGGAGGTGACCTGTCCCATCCCCCCCGGCGACCTCCCCGCCGACCTCGTGGACGCCTTCCGGGCCTCCTTTGAGGACGCCTACCGACGCCTCTACGGCCGCACCTGCCCCGGCGTCCCCGTCGAGGCCGTCAACTGGCGGCTCCGGGCCACCGGCCCCCGGCCCGAGGCGCCGTCCCTGTTCGCCCCCCCCTCCTCCGGCCCGGCCCTCAAGGGCCGCCGACCGGTCTGCTTCCGCGAGGAGGAGGGCCACGTCCCCTGCCCGGTCTACGACCGCTACGCCCTCAGTCCAGGCTTTGACCTGCGGGGACCGGCCGTGATCGAGGAACGCGAATCCACCGTCGTCCTGCCCCCGTCCTGGTCCGGCCGCGTAGACGACTACGGCAGCCTGGTGGCGGAGAAAATATAACGATGAACGATGAACGATGAACGATGAATGGGTTTTCGTTCCGCGTTCATCGTTCCGCGTTCCGCGCTGAGGTGTATATGTCCGACTTCGACCCGATCCTGCTGGAAGTCCTCTGGAACCGCCTGATCTCCATCGTCAACGAGCAGGCCGCGGCCCTGATCAACACCTCCTTCACGACCGTGGTGCGGGAGGCCGGCGACCTCTCCGCCGCCGTGTTCGACGCGCAGGGCCGGATGCTCGCCCAGGCCGTCACCGGCACGCCGGGGCACATCAACCCCATGCCCGCGGCCATTCGCCGGTTCATGCAGGTCCACCCCCTCCACACCCTGGACCCCGGCGACACCCTCATCACGAACAACCCCTGGTTCACCGCCGGCCACCTCAACGACCTGACCGTGGCCACGCCCGTGTTCCACAGGGGCAAGCCCGTCGGCATGTTCGGCAACATCTGCCACGCCATGGACATCGGCGGCCGCATCTTCGGCGCGGACTCGCGGGAGGTCTACGAGGAAGGCCTGCACATCCCCATCCTCAAACTCTTCCGCCGGGGCGAGCCGAACGAGGACCTCTTCGCCCTCATCCGGGCCAACGTCCGCACCCCCGACGCCGTTGTGGGCGACCTCTACGCGCAGGTCACGGCCAACGAGGTCGGCGCCCGCAAGCTCATCGAGTTCCTGGACGACTACAACCTGCCGGACCTGAACGACCTCTCCGAGGCCATCCTCTCCCGGTCCGAGGCCGCCACGCGCCGGGCCATCCAGGCCGTGCCCGACGGCGTCTACCGCTACCGCCTGGACACCGACGGGTTCGACGAGCCCATCACCATCCCCGTCGCCGTCACCGTCAGGGGCTCCGACCTGGAGGTGGATTACACCGGCGCCTCCCCGCAGTGCGGATGGGGCATCAACGTCGTCTACAACTACACCCAGGCCTACACCGTCTATCCCCTCAAGTGCGCCATCAGCCCCGACATCCCGAACAACGAGGGGAGCTTCCGCCCCATCCGCGTCCACGCCCCGGAGGGGTGCATCCTGAACTGCGCGCACCCCGCTGCCGTGGGCGCCCGGCACCTCGTCGGCCACTTCCTCTCCATGGCCGTCTTCGGGGCCCTCGCCCAGGTCATCCCCGAGCGCGTCACCGCCGAAGGCTCGGCCGGCCTCTGGAACACCGAGATGGACGGCGTGGACCTCCGGGGCGAGCCTTTCGCCTACATCTTCTTCTCCGCCGGAGGCATGGGCGCGCGGCCCAGCAAGGACGGCCTGTCCGCCACGGCCTTTCCGAGCGGCATCACCGGCGTGCCCGCGGAGATCATCGAGAACGTCTCCCCCATCCTGATGTGGCGACGCGAACTCCGCCAGGACTCCGGCGGCCCCGGAAAATGGCGGGGCGGCCTGGGGCAGACCATGACCCTGGAGGTGCGCGGCGCCCGCCCGGCCGTCCACTCCTGCATGTACGACCGCGTCCGCTTCCCCGCGCGGGGGTTCGAGGGCGGGCTGTCAGGCGCGCCCGGCCAGCTCCTCCTGTCCGACGGCACGCGCCCTCACCCCAAGCGCAAGTATGAGATCCAGCCTGGCCAGCGCGTGACCCTCCACCTGCCCGGCGGCGGCGGCTTCTACCCGCCCACCGAGCGCGACCCCGACCTGGTCCTCCAGGACGTGATCGACGGGCGCGTGTCCCCCCAGCAGGCGCGCGACGTCTACGGCGTGGCCATCGACCTCGCCTTGCGGGCCGTCGACGAGGCGGAGACGCGGAGGTTGCGGGGCTAGACCCCTCCCCCCATCCTCCTCCCCCGAAGGGAGAGGGGGAGCGAAAAGCACCCCACCCCCGCCCCGCCACCTCACCTGTCGCTCCCGTGAGGTCGCGACCCCCGCCCTCCTACAAGAGGGGAAGGGGGAAAGACACAAGCAAAGCGGCGCGACGCCGGAAACCCCCACCACCGGAGTCCAGCAGAAGCAACCCACTCGCCGGGGGCACAACATTCGGTGCGACTGCTGAACGTTAAGGTTGCGTCGCGCCAAGCCTCCCCGGCGTTTGAGGGGCGTGCTTCTTTTGTCCAACTTTTCTTGCACGAGCAAGAAAAGTTGGAATACGGCAGTTAGGAATCTTGATCATGGACCGCCCAGACCGCATCCGGCTCCTCAAGGAGCTCCTGCAAGACAAAATCCTCGT
>CAYRZX010000051.1:0-7658 GCA_964428665.1 uncultured Gemmatimonas sp.
CATCAAGAACAACAACACGAGCGAGATCTACCAGATGATGCACGAGGGGAGCGCGAGCGGCATGAACACGATGGAGCAGGACCTCAAGCGCCTGGTGGACGCCCGCCGCATCTCCCCCGACACGGCCATGAGCGAGGCCAACAACAAGCGAAGGATGGAAGAGTTATTGAGATGAGATATCCGATTCTTGTCGCATCGCTGATGCTCGCCCTGTGCGCCTGCTCCACGACGGACACGGGCGTGGGCGTCACCGGCAACCGCGACTACACGCTGACCGTATCCGTGAAGGACCGGTTCATCCGGGTGGGGGACGCGGTCCCCGTGTACGTCCAGCTCCGCCGCACGGACAACAGCAACCTCCCTTCGGGCCTGAGGGGGACCATCCTGCTGACGGCCACGGCCAACGGCGGGCTGAACCGCGAGTCCATCCCCGTGAGCGTGACCGGCGCCGCCACCCCGGAGGTGTCGGACACCATTCTCTTCACGGGGAAGGGTTCTGGCTCGGCGGAGGTCCGGGCGATCTTTCTGGACGCCACGGCCAAGGTGGAGGTCGTCATCTCAGGAGTGAGGTAGCTGTGAGGGATTGGAGAGGTCTCATCTTTCTGTGCGCGCTCCTCGCGCTGCTCGCCTGCGACAAGGGTCAGCCTGCGGCCCCGCAGCCCCCCCGCCTGACCGATCTCCTGATCGCGGACGGGAACAACCAGCGTGCCCTGCCGGGCCAGGCGGCCCCCCGCCCGCTCGCGATCCGGGCCGTGGACCAGGAGGGGCGGGCGATGGCCGGGGTGCGGGTGACGTTCCGCGTGGCGTCCGGGGGGGGCTCCCTGTCGGACACCACGGCCGTCACCGGCGCGGATGGCCTGGCGCAGACGCGTCTGACCCTCGGCCCGGCGGCCGGCGAGAACACGGTGGTGGCCGCCGTGGAGGGGCTGTCGGGCCTTCTGCCCACGTTCACCGCCACGGGCCTGGGGGCGGCGGCCAGCACGGACACGACCGGGGGGAGGCCCCCCGGCCCTGCGGGAGGCCCCGCCACCACGGTCACTGTCCTGTCCGTGGCCCCGCCTTCTCTGGGGGTGCGGGGGTCGGGGCGGCAGGAGACCGCGGTCGTCACCTTTGAGGTGCGGGACGCCGCCGGGCTCCCCGTGTCGGACGGGGAGGAGGTGGCCTTCGCCGTCGCCCCTGCGGGCGCGGGCGCGCTGTCTGCGGCAAAGGCCACGACGGTCGGGGGGCGGGTCTCCGTCACGCTCAAGAGCGACACCCTGGCCGCGCCGGCCAGGGTCACGGCCACGGCGCGGGGCATCACCGGGGCGGCCTCTGTCCCGATCCTGAGCGGGCCGCCCGACCGGGCGCACTTCAGCCTCGCGGTCGAGAAGCTCAACGTCCCCGGCGGGGTGATCGCGGGCCTGACGGACCGGGTCACGGCGTTCGTGTTCGACCGGTTCTCCAACCCCGTGCCGGCGGGCACGTCCGTGTCGTTCAGCACCACGGCGGGGGGGATCGAGGGGTCCGCGCTGACGGACGCGCAGGGGCGGGCTTCGGCGAACCTGATCACCGCCGAGCCCCTCCCGCAGGACGGATTCGCGGCCGTGACCGCCCGGACCGTGGGCCGGGGGGACAGCCTGATCTCCGCCTCCATCCGCGTCCTGTTCAGCGGGCCGACGCAGCTGAGCGTGCAGCCCGCCACGCTGACGGGGGACACCCTTCAGAGTTTCACCGTCTCGGTCCGGGACCCCAACGGCAATCCCCTGTCGGGGGGGACCCGGGTCCGGGTGACGGCCCAGGGCGGGACGGTCCTGGGGGACGTGGACGTGACGCTGCCGGACGCCCAGGAGAAGGGGCAGGGGCGGACCGACTTCCCGTTCGTGCTCCGACGGTCGTCCGGCGCCCAGACGGAGGTCACGGTGGCCGTGACCTCGTCCAACGGGAACGCCCAGCGCACCCTGGTGGGGGGCGCTGCGCCCGTGGCCGGGGGCGGGGTCTCCGGCCTGGTCCCCGCCCGCCTGACGGTCACCCCCGCTGACACGAGCATCCTGGCGGACGGTCTGACGACCACGAAGGTCACGGCGACGCTCACGGCGGCGGATGGGACGCCGATCCGGGGCGCGGGCGTGGAGTTCGTCAGCAGCGCGGGGCTGATCGACCCCTCCGGCGTGACCAACGCCGCCGGGCAGGCGACGGCCACGCTGGCGAGCGCGGCCAGCGGGGCGGACCTGCGGGCGCTGGTCCGGGCCTTTTCGGGGAGTCTGCGCGACAGCGTCCAGGTGCGGATGGTCGGCCTGACGCTCACGCTCACCTCCTCGCCCGACACGATCTTTGCGGACGGCAACTCCCAGTCCCGCATCGTGGCGGCGCTCAAGGAGACCGTCCGGGGGACGCCTGTCCCGTTCGCGCGGGTGGGGTTTGAAACCACGGCCGGGACGCTTTCGTCGTCGTCGGCCCTGACGGAGCGGGACGGGCAGGCCACGGTCATCCTGACCAGCCAGGCCCAGGCGGGCCGGGCCACGGTGACGGCCTCCTACGGGGCGGGCCTGGTCGCGCGCCGGCAGGTGGCCTTCGTGAAGGGGCCTCCGGCCAGCATCGTCCTGATCTCCGTGGAGCCCCCTGCCATCGGCGTGCGAGGGGCGGGGTCCAACGCCACGTCTTTCATCACCTTTGAGGTGCGGGACGCCCAGGGCACCCCCGTGGCCGACGGGGAGCGGATCGCCTTCTCCCTGGACCCGGCGGCGGGCGGGGAGTCGGTCAATCCCGCGGAGAGCGCCACGGTCAACGGGCGGGTGCGCGTGGCGTTCAACAGCGGGACCGTGGCCCGCACGGTGCGCGTGATCGCCCGGTGGGCCGGGGGGAACGTCTCCTCCACGCCCGTGCCCGTGGCCATTCACGGGGGGCTGCCCGACCTGGCGCACTTCAGCCTGGGGGCCAAGCCGGTCAACCTGGCCGGGCGCGTGGTGCTGGGCCTCCAGAGCACGATCACGGCCTACGTGTTCGACAAGTACTCCAACCCCGTCCCGCAGGGCACCTCCATCCGGTTCCGGACGGACGGCGGGGGCATCCAGGGGGCTGCGGAGACGAACGCGGACGGGCAGGGGGGGGTGACCCTGTTCACGGCCAACCCGATCCCCCCCGGGCCGGCCTATCTGGCCACGGTCACGGGACAGACCGTGAACGAGAATGGACAGCAGATCGAGTCCACCACGACGGTCCTGTTCAGCGGCCCCACGGTGGTTCAGCTCACGGGCGCGGGCTCGGACACGGTGCTGGCCGGCCGGGTCTCCATCCGGGACGGGGGGTCGCAGATCATCCAGTTCATCGTGAGCGACACGGACGGAAACCCGATCATGGGGGAGAGCACCATCAAGGTGACCAGCGACGTCGCAGGGCTGTCGGGGAGCACCGACGTCGTGATGCCGGACACCCGCAGCGGCAGCACCAACTATGCCGTGGCCGTGAGGGACCCGACCCCCGCCGAAGACCCCCCGCTTCCGCCCCAGCGCGGGGTGGTCATCATCACGGTCCAGTCGCTCAACGGAAACCGGCAGCTGGCCTTTTCGGTGACGGTGGATTAAAGTTTGACTATGAACCTCTTCAGCCGAAATCCCGACTCGGCCATCGGCCTCTCCGTGGACGGCCTGTCTGTCAAGGCCGCGCACCTCCGACGGGAGCGGGGGCGGATCGTCCTGACCAGCGTGGCGTCCGCCCGCCTCAAGACCCGCTTCGGGGCGGAGGGGGGGGACGAGGGGGAGTCCGCCGCACGCTCCACAGAGGACGTCCTGGGCCTGGCCCCGGCCTCCCCTGCGCCGGAGCCTGTCGCGCAGGAAGGGGGCGGGGAGGAGGAGACCAACAGCAGCATTCTCTACGGCCTCCTCGGCCAGTTCCCGGTGGCGGAGAGCACGCTGGCCATCGGCCTGATGGAGACCAGCGTGGCGCTGTTCGACCTGAAGGGCCTGGGGGATGTGAAGGGCAAGCAACTCCGGAAACAGGTCGTGGAGCGGGTCGCCGCGGCCAGGGGAGGGGCGCCCCTTCCGGAGGATCACATCGACCAGATCCAGACCCGGACCGGCGTCGTCGCCCTGGCCCACGAGGACCCGCTGGAGCTGCTGGGGCTGCTGGACGGACTTCGCCCCTTCTTCGACAGGGTTCAGGTCGGCCTGGTGGACGCCAACGAGATCTCCCTGATGAACCTGGTGCGGCAGGCCGCGCCGAAGGACGATCAGGTGATCGCCGTCGTCTACGTGGGGGAGGAGTTCAGCCGGGTCGTCTTTATGTCCGGGCGCGATTACCTCGGCCTGACGCAGGTGATCAGCGAGGGCACCCGCTCGCCGCAGGTCCTGAACACCCTCTACAGCCGCATCCTGTTCGAGCAGGACACCTCTCACCTCCCGGAGATTCATCGCATCCTCCTGGCCGGCGAGGCCAGGGCCGTGGATGCGCAGGCGTTCCTCGCCAGCCGGTTCCCCGACGCCGAGGTGGACTACTTGATCCCCTCCGGTGTCGACCTGGGCCTCATCGACGCCGAGGCCCGAGACCACATCGCGGAGTTCGACATCCCCATCGGGCTTGCGTGGAAGGCGCTGGAGCCCAAGCACGAGGGTTTCTATCTCACCAACTTCCTGTCCCGGGAGCGGAAGCGGCTCCAGAACCCCCTTGAGATCGCCTGGCACGGCCTGGTTCTGATCACCCTGATCGCGGCCACGGCGCTGTTTTTCGGCATGAAGGTGTGGGAGCAGGGCCGGTCCATCGCCACCCACCACCGCTCGATCCAGATGCAGGAGCGGGAGATTCAGGAGAATCTCATCTACATCAGCCTGGTGGACAGCCTTCAGAGACAGATCGACTGGTACAGGCAGAGCCTGGCCCTCACCGACAGCCTGTCCGTCCGCTACCGGGCGTGGAGCCACTTCCTGCAGACCCTGACGGATGAGGCGCATCGGGTCAATTCCCTGTGGTTCACGGGGATGAACGGAAAGCGCGAGAACATCGTGCTCACAGGGAGGTCGATCTACCGGGCCCGGATTCCCGATGTGGCGGTGGCGCTCCGGGAGACCGTCGTCCGAAGCATCACCCGCACTCAGATTCGGACCAAGGACGTGTACAATTTCGAGATCGAGGTGAACTCCTTCACCTCCCTTGCGGAGGACACGCTGACGACGGACCCGGAGTCGGTCGCCTTCCCGCCCGACGCGGCGGACGAGGTGGCGGAGACGCCTATCCCTGGTCCCTGATCTTGGAGACATTCGTTGCGTTACGCGGTACGGAACACGATCATTCTGGGCGTCCTCTGGCTGCTGGTGGTCGCCGCCGGTTTTTTTTACGAGCGCCATCGCGCCCAGGAACTCCTGCGGCTGCGAAAGCGGGAGAATCAGGTCAAGGAGAGGCTGGCGGAGGTTTCGGGCTACCTGGCGATCTACGAGAACGCCCAGAAGACGCTGCGCCAGTTTCAGGAGCGGTGGCAGGACCGCCCCAGGGTGCTCATGGCGCAGGACGACCCCGGCCGCACGTTCGCCTACCTGAACGACATCCTGGACGTTCCGGAGGCGTTCATCACCTTTGACTTCACCTTCGTCGGACGCGTGGACTCGACGCAGTACAGCCAGAACACGTATACGCTGTCGGGGGAAGGGGACTTCCGCAACCTGGCCCACTTCGTGTGGTACATCGAGCACGGCCAGCCTTTTTACGCCGTTGCCAACATGGACATCCACGGGATCCCCGCGGTGTTGACGCCGGACCTGGAGTACGACCGGGACCAGGTGCAGTTCAACATGACCTTTCGGGCCTATTTCAGCCCGAACAGCCACGTCCAGGACACCCTCTTCGCCCTGGATGAGGTCCCTCCGCTGCTGGCCTCCAACCCTTTCCGTCCGCTCATCACGGACGATCTCCCGGTCAACACCAAGGGGCTGTTCGAGGTGGATGGGGCGCGGCTGCGGGGGGTGGGGTACCGGAAGGCCTTCCTGGTGGACAAGGGGGGCAAGCTCCATGTGCTCCAGGAGGGCGATGCGGTCTTCCTGGGGACCCTGCGTCGCGTGGATCAGGCGCAAAATCGGGTGGAGTTTGTGCTGGACAAGGGGGGGATCGTGGAGACCGTGGCGCTGGAGGTGCAGCTTCAGGAAGAGAAAGAATAGTGCTGAGTGCTGAGTGCTGAGTGCTGAGTAAAAGCAAAGAACAGCGTTTTTGCCTTTACTCAGGACTCGTGACTCAGGACTTGTTTTGTGGAGGGTTCATGCGCCTGAGCGGAATGGTCCTGGCGGCGGTTCTGGCGCTGACGGCGTCTATCGCGTCGGCCCAGCAGACCCGGCCGACCCCCGGCGGGCCTGTGCGGGTTCCGCAGGACCTCATCACCATCTCCAGCGACACCCCGTTCGATCAGGCCCTGGTCATGATCCAGCAGGCCAGCGGGCTGGTCATCGTCGATCCGGCGGGCCGGAGGGACCCCATCGGCGTGGACGTGGACCGGCAGCCCTGGCGCCTGGCCCTGGACATGATCGCCAACGCCCACAGCCTGCAGATCTCCAGGGGGCCTGGCTACTACATGCTCGTCCCCAGGCCGGAGTCCGCCAGGCCCGGCGTCCCTGCCGAGGCCCCGAAACGGCCGGAGGTCAATGCGGACACGCGGGAGGTCAACATCGCCACGGTCTTCTTTGAGGCGGACCGCCAGACGCTGCGCGAGCTGGGCATCAACTGGAGCACCCTGAGGGCCGGGCGGGTGGATGTGGACGCCTCCACCCGCGCCGCGGACCTCCTCTCCGCGCCGCTGCTGTCCGTCCAGGCGACCGGACACCTGTCGCGCAACCTGAGCGTGGACGCCCTTCTGAGGGCGCTGGAGTCCCGGAGCGTCGGCGAGGTGATCGCCAACCCCCAGGTCAAGGTGATCGGCGGGAAGCAGGGGCGCGTCCAGGTGGGCCAGGACTTCACGGTGTTCACGAGGGACTTTGCCGGGAACGCCATCACGGACGTGATCAGCACGGGGACCATCCTGGATGTCACGCCCACCATCATCGTGGAAGATTCGGTGGAGTTCGTCCACCTCGCCGTGGACGCGGAGCGGAGCACGCTGCTGGACCCCGTGCGCCAGGTCGTCAACAAGACCCGGGCGAGCACGTCGGCCCTGCTCTACGACGGGGAGGAGACGGCCATCGCGGGCCTCTACGTCAACGAGGTGAGGAGGTCCCGCAGCGGGGTGCCCCTCCTCAAGGACCTTCCCGGGTGGTTCTTCGGCCTGCGCTACCTGTTCGGGTTCGACCGGCGGGAGATCAGCAAGCGGGAGCTGGTGGTCCTCCTGAAGGTGAACGTCGTTCCAAGCATTCGAAGGCGGGCCACGGAGAGGTTGATGAGGCGGGGGGCGGACCTGATCGAGGAGAGGACCCGGGAGTTTGAGCGGATCATCCGGGAGCGGGAGGAGCGGCAGTCGCCGGGGAAGAAGGGGACGGGGGACGGGGGACAGGGGGGCAAGGGGCCAGGAGGGCAGGGGCCGGAGAAAAAGTGATGTGAAGAGGGGTATTTTTTTTGTAGCACAGCGATTTATCGCCGTGATGAGGAGGGAGTTCGCCGTGTCGACTGAGGCCGACATCCTGTTCAAGGGCTTTTCCGACGAGGAGCGGTCGGAGTTTCTGGCGATGGGCGGCGAACGGCGGTTCGCGGCCAACGAGGTGCTCCTGGCCGCC
>CAYRZX010000051.1:7668-24232 GCA_964428665.1 uncultured Gemmatimonas sp.
TGGTGATTGGTGAATGGTCGAAACCATTCGTCATTCGTCATTCGTCATTCGTCATTCGTGTCACGATTGACAGTTGACGATGGACGATTGACAGCCTTTTACCACTCACCACTCACCACTCACCACTTAGCAGGTGATTTTTCGTGCCAACCGAGGCTGACATTCTATTCAAAGGTTTCTCCGAGACGGAGCAGTCAGACTTTCTGGCGATGGGCCGCGAGCGGCGGTTCGTGGCCAACGAGGTGCTCCTGGCCGCCGGGCAGGACGAATCGCACATGGCCGTCGTGCAGGAGGGGACGGTCTCCGTCTGGGCCGACCGCGCCAGGCTGGCCACCCTCGGCCCCGGCGGCACGCTGGGCACGTCCTCCGTGATCGAACCTCACGTGGCCACGGTGGTGGTCCGGGCCGATTCCGGAGGCGTCCTGCTGACGTTCCCACGCCAGAGGGCGCTGGAGTTCTTCCGGGACAGGCCGGAGCGCCTGTTTCACCAGTTCTGCGTCAATATCTTCAGCATCTGGGTGGAGGTCCTGGAGCGGCGCAACCGGCTCATCTTCGAGTTGCAGTCTGCCCTGATCTCGCCGGCCGCGCGGCGGAAGGGCAAACCCAAGGTGCTGATCGTGGACGACGAGCACCCCATCCGGGACGCCTTCGGGGACCTGCTCAAGGACGCCTACATCATTCTCAAGGCCATCGGCGGCGAGGAGGCCATCCGGTTGACCTATGCGGAAAAGCCGGACCTCCTGCTGCTGGACCTGCGGATGCCGGGGATCGACGGGTACCAGGTCATCCAGCGTCTCAAGAGCGACCCGACCACGTCTCACATCCCGATCGTGGTGGTGACGGCCCTGACGGAGACGCACGACAAGGTGAAGGGGCTCCTGTACGGGGCCGACGACTATCTCATCAAGCCGGTGGACGCGGAGGACCTGACGGAGAAGGTCCGGCAGATCCTCAGGCGTTTTGAGAACGTACTGCCGCAGGAAGAGGAGGCATCGCCGTCAACTACCCCGTCCAAAGGACGGGGCTTGTAGCTGACGATACTTTGTCGCTACGTTCGGCTGGTTGACATCAGCCCTGCCGGATTGCTCCGGCAGCGAAGTTTGCAGAACGGGAGTTCTGGCGTCGAAGATTTTACGCACGTAACGTCTTCTGACGTGCAACCTCCTATCTTCGGTTATCAAGGAACTAACCGTTTGCTCCCGAACTTCGGCGGGAGTGCCTTAACCCCATATTAGGCATTCCGGTTGGCAAAGTCAACCCAAAACCACAGGAGGCGGCGCTCCTCCCCGCTCAAAGAGCGGGGGAGCGGGGGCAGGCGATACCGGGGTGCAATATAGGCTTACCGACAAGGAGGTTTCCATGAAGGCATCGGTGCTTTTCAAGCAGGGGGAGCCGCTGCGGGTGGAGGACGTGGACCTGGCCCCGCCCAGGGAGGGGGAGGTGCTGGTGCGGATGGCCGCCAGCGGGGTGTGCCACAGCTGTCTCCACGCGGCGGACGGGGGCTGGAAGGGCATCCCCGTGCCCATCGTGCTGGGGGACGAGGGGGCGGGGGTGGTGGAGGAGGTGGGGCCGGGGGTGAGCGGCCTGCGGGCAGGCGATCCGGTGATCCTCTCCTGGTCCCCCTCCTGCGGGCGCTGCCACTACTGCGTCCACGGCCGGCCCGTCCTGTGCGAGCGCCGGCCTCCGGGCAGGGGCCTGCTCATGGACGGCACGACGCGGATGTCGCTGCGCGGGCAGCCGGTGCACCACTACGGCCACGTGGCCACCTACGCCTCTTACTCCGTGATGCCGGAGTCGTGCGCGATCCCGGTGCGCCGGGACATGCCGCTGGACAAGGCGGCGCTGATCGGCTGCTCGGTGATGACGGGGGTGGGGGCGGTCATCAACACGGCGAATGTGCCGCCGGGGGCGGGCGTTGCGGTGTTCGGGGCCGGGGGCATCGGGCTCAACGTGGTGCAGGGGGGCGCGCTGGTGGCCGCGCATCCGATCATCGCCGTGGACGTGAAGCCGAACAAGCTGGACTACGCGCGGAAGATGGGGGCCTCGCACGGGGTGGACGCCTCCCGCGAGGACCCGGCCAGGGCGATCAAGGAGATCACGGGGCGGGGCGCGGACTACGCCTTCGTGGCCGTGGGGGACGCGCGGGCGGTGACGCAGGCGTGGGCCTGTCTGGCGCCGGGCGGCACCTGCGTGCTGATCGGGGTCCCTCCCACCGGCTCGACCGTCACGTTCGAGGTGTCGAGCCTGCAGGGCGGAGAAAAGGTGATGCGCGGGTGCTCCTACGGGAGCGCGCGCACGCGGGAGGACTTCCCCCGGATGGTGGACCTCTACCTGTCCGGCAAGCTGAAGATCGACGAGTTGATCACGAGGCGCTATTCGCTGGAGGAGGCGAACGAGGCGTTCCGCGCGCTGGCGGAGGGGGAGGTGGCCAGGGGATTGATTGTGTTCTAAAGAGGCTATTATGGAGACGATTCGAGTCATCAGCGATTTTCACGCGGCGCACCGGCAGCTCGGCTACGACGGGAAGTGCCGGTACGTGCACGGGCACACCTGGGTCGGGACGTTCGTCCTGAAGGCCGAGCGGTTCCCGCGCAACCGCCTGGACATGTCCATCGACTTCGGGCGCCTCAAGGACATCCTGAGGCATCTGGACCACAAGATGCTGGTCTCCGAGCAGGACGAGGTCTTCCTCAGGTCCGGGCTGTTCGAGCCGGAGGGGGTGGTCCTGATTCCGGGCGACAGCCCGAGCGTGGAGAATGTGGCCCACTACTGCGTGGACCGGGTGATCCAGGTCATCCGGTCGGAGTACCCCGACCGGGGCATCGCCTACGACGTCGAGGTCACGATCCAGGAGACGGACCACAATATCTTCGTGGTGGCGCGCCGGGTGACGATCTAAGGCCCGCGCCTGGCCTTTCGACTGTTCGCCAGCCTGGCCGCCAGTCGGATGGCGGCGAGCATGTTCGTCTCGTCGGCGATGCCCCGGCCCGCGATGTCGAAGGCCGTGCCGTGGTCCACGGAGGTGCGGACGATGGGCAGGCCGAGGGTCACGTTGACGGCCTCGGCGAAGGCCACTAACTTCATCGGGACGTGCCCCTGGTCGTGATACATGGCGATCACGGCGTCGAACTCCCCCCGGTAGGCCCTGCCGAACACGGTGTCGGGCGACAGGGGGCCGATCACGTCCCACCCGCGCTCCCGCGCCTGCTGCACGGCCGGGGCGACGGTCCGCATATCCTCATCCCCGAACATCCCCCCCTCTCCGCAGTGCGGGTTGATCCCCGCCACGACGATCTTCGGTCGCTCTATCCCCAGGTCGAGCAACGCCTCGTGCGCCAGGTCCAGGGTCTTCAGGATGCGGTCCACGGTGACCCTCTGCGGCACGTCCCGCAGGGCGATGTGCGTGGTCACGTGGACGATCCGGAAGGTCTCGGTGGCCAGCATCATGCGGGATGTCGCCGCGCCTGTGCGCTCGGCGAGCAGCTCGGTGTGCCCCGCGTAGGGGAACCCCGCCAGGTTCATGGCCTCCTTGTTGAGGGGGGCGGTCACGACGCCGTCCACCTCTCCTGAAAGGGCCAGGTCGGCGGCGCGGAAGACGCAGGCCACGGCGGCCCGCCCGGCGGACGGGCAGACCTGTCCTATCTGGGCGTCGGACAGGTCCACGCCGCCGGGGTCGAGCAGATCAATGGTCCCCGGCAGGAAGCGCCCCTCGGACGGCGAGGCCACGGGCCGGATGGAGAGGGGGCGGCTTGCGAACCGGAGGGCGGCCTTCAGGGCGGGGCGATGGCCGATGACGAGGGGCCGGCAGCGGCGGTAGACCTCCTCGCGCGCGAGGGCCTTGGCGATGACCTCCGGCCCGATGCCGCAGATGTCTCCCATCGTGATGGCGAGGAGGGGGAGGCCCTCTCCCTCCCCCAAGGCTGGGGATAAGGCCCTTGTAGCCCCCTCCCTCTCCCGTACGTACGGGAGAGGGAGGGGGTCAGGGGGTGGGTGAGGGCCTTGATCTTCCAGACCCTTCAGACACTTCACCCCCCGCATCAGCGCCTCCGCGTCGCCGAATCCCCCCGCCTTGGTCACGACGCCCAGGCCGTCGAAAGGCCCCCCGTTGAGCCGGCAGAGGGGCACGCCCGTCTCCACCTCCGCGCAGACCTCCGCCCCCCAGGCCCCGAGTTCCCCGACGATGTGGACCGCCGTCCAGCCTCCGGTGAGGACCAGGCCGGAGACCGGGGTTTGACTTAGAATCTTATGGACGATCCTGCCGAGCGCGGACAGGACGGCCTCCCCCCCGGCGCGGGAGACGGCGCCGGGGACGGCGTCCACCGTGAGCACGACGGCGTCGCCATCGCCCCCGAAGTGCGGGAGCAGGGCGGCGGCGACCTTCTCCGCGAACGCCTCATCGCCTTTTTGCAGGGCCTTGAACGGCTCGGCGTGGAGGTGCGCGCGCAGCCGGTCGCAGAGGTGGGCGATCTGGGCGCGGGTGGCGGAGGCCGGGCTTCCGGCCACGACGAGGGCGGGACCTGCGCCCGGTTTCGGCTGCGGGATGGGGGCCGCGCCCCGGAGCCCGAAGGCCTCCGGGAGATGGCCGGCCAGGCCGGCGGACCCGCACAGCAGGGGGGGAGGGGTGAGGCGCATCGGATCGTCTATCCGTTGCGCCGCGGCATCTGCGATCACCCGGAGGTCGTCGTCGGACGCGGCGTCGAACACGAGGACGGATCGGCCCTCCGATTGGAGGCGGTCTATCGCCCGCGCCACGGCCTCGACGCCGGAGGCCACGGTCTCGAAGCTGACCAGACCGAGGGCGGAGGGGCCGAGGTCGCTCAGCAGGTCGGGCAGGAAGGAGCGATGCACGGGCGAGGCCGGGTCGTGGCCGACCTCGGACCGGGACAGGGGGATGCCGCCGACGAGGTGATAGCCCCCCACCGTGATCCGGCCCTCGGCGGGGAACGCCGGGGCGAACAGGCAGAGGGGCGACCCGAGGGCCGCGAGGGCCGCCCACAGCTCCGGGCCGACGTTCCCGCGCAGGGTGGAGTCTATCTTCTTGTAGATCAGGCGGGGGCCGGCGCGCCGGGCCTGCCGGCAGAGGTCCGCGATTCGCTCCGCCGCCGTCTGCGCCGGCTCCACGCGGGTCTCCGCGTCGATGACCAGGACGGAGATGTCTCCCGCGTCCCCGGACGGTTCGGGCAGGGATTTCCAGACTCCAGCCCTCAGGCCAGATTTGACGAATTGCAGGGCGGTGTCGCACGCGCCCGTGAAGTCGTCCGCAATGACGATGACCTGGATCATGACTCAACCCTGTTTTACATTTGCCTGCTTGAGCGTGTGGCCGGTCCCCCGGGTCCTGACCTGCCAGACGGTGGCGGCGTGTTTGGCCACGACCTCCGGGGGGTAATCGGGGAGGTGGTCGGGGACGTGGTCCTGCGGGGCAAAGCCGAGGAGTTCGCGGGAGGAGGAGAACTCCAGGCAGCTGTTCGGGCAGTCGGACGCGCCGTAGACGATGGCGAACTGGATGCCCTCCGTGTCCACGGCGAGGCGGAGGAGGTCGGCGATGTCCCGCTGGCTGGTCCACATCCAGATGTCCCGGATGCCGCGCGGGCGGTCCTCCCGGTTCACGCCGCCGATGCGCAGGGCGATGAACTCCAGGCCGTGGCGGTCCGCGTAGTAGCGGCCCAGGACCTCACCGTAGGCCTTGGAGCAGCCGTAGAGGGAGTCGGCGCGGGGGGGCATGTCGGGGTTGGCCTGGATGCCGTTCCACTCCCACGCGCCGGTGACGTGGTTGGTGCTAGCGAAGACGACGCGCCTGACGTTGTTCTGCCGGGAGGCCTCCAGGACGTTGTAGGTCCCGACGACGTTGGTCTCCAGGAGTTCCTGGAACGACTTCTCCCCCGGTATGCCGGCGAGGTGGACGACGGCCTCCACGCCCTGCGTGGCCTTTTTCATCAGCTCGAAGTCCTGACATCCCCCCACGACCACGTCCTGCGCGTCCGCCGGCCTGTCGGAGGGGACGTAGACGAGCAGGCGGAGGTCGTAGCGGTCCCCCCAGTGCCTCCGGCACGCGCTCCCGATCAGGCCGGCCGCGCCGGTGAGCAGCACCTTTTTCTTGGGCATCGGATTCTCCTTATACTTGTGCATAGAATGATTCGCCTGGCGCACAGGCCCTCTCCCCGCCTCGCTGACGCTCGGCTTCCCCTCTCCCATTTATGGGAGAGGGGGGGCAGGCGTAGCCTGACGGGGTGAGGGCCTTGTATCTATGACTGCTTATTTTACATAAAGCTCAGGATTACGTTCGACCTCTTTCAGGAGGGCGTGGACGTAGTCCCGTATCCTGAAGAGCCGGCAGTCCGCATCGCCGACCGGCCCCCGGCGCAGGTCCCCGGCCCGGTCCCAGAACGCGCCGAGTTCGGGCCGCTTCAGGTAGGGATAGCGGGCCTTCAGGTCCTGAACGAGCCGCTGGTTCCAGTGGATGACCTCCACGAAGTGGACGTAGGTGGAGGAGGCGTAGTCCACACCGAGCATGAGAATTTTTCCGCCGGCCTCATAAGCCCTGTACATCGGGGAGTGAGCGCCGTAGGTGCGACCCCAGGGCTCGCGGTCCCAGGGGGAGCGGTGGCCCTCGCGGCTGAGATGGCCGGACACGAACGCCTCCGCGTCCTTCCCACGGGCCGCCACGGAGTGGGAGTAGTGGTCGGAGCGGTGCGCGCCGGGCATCCGGCGGAAGTACTCCGTGAGCCATCCCACGGTGGAAGGGGTGGTCCGGAGGTCCCAGGTCTCCGCCCTGCGGTCGTGCTCCACCAGGTTGAAGGAGGGCATCAGGAGGAGGCCGTCCGGGCCGAGGGCGTCCTCCAGCGCGTGGACGACGGTCTCCGCCCCTCCCTCGACAGGGCCGAGGCTCTTGAAGGAGGAGTGGACGAAGAGGAGGTCGCCGGGCGCGACGCCCAGGGCGCAAAGGTCGCGCGCGAGGGATTCGCGGGTGTGAGACATCGTCAGTTCCTACCGCGGGTCCCCGACCCGCCAGCGGCGCTTTTCGACGCCGTCCATGTTCAACTCCACGCCGAGGCCGGGGCCGTCCGGGAGGCAGAGGCAGCCGGCCTCGACCTTGAGAGGCTCTTTGAGGATTTCGTCGCGCCAGGGGATGCCGGTCACGAACTCCATGGGCGCGGCGTTGGGGATGGAGGCCATCAGGTGCGCGGCGGCCAGGATGCCGACGGGGCCTTTGGTGTTGTGCATGGAGATGGGGACGTGGAAGGTGTCGGCCATGGCCGCGATCTTGCGGACCTCGGTGATGCCGCCGGCGTACATCAGGTCGGGCTGGGCGATGTCGATGCCGTCCAGGTCCAGGAGCTGGCGGAAGTGGGTCTTGTTCGTGAGGCGCTCGCTGCCCATGATGGGGAGGGAGGTCTGTCGGCGGACCTTCGGGTAGGCGCTCAGGTCCTCCGGGGCCACGGGGTCCTCAAAGGCGTAGAGGTCCAGAGGCTCCAGGGCGCGGGCGAGTCTGACGGCGCCGGCCACGGTGAAGCGGCCGTGGCAGTCCACGAGCAGGTCCACGTCCGGGCCCACGGCCTCGCGGGCGGCGGCGAAGTGCGCGGCGGTCTCCTGGGGTTTTCCGTCCTCGACGTAGAGGTCGAAGCTCGTGGCCCTGGAGGAGGACTTGAGGGCCGTATAGCCCTCGCCGGCCTTGAGCTTTGCATTGCGGGCGGTCTCCTCCGGGGTCCTGCCGTAGAAGTGGGTGTAGACCGGGACGCGGTCCCGGAATCGCCCGCCGAGGAGTTCCACGAGGGGCAGATTGGCGACCTTGCCCTTCAGGTCCCAGAGGGCCAGGTCGATCCCGCTGATGGCGCTCATCATGGCCGCGCCGGCCATGCGCCAGATGCCGCCCAGGGAGGAGATGCGATAAATCTTGTGCCAGAGGTACTCGATGCGGGAGGGGTCCTCGCCGATCAGCTCGCTCTTCATGTTTTCGATGGCCGCGACGACGATGGGCTCCTTATTGGAGTAGGTGGCCTCGCCCAGGCCGACCAGGCCCTCGTCGGTGAAGACGCGCACGACGGTCCACTTGCGGCCGGGGGAGTTGATCAGGATGGTGTCTATGTCGCAGATTTTCATGGGGGCCTCCTCGCGCATATCGTCTGCCGGTAATGGCGATACGATTATTCCATAAAACGCTTGACATTCGGGTTCTGTTTCGCATAATTGTTGCACCTACTGCGCGTTGCGACGGCTTACTTCGAAGACGACCTCAGGAGAAACGAAGAAATACTATGGGTGGATACAAAAGCAACATTAGGGCACAGTCGGCGAAGAAGATAAAGTTCAACTACGATAAGGAGGCCGACGTTTTGTACTCCTATATCGATAAGCCGCGGCCGGCTGTCTCACGAGAAGAGGCGGATAACATCCTGATTCGCAGGGACCCCGTCTCAAAGGAAATCGTAGGGTTCACCATTATTGGATACAGCAAGCTGAAAAAAAAGGGAGCGGTACTCGTGCCTCACTTTGAGGGGATAAAACTGCCTTAAAAGCAGCGCATTATCTCCACTGAAAAGCCCGGCCCTCAAGCCGGGTTTTTTGTTTGCGCCCGCCTCATCTCACCGCCCGGATCATCCGCCTGTCTCGCTCCAGCCGGCCCTGCCGGATCGCGCCGTTGATGGCGGACCTGAACGCCCTCTGAATCGCCGGCCCGGCCCGGCGAAAACCCAGGTATCGCGCCGCAGCGCGGATGGCGTCGTCCTGCTCCCACCAGGTGGAGCCCATCACCGCAAGCAGATATTTCTTGAGCTGTTTGCGGGTGTAGTCGTGGATGGTCCGGCTATCGAGGTAGAGTCTGCTCAGTCCGTCGTAGATCACGTCCCGGCGGGCGGCGGCACGGAGGTCGCCTTCGATGACCTTCCGGATGCGCGGTCCCAGGCGGTCGAAGCCCATCGCTGCGGCGACCTCCCGGACGGCGGTCTCCCGGTCCAGCCCTTCCGCGTTTTCGGCCCTCGAAAAGACCTCCCGGATCGCGGCGATGGCGTCCTCCCGGCTGGTGTCGTGGATCGCGGCGGGTCTTTCCTTCTCCCCCTTTTTCGGCCCGGCTTCGCCCTCCCTTTCCGGCGAAGCCTTCAGAATAAAGGGCGGATGGGTTCCTCCTTCGGCGAAGGGGCCCTGTCCGTGACGAACGCGCCGGGCCAGCCGCCGTGGGCCTCGATCACCCGGTCGATCTCGGCCATGAGGCGGATGGTCTCGCTCAGGGCGACGACGATCTTCTGATAGTGGGCGATGTCCTCCGCCGAAAGGACGCGCCCGCGCCGGTCCTTCAGCCACTTCTCGCAGACCTGATACCCGCCGATGTGGAAGCTCCAGACCGCCTCCGGCACGCCCTCGAACCATCGGGCAGGGTTGATGAAGACCTTCCTGTCGTCGTATTTGGGATGTCCCTTGGCGACCTCCGTATCGCCTTTGCCCACGATTTTGGTGATGGGTTTGTCGAGCCTGGGGGATTCCATCAGGTGAAGGCCGACGAGTTCGCCGCCGAGCCGGGCCAGGGCGCGGAACAACTCCAAGCTGGAGGTCAGCGGCAGACGCGGGAAGTCGATCTTCAGAAACTCCGCGTAGCGGCGCCGGTAGCCGGGACTGTGAAACACCGCATAGATGTAGTGGAGGATGTCTTCAGGTGTGATGCCTTTAGGCAAATTGTCCGACTCGCCTTGGCGAAGTCCGAGCGTCTTCAAAAGCGACTTGAGGAAACCCGTGGAAAGATTGAGGCGCGGTTGGTGGTGTTCCGACAACAGACTTTCCGATGGATAGTCTTCAGGCTGAAGGCGCAGCGGAAAGAGGTAGTTGACCTCCTTTAGAGATACGGAGTGATGGCCAATAATCCAGTTCGTGCAGAATGCGTGCTCGTAGCGGCCAATTTCAACGCTCTTCGCCACTGCAAGCGCCCTATTGCTGCCGGTGAGCATGTGCCGCATAACCTTGCCACAGGGCGATGCGTAGAATCCACGCGAGTTGCCTGTATAATAGGTAAATCTGAAGTCGAATGGACGGTAGAGGATTGGAATAATCTTCTTTCGGTTCGGCCCGGAAGCCCGAAGGTCTGCTTGCGCTGTCTCAACGCGCCAATCCCGCGCATCAGCCCCGAGTTCGTATTTAGTGCGGCCTTTTTCAGGTGGTAGTGATGCGAAGTCTCTTACCCGTGTCCAGAGTTCCTTGGCGTCGAAATCGACCGTCATTGAGTCACGTGCTGTTACAACGCCAACCCCACTGACTGAGAATATGTCAGTGACCTTCCAGCCACGGTCGTATTCAGCACGGCAGTCCGTGTTCTGTGGTTCAAAAAAGTAGAAGGGGGAGTCTGGCACGAGCGTCGCAAATGGCGTATCTCCGACGATGTGAGCAACAAGCCACGCATATTTGTCCTCGCGAGTGCCCCAAAGGTCAGCGTGCTGCACCGAAGGTTTCGCGCTGCCTCGAACGGCAAGGCATACAGCGACACCTTGTCGGATATCAAAGACGTTCTTGTCCTCCGATCCGTCCGGCGATTGCTCCTTCTTGTTTGCGTTACCATGTAGGTCGATTACGCGAACACGCTGGAACGTGCCCAAGAGACTCTGCCGCATCCCGCGAAAGGTTGGGTTGTCAAGGTAGCCGTGATTGGTGATGTAGCCAAGAATTCCAGTGTGGGTTTGTTCAAGTGTGATCTGTGCATTGCGAATGAACTTCACATAGTCGTCTTGGAGCCAGAGTTTTCGTTCATTCAGTGCCTCTCCGTCCACGATTTTGTAGGCGTCCACGAGTTTCTGCGCGTGCTCAGTCATGTTCGACGATATACCCGAATACGGCGGATTGCCGATGACGACGGTGAACCGCTGGTCGCGTTTGACGACGTTGACGGCCTGGGCCTCGTGGGCGAGCGCGGGGGCGTCGAAGGCGAGCCGGTCGGAGAAGTCCTGCGGGGGTTCGAGGGAGTTGGTCAGGTAGATGCGGGCGCGTTCGTGGGAGCGGAAGCGGTAGCCGGTCCCGGAGAGCTTGAGGCCGATCTTCATGTGGGCCACGGCGTAGGGGGCCATCATCAGCTCGAAGCCGTAGAGCCGGGGCAACAGGTGGTCGGGGACGTAGTCGTTCCATCTCTGCCGGATGGTTTCTTTGCTGTGGCCTTCAGCCTGCCACTTGGCGGTCATCGTCTTGTGGATGGTGTCGATGACCTCGACCAGGAAGGTGCCGGTCCCGCAGGCCGGGTCGAGAATTTGGACGAAGGGATCTTCAGGTTTGGCCCCCTTCGGAATTTTCAGGTCGGGGTAACGCCGGGCCATGTCGCCCCAGGTGGCGGTGTCGGCCAGGCCGTCGGGCAGGCCAAACTCCGCGCGGAGGATTTCGTCCACGCTGCGGACGATGAAGGAGACGACCGGGCGCGGGGTGTAGAAGACGCCGCGCTGCATGCGCTTCTTCGGGTCGTACTCCTTCAGGAACAGTTCGTAGAAGTGGACGACGGGGTCCTCCTCAGGGTTCCGGTCGCCGAAGTCTCGGAGGACGTCTTCCATCTTGGCACCGAGCAGGGTCTGGCGGACCTCGTTGATGCCCACTTCGTCAAAGTCGATCTTCCCTTTTCGCCCACCGATTGTGAGGAAGGTGGAGAGAAGGTCTTGAAGGAAGGGGTTGGTCACCGAAACCAGATCGGTCATGGTTTCAGAGACCTGTCCACCGAACTGCATGATCCGGGCCGAGAGCAGGCCGTAGGTGACGGTCTGGGCGTACATGTCGGCGAAGTCGTCTTCGCTCAGGTCGTGGATCAGGGCCTCCTTGAAGGCGGCGTGCAGTTTGCGCAGGGGGCCGGTTTCGGATTCGATGATCAGGATTCTGTTGACGCGCTTTCGGATGGCGATGGCCAGTTCGGCCAGGCGGACGGCCAGGGCTTTGGAGGTGGTGATGACCTCGCGGTGCCGGAGGGTGAAGGCCTGGGACCAGTCGTCACGCCAGCGGGTCACGTCGGCGGGGTCGTCGGGCCAGCGGAGTCGCTCCCGGAGGGTCCGATGGGCGTGCTCAAGGTGCAAGACCGTGTCTTCGTCGTCCCAGCCCAGGACCTTCAGGGCGGGCAGGTCGCCTGCGCCGGGGTCTTCCGAGAAGTGGGCGAAGGTGATGTCGCGGTGGTCGGACTCCCCGTAAGAGGAGATGAACAGCAGGTCGTGGAGTTCCCAGGTGGCCTGGTTGGCCCGGCTGGAGGACTGGCGTTTCTTGATGACCAGGGAGCGGAGGATGCGGCGCAGGACGACCACCGGCAGGCGCTTCGGCTCGAAGTTGAGAAAGAAGACGCCCCAGGGCTGGTTCGTCGTCAGAGGGCGAAGCTGCTTGATCTCCTTGACCTTGACGGCGGTTTTGGCGTCGAGGCCGAGTTCTTCAGGCTCGTAGTCAAACATCAGATCATCGTAACCGTCGGTTTCGATGGGCCATTCGAGATCGTCACGAAGGTACTTGATCAGCGAGGGAAAGGTCCTGATAGACCGCAGGCGTTCAAGATCGGCGTTCATGGAAGACCCCTGTAGAGATATTCAGTACATCACGAAATTGGCGACTGACGCCCAGGATCAGTCGGTTTACCCCGTAGGGGTAGGGGCGGGTCTTGGACCCGCCCGGCGATCCGATTCCAAAAGGCCGACGGGCGACTGGCGAGAGTCGCCTCTACATAAAACGATATATCGCCTGATTTCTGGGCAATTTACGCCAATTTCGTGATTTCGTAATCAACCGTGAATGTAATGGTTTTGTTTTCATTCATCAACTCAACTCCATCCATGCCTTGAGCGTAGGTCTGACTCCCACAGGCGCCTGTACCTGTTTCAGGTAGGTGTTCTTGATGTGTCTCTCGACCCTGACGCGGATGTCGGAGAGCGTCTCGTTGGGGAGGTCGTGTTTGCGCGGCGTGTCCGGGGCGCAGCGGATCAGGTTCACGATCTCGGTCGGCTCTTCGGCGATCTTCTCCGTGGCGAGGTCGAACAGATACCACTTCGTGTTGCCCGCGTCCTCCGTCCAGAGGCCCCCTGCGTCGGCGTTCGCGTCGCGGGCCGGCGCGGGCGGCGCAGGCAGGGCATAGCAGAAGAAGACGGCCCTGGCGTCGGGCGAGGGGTGGACCTTGCCGCTGAAGACCCGGCCCGGCAGGGCGTTCAGGCGGTCGAGCAGGTCGGGGTGGTCCTGGAGCAGTTTCTGATACTCCAGGCGCATCTCCTCCACGGGGGTCGTCGCGCCCTCGTAGGCGTGGATAAAGTCCTTGAGGGCCTCGAAGTCGTCCTCAGGCGTCAGCAGTTTCTTTCCCTCGATCCCGAAGGTCTTGGAGATGCGCAGGGTCTTGTGGGCGACGCGGGCGTACAGGCGAAGGAGCTGGTCCAGTTCGTCGGGGGGCAGAAAGTTCCAGAAGGCCACCCTCCCGCGAATCCGTGACTGGTCGGGGTGGTCGGCCAATAGCTTCTGCTCGACCTCGACGCTCATGCGTCTGTCCACGCGCCCGATGCGCTGCATGAGGCGGACCGGGTTCCAGTGCAGGTCGTAGTTGATCAGCCGGGTGGCGTCCTGGAGGTTCAGGCCTTCGGAGAGCACGTCGGTGGAGATCAGGACGCGGGTTTCAGACAGTCCCTCTGCGGCGAGTTCGGCGCTGGAGGAACCATTGTAATAAGGCGCGAACTGACGGATGACCTCGCCCCGGTCGCGCTGGGAGGCGCTGTCCACCTCGTCCACGCCGGAGATGTCCGCCGCTTCGAGTTGCTGCCTGAGATAGCGGGCGGTGGCCATGTATTCGGTAAAGATCAGGACCTTGTGCTTTTTGAGGACCGGATCGGTCTTGAGGAGTTTGATCAGGCCCTTGAGCTTGTCGTCGTGCGAGGGCTTGAATTTTTTCAGTTCATCCAGGAACTCGGCAAGCTGATGGAGATCGTCTATGGTCTCGTTGATCATCTCATCGACCTTGTATTCGTCACGCGACAGTTCCTCGGCGGCCTCGATCATCTCATCCGGGACGATGTCCTCATCCGGCTCCTCATCCGGTTCTGCGCTCCACAGCTCAAGCTGGCGATGCTGAACGAAGTCGATCAGGTCGCCGTGCTTGGTCTTCCAGCGTTCGAGACGTCTCAACTCCTCGCCGACGGGTCTGTTCTTGATCACCCACGCCAGGAGTTTCTGGAGCAGGGTGTCGCAGGACATCTCAAAGGCGCGGACGGAACTCTCGAACCGCTTGAGAAACAGGATCCGGATGAGGCTGGCGACCTCTCTCTGCCGCCCCTCCTGCAACGGGTCGATGGACCTGTCTGGACCTTTATAATAGGCCAGGGGATAGTAGATGGCCAGGGAGAAGAGGGGTTTCTGTTTGTGGAACGCCTGCTCGATCATGTCGAGCAATCTGCCGTAAGTCTTTTTGATGGAGTAAGGCACGACCTGGGGGTCTTCTCTGGTCGGAAAAATGGCCTGGGTCCCGCCGTGCTGCTGCTGGCTCTTCTTGACGTAGGCCCGGCTCCGCTGGACCACGAGCGCCCGGAACAGGGCGTCGCCGGACAGGACTTTTTCGGCCTCGGCCTGGTTGGTCTCCGTGACGACGTCGTTCCCGGACTGCTGAAGCACGAGGCGCTCCAGTTCCTTCTCCATCCTCTGGAAATGGCCGGACAGGGAGTGGATGCCGAGCGGGGCGTCCTTGAAGTAGTCGGACTGACGCCGGGAGAAGAGTTCGATCATGTGCTGGAGGTCGATCAGGCGGTTGTTCACCGGCGTGGCGGTCAGCAGATAGAGGTCCTTGCCTTCAGCGAGGTCGTAGAACTGCCAGTAGCGGGACAGGCGGTCGCCCTCCTCGCCCTTGAGTCCGGGGTTGCGGAAGTGGTGTGCCTCGTCGACCACGACGGCGTCCGCCATCTCCCGGACTCTTTTCAGGCGTTCCGGGAACTCGTTGCCGCGCAGCAGGTCCGTGTGGTTGAAGACGACCAGGTTGCTGAAGTCGCCGAAGATGTGGGGCAGGTATCGCCTGAGCGCCTGCTCCCACACCGGCTTGCGGGCGGCCTTTGGGACAAAAAGGGCGACGCGCCTGCGCTGCCGCTCGATCAGGTACTCAATGACCATCAGGCCGATGTAGGTCTTGCCCAGGCCCACGCCGTCGCACAGGAACGCGCCACGGTACTTGTCCGCAATTCCCATCAGGGCGTGGAAGCCCTCTCTCTGGTAGGGATCGAGGATCGGATAGACGCGGGAGCGGTTCTCCAGCCATTCGCGGCCGGTCATCTCGTGCTGGCGGAAGAACTCGTGCAGCGAGCGGGCGTAGACCTCGAAGGGGGAGTAGTCCCGCGTGTGGCGCTCGATGGTGCGGAGGATTTCGGGGGTGACGTCCTCGGCGTCGTCCCAGTGCTCCTCATACCACTCCTGAAGCACGGTGACAGGTCGGCCGGTGATCTGGACGTTGAGTTCGATGTTCTCGGTCAGGCCGGGGTGGGTGAAGTTGGAGGAGCCGACCAGGGCGGAGGCGCCGACGACCTCCAGGCGGGCGTGGGTGATGTAGGCCTTGGCGTGAAACTTGTTCTTGCGGTAGACCCGGCAGGCGATCCTGCCGGAGCGGATGGCCTCGACGACGGCGGGGACGCCGGTCAGAAAGTCGTTCTTCTGCTTCTCCGATTCGAGGCTGGCGTCCAGGCGGTTCGTGACGTTTTTTAAGCCCTCCTCAAAGGCGTTCCGGGTGCGGCGGGAGACCTCGTCGCCCATCAGAATCCGGATCTGATCGACCTTCTGCCACTCATCCTTCAGGGCCAGCAGGGAGCCGATCTCGAAGTAGCCGGTGGCGATGTCGATGGCCCTGGAGATCTGGCACCAGTCGTGGAGGTAGCGCAGGACCTTCCAGTCCTCGTCGCTGTTGTCCACGACAAAAAGCTCGCTACCTGTAACGCTCGTGCGTTTTGGCATCCCTTGCCTCGGTCCGTAAGGTTTCTAACGGCCTATTCTCTTTTCTGCATCTGTGAGAGAAAATCGGCAGGGCTTACAATGGAGATGCCTTGATAACTGCTACGACTACCCGGCGCACCGTCTGCCCTCATGTACCAGATCGTCCATGAAAGCCTCACGCTCGTCCTCAGTCATGGTGTCCCAGTCCTTACCACGTTCGGCGCACAATCGCCGCAGTTGCGCCTCAGCATATTCCAGACGAGCCTCACGCTGGGCGTATGCCTCCTCTGCCAGCTTTAACAAAGCTGTTCGCTTACGCTCCTGAGACAATTGCTTGATCAGGTCGATCACCTGCTCATCTGTCAACTCTAACACAGGCATGAGTCATCACCTCTTTCTTTATATTTTCCTGCTTTGCCACCTTTGGCGAGAAATATCTTCGATAGATAGAATACGCACGAATGGGAATGAAGTCAAGCAGAAACGGAAGAATTTATTCATACCTCTATGGCCTAAAGAACCTTATCTTCGCGATGTTCACCTTTGGACTTGCTTTTTCCCGGACGGGGAGTATATATTGCCTCTGGACGCATCTGGAAATCCAGGCAGTTCAATTTTGACACAGAGGAATTCGAGATGGCCTTGCAGACGATGACGGAGGGGCGGCGGGTCGCCACCTGTTTGAGAGCGG
>CAYRZX010000051.1:24332-26411 GCA_964428665.1 uncultured Gemmatimonas sp.
ATGGCCTTGCAGACGATGACGGAGGGGCGGCGGGTCGCCACCTGTTTGAGAGCGGCTGAAATCTACGAGACGGCGGAGGTCCGCGACCTCTGGATGGGCGGGGCGGACGAGGGCATCCACCTGTTTTACGGCGAGGTCGTGGAGAATGACGGCCCCGGCGCGGGCCGGTCGGACGACCAGGAGATCGTCCCCTTCGTGGAGGTCGCCGGACAGATTGTGCTCCGCAAGACGCTCCATCTAAAGGACCCGCGCACGGCAGGGGCGCAGGTCGCCTTCATCGGGAGGGAGCGGAAGGGGCACCAGGCCACGCTGAGGTTCACGGTGAACGGTCAGGAGGTTTTAAGACCCCCCTCGCCGGTGGCCACGCCGGAGGCCCGGCAATACTGGGAGCTGGCGCGGGACGAGGGGGCGTGGAGCTGGAGCCGGTGGTACTACGTGGAGGTCCCCCCGGCGTCCCTGAGAAGGGGGGAGAACGAGATCACGCTGGAGGCGGTGGAGGGCCGGATGGGCTGGGACCTCATGGTGGCGGACTACCGGTCGTTCCACAAGGGGATGCCCGACCCGGTGGTCCTGCCGCGCGCGAGCAGCCTGAGCCGGGACGGGGGCCGGTCCTGGGAGGCGGAGCGGGGGGAGTACGTCCTGCGGTTGGTCCTGAAGCGGTTTCGCAGGCAGGGTGAACTGGTCTCGCCGGTCTTCGACGTTGCCGGGGAGGGGGAGGTCAAGGGGAGGCGCTCCGTCCAGGGCGTGAGTCTGGACTGGGATGCGGAGACGCCGCCGGGGACGCGGGTGGCGTTTCAGGTGCGCACCGGGTCGCGGCCGGCGCATGAGCCGGAGTGCTGGGGCGGGTGGAGGGCGTGTGAGGCAGGCGAGCCGGTCGAAGAGGTCCGGGGGCGCTACGCGCAGTGGAGGGCTCTGTTTGAGACGGAGGGGCCGTCGCAGACGCCGCTCCTGAAGGCCGTGCGCGTGGAGGCTCAGGTCGCGGAAGAGGCCGATCCTCCCCTGCGCGTCGTGAGGGCGGAGAACGCCCGGATTCTCCGGCCCTCCTGTGATTTTGTCTATGAGGACTACGGGTGCGGGATGCTGAGGGAGCTGCGCGAGCGGTTTGAGCTGGACGCGGTGGTGGCGGGCGCGCAGACGGAGTTCGAGCGGATCGAGCGGCTGATGGCCTGGGCCTACTGGATACCGCTGAAGAGGTGCTCGCACTTCCCCTGGAACGTGCTGGACTGGCTGAAGCTGGAGCGGGACGGGCAGGGGGCGATCCGGATGAACGAGTACCGGCAGCGCCGGCGCGATGCCATGTGTCTGTATCCCAACGTGGTGCTGGTGGCCGCGTATCTGAGTGTTGGGATTCCGGCGCGGCACGTGAACTTCCACAGCGAGGGGATGACGGGCCACGAGATCGCGGAGGTCTGGTCCAACGATTACCGCAAGTGGGTGCACGTGGACGCGACGCGGGATTACTACTGGTACGACCGGGCTACGTTGACGCCCCTGGATACGCAGGAGATCCATCAGGTGTTGATAGACAGGCTGGAGCGTGCCGAGCGCTGGGACAGCCCCTACCTGTTCCGTCAGGACTTAAAGGCCCTGGTGGAGGATTTGCCGATCGCCTTCCGGGAGGGGAATCATAAATTCCCGGTGGAGGAGGGTGCGCTGTTCCTGTTCCGGTCGTTCTGCCACTTCCGGATGGTCCCGCGTTACAATGTGTTCAGCGAGCCGAGGCCCCTGCCCGTGAGCCAGGGGACGGAGGTGTGGGGCTGGAATGGCTATTTGAACTGGGCGGACGACAAGGCGCCGCCGCTGGCGCACTTCACCCATCACACCAACCGGCGGGCGGACTTCTACCCGACGCTCAATCAGACGCGCTTCACCCTGGAGCGGGACGGGGACCCTGAGACCCTGCGGGTGCATCTGGAGACGGATATGCCGAACTTCGCGGGTTACTTAGCGAGCGTGGACCGGGAGGCGTGGGAGGAACGGCCGGGCCGTTTCGCGTGGCGTCTGCACGAGGGGCTGAACACCCTGCGCGTCCGGTCGCGCAACCGCGCGGGCGTGGAGGGGATCGTCAGCGCGGTGACG
>CAYRZX010000052.1:0-26200 GCA_964428665.1 uncultured Gemmatimonas sp.
ACGTCCATCCCCCCCAGGGAGTGGACGAAGGTCAGGTCCACGTGGTCCGTCTGCAGAAGCTTCAGGTTCCCCTCCAGAATCTCCAGCGCCTTCGGCCCCTCCGCCGTGTTCGTCTTGGTCACGAGGAACACCTCCTTGCGCCGGGTCCTCATGACCTCCCCAAGCTGCGCCTGCGCCCGGCCGTAGCCCGTGGCCGTGTCGATGTAAGTCACGCCCAGGTCAATCACCTTGTGGCAGAGCGCAATCGCTTCCTCGTCCTTCAACCCCATCCCCCCCGGCGCGGACCCGTAACCCAGCATCGGCACTAGCTCCCCCGTCTTTCCCAGCATCCGCTGCGGGAGCGCCTCCGGCGCGCCGGTCTTTCGCGTCTCCTGCTTCTCTATGACCGCACTGCCTGTGCTTGCAGGCATGGGAACCTCCTTTGTAAAGCCCCCCACCCTCCCCCAGCCTAACAGAAAAACCCTTGATACCCCCTCCCTCCCCCCACATGTGGGGGAGGGAGGGGGTTCGGGGGAGGAAGGGGGGTGTCACTCACTTCAACCTGATGACCTCCCGCTGCGCCTCCGTGAGGCGATCCCCGGCCCGCTCGCTGAACCTCAACCCGCCGTGCCCCCCCCAGTCCGGCATGTAGCCGATGCTGTAACAGTAATAGAGCGTCCGGCGGGGGCGGCTGGAGACATTCACCGTGGAGCCGTGCGTCAGCGCCTCGGTGAAGATAATGGCGTCCCCCGCCTGCGCCGGGACCGGCTGCAGGGGCGGGTTTTCGCCGGGGTGGCTGCCCCACGGCTTCGGGAAGTTGCTCTTGTGAGCGCCCGGGATGACCGCAAAGCAGCCGTCCTCCGGGCCGCAGTCGAGCATCGGATAGACCACCTTGGTCAGCGTGGAGACCATCTGCCCGTTGCGGCAGTGGTATTGACATTTGGGGAGAATCGGCGTGCCGTGCATGTGCAGCCGCGTGTACCCCCCGCCCCACCGGTAAATCGCGTAGGTGTGGTTGAGCCTGTAGGGCCCCCCGGTCACCTCCGCGATGACGTCGAGCACTGCGGGCAGGTCGATCAGGGGGACAAACGCCGGGTCCCCCTCCAGGATGTTGGAGATGTAGAGGTTCTGCTCCGTCCTCTCCGGACCCAGGACCAGCGGCGGGGGGTATTCCTCCGGCGGCATCTTCTCGAACCGGTCCAGCGCCGCACTGCACGCCTCTACGACGGGTCGGGGTACCACGCCCTTCAGGACCAGATAACCCTGGAGATCGAACAGGTACTTCTGCTCATCGGTCAAGGTTCTACCTCCCGCGTCTACTGCTCTGTCAAGATTAGTTTGACTGGTTCTTCTGGTGGGACAGGCCTCCGGCCTGTCCACAAATCCGCCTGCCATGCCCAGGCGAGACGCCTGGGCTACTATTCACTTCTATCCTGACAGAGCACTACGCCAACATCAGCTTCAGGTAGAACAGCGGATTCATCAGCCTCTGTTTCGGGACCTCGTTCGCGATCATGCCGCAGATCAGGTCGCTGATCTCCCGATTCCGCGCGGCCTTTCGGATCACGAAATTCAGAAGGAACCGCAGCCGCCCCAGCTGCTGCATCTGAAAGCTGACCCTGAGCTCATCCCCCAGCGCGTCCCAGACGCGCCCCTCGTAGCCCGACAGAGACGCCTCGCTGAAGTCCCCCGCCGCGCGCGCCTCGCGGGCCGTCTCCACCGCCAGGCGCGCCGAGTACATGGCGTTTCCGATCCCCTCCCCGGTGAACGGGTCGATCAGGCCTGCCGCGTCCCCCAGGAGCATGAACCCGCCGCCCGAAATCTTGCGGCGCTTGCTGCCCAGCGGCAGGTTCCAGCCGACCGGCTTCTCCAGGGCCTTGGCCCCCGCAAACCGGCCCCTGAAATGGGGGCTCCGAATCGCCGCCTGGAGCGCGGCCCTCAGGTCCCCCCCCCGGCGCTTGAGGTAGTCGTGCCGCATGCCGATCCCCACGTTGGCGCAGCCGTCCTCCAGCGGAAAAATCCAGAAATAGCCGGGCAGGGCCTCGTCGATGAAGTGCAGCTCGATCCGGTCCGTCAGCCCTCCGACGTTCTGGTAGTAACACCTCAAGGCCACGACCCAGTGGCCCGGCTCGTGCCTGTAAAGCCCGGCCCTCCGCGCGACCACGGAGTTGAACCCGTCCGCCCCCAGCACGACGCGGCCCCGGTATTCCGCCCTCCCGTCCCGGCCCGTCCCCCGGACCCCCACCACCTGCCCGCCCTCCACCACCAAGTCGCGCACCGCAAACCCCTCCACGCAGGCATCGGCCGCCCTGCGGGCCTCCTCGAACAGAAAGTGGTCGAACACCTGACGGCGGATCACGAACCCCGTCAGGAAGTCCTGCCGGCTGGAGCGGCCCAGGTCGATGTGCGCCTCCGTGTGGTCGGGGCTCCCGAACGTGACCGACCGGATAGAGGCGCCGGGCAGACCCCGCACCTTCTCCAGCAGCCCCAGCTCCCGCAGGACCGTCACCGCCTTGCCGGACAGGGCGTCCCCGCAGACCTTGTCGCGCGGAAACCGCTCCTTCTCCAGCAGCAGCGTCTTCAGCCCATGCCGCCCGGCGTAGAGCGCGGCCGTGGCCCCGGCGGGTCCCCCTCCCACGATGATCAGGTCGTAAACATTATCCGTTGCGTCTGCCATGCGTCCTTTCAAGCGGTCAGTAAGAATTTTGTGAATGGGCTATTATACCAAGATTCCCTCCGCGAGTCAACCGCAAACACGCGGCTCAGACGACCTGGCCTTTCGCCCCTCAAACCACCCGTAGAGGGCCGGCAGCACCAGCAGCGTCAGCAGCGTGGAGGTGATCAGCCCGCCGATGACCACCGTGGCCAGGGGGCGCTGCACCTCCGCCCCCGTCCCCGTCGAAAGCGCCATGGGGACGAAGCCGAGAATGGCCACCAGGGCCGTCATCAGCACGGGCCGCAGGCGCGCCAGCGCCCCCCGGACGACCGCCTCCGCCGCTGGCGTCCCGCTCTGGCGGAGCTGGTTGATAAACGTGACCATGACCACGCCGTTGAGGACCGCCACGCCCGACACGGCGATGAACCCGACCCCCGCGCTCATCGAGAAGGGCATCCCCCGAAACAGCAGGGAGAGAACGCCCCCCGTGACGGCGAACGGAATCCCCGTGAACACCAGAGCGGCCTGCCGGAGCGAGTTGAACGTCGCGAACAGGAGCAGGAGAATGAGGAGAAAGGTGATCGGCACGGCCACCATGAGCCGCGCGCGCCCGCTCTCCAGGTGCTCGTACGTCCCGCCCCACTCCATCATGTAGCCGGGGGGGAGCGCAACCCGCTCCTCCACCCGCCTCCGGGCCTCGGCCACGAACGACCCGATGTCCCGCCCCCGCACATTGGCCTCCACCGAGATGCGGCGCCTCCCGTTTTCGCGGCTGATCTCAGCGGGACCCTCCTCGCTCACGATGTCGGCGAGCTGACGGAGGGGGATGTGCCGCCCGTCCGGCGCGCTGACCAGAAGATTGCCGATGGCCTCAGCGTCTTTGCGCGCCCACGGCGCAAGACGCACCACAAGGTCGAACCGCATGAACCCCTCCAGCACCTCGGTCGCCTCCGTCCCCGCAATGGCCGTCTGGATCAACTCCTGCACATCGGAGACATTGATGCCGTAGCGGGCGATGGCGTCGCGGTTGATCTTGACCTGCAGCACGGGCAGGCCCGTGACCTGCTGGGCCTTCACGTCCTCTGCCCCGCGCACCCCTCGAAGGACCCGCGCCACTTCGTTGGCCTCGCGCACCAGCTCGTCCATGTCGTCGCCAAAGACCTTGACCCCCACGTCCGCCCGGACGCCCGTGCCCTCGATCAGCTCCATCATGCGGAACTTGATGGGCTGTGAGAATGAAAAGGCGACGCCCGGCATCTTCTCCAGGGCCTCGGACATGTCCTGGACCAGCTCTGCCTTGCTTTTGCCGTCCTGCCATTCGGGCCTGGGCTTGAGGAAGACGTAGGTGTCCACCATCTCAGGTCCCATCGGATCGGTGGCGATTTCGGGACGCCCGATGCGGCTGACGACGGTGGCGACCTCCGGGAATTGTTTGAGGGTCCTTTCAATCAACAGAGTTTGCCTTACCGACTCCGCCAGCGACACGCTCTTCAGGCGGGTGTGGTTGACGGCGACACTGCCTTCGTCTAAATCGGGCAGAAACTCCGAACCCAGAAGGAAAGACAGGATCACGCACGCGACGACGAAGGCGGCCGCCCCCCCCGCGGTGGCGGCGCGGCGGCCCATCGTCCTGCGCAGCAGGGGCTCGTAAGCCCTCTGGAGGGCGCTGACGACGGGGTTCTCGCGCTCCTTCCGGTCCCGCAGAAACAGGGCGCACAGCGCCGGGATCAGCGTCAGGCTCAGGACAAGCGCCCCCGAAAGCGCCAGGATGACCGTGAACGCCATCGGCCTGAACATCTTCCCCTCCATGCCCACCAGCGACACGATGGGGATGTAGGCCGCGATGATGATCAGCTCCCCGAACTGGCTGGCCCGGCGCACCTCCAGGCTGCCCTGCCGGACGGCCTCCAGCCGCTCCTCCCGGCTGAGCCCCCGCCCCAGTTCCCTGCGCCGCTCCGACAGGCGCCGCACGCAGTTCTCCACGATGATGACCGCGGCGTCCACGATCAGCCCGAAGTCGATCGCCCCCAGGCTCATCAGGTTGGCCGAGACCCCGAAATAGGCCATGCCCACGACTGCAAACAGCATGGACAGCGGGATCGCGCTGCTCACGATCAGCCCCGCCCGGAGTTGCAGGAGAAACAGAAAGAGCACGAGAACGACCAGGATGCCCCCCTCCACGAGGTTCACGCTGACGGTGTGAATGGTCTGGTCCACCAGGCCGCTCCGGTCGTAGAAAGACCTGATCCTCACCCCCGGCGGCAGGGACTTCTGCATCTTCTCCAGCCGCTCCCTCACCTGCTGCGCGACCGTGCGGCTGTTCTCCCCCTTGAGCAGCATCGCCATGCCGATGACGGTCTCCCCCTCCCCGTCGCGGGTGGCCGCCCCCTGCCGCACCTGCGCCCCCACCCCGACCGTCGCCACATCCCGGACGAAGACCGGCGTGCCGTTGCGCGACGCCACCACGACGTTTTCGATGTCGCGGGGAGACTGGATGAGCCCCACCCCCCGCAGGAGCTGCTGCTCCTGGCCCCGCTCCAGGTAGGCCCCGCCCGCGTTGGCGTTGTTGCGCCCCAGGGCCTCGATGACCTGGCGCAACGACAGCCCGTAACTCACCAGCTTGCTCGGGTCCACGAGCGCCTCATACTGTTTCTCCAGACCCCCGAAGCTGTTCACCTCGATCACGCCGGAGACCGTGCGCAACTGCGGCGTGATGAACCAGTCCAGGATCGTGTGCAGGTCCATCAGGGAGTAGCGGTCTTTGCTGTCTTCATCCGCCTCCACCGTGAACTGATAAATTTCGCCCAGGCCCGTGCTGATGGGGGCAAGCTCCGGGGTGACGCCCGGAGGGAGGTCCCGCTGCGCCTCCATCAGCCGCTCCAGCACGAGCTGCCGCGCCCAGTAGATGTCCACGCCGTCTTCAAAGGTCACCGTCACCTGCGACAGCCCGAACTGCGAGATCGAGCGGATCTCCTCCTTGCGCGGCAGGCTGCTCATCGCCACCTCGATGGGGAAGGTGACGTACCTCTCCATCTCCTCCGGCGCAAAGGCGGGGGCCAGGGCGTTGATCTGCACCTGGTTGGTGGTGATGTCGGGCACGGCGTCGATGGGCAGCCTCGTGGCCGACCAGAGCCCCACCCCGATCAGGCCCAGCCCCAGGACCACGATCAGGATGCGCCATTGAATACTAAACTGAAGGATGCGGTCGATCATAAAGCCTCTCAAGACAAGTCCTGAGTCCTGAGTCCTGAGTCCTGAGTCGTAGGCTCTGACCCTGGACTCGCGACCTGTTTTTCACTCAGCACTCAGCACTCAGCACTCATTGCTCAATCCTCGTGCCCTTCCATCTGATCCTTTAAAAGCTCCGACTTGAGGACGAACCCCCCCTCCGTGACCACCTCCTCCCCCTCCCGGAGACCCGATACCACTTCGACAAGACCCCCGAGATCCTCCCCAATGACGACATCCCGCCGCTCGAACCGGCCCTCCCCCTCCCGCACGAAGACCACGAAGGCCGCCCCGATCCGCTGCACGGCGGAGGCGGGGATGACCAGGGCCTGCCGCGCCGTCGCAGGGTCCCCCCCGATGACCGTGGCCGTGGCGAACATCCCCGGCTTCAGCTCCCCGGAGGCGTTGTCCACCTCCACGCGCGCCCCGGCCGTCCGGGTGGCCCTGTCCAGCGCCGCGCCGACGTAGGTCAGGGTCCCGTGGAACGTCCTCCCCGGATAGGCGTCCACCCGCACGGCCGCCTCCTGCCCGACGCGCACCCTGGAGATGTCCTTCTCATAGACGCTCAAAATGATCCAGAGCGTGGACAGGTCGGCCACGGTGCAGGCCGTCTCCTCCGGGCGGATGACCTCGCCGAGGGTGATGTGCTTTTCGGTCACGGTGCCGGA
The DNA here is from genome assembly GCA_964428665.1 of uncultured Gemmatimonas sp. Taxonomy (GTDB): domain Bacteria; phylum Latescibacterota; class UBA2968; order SICM01; family SICM01; genus SICM01. Next base: position 6,532 of record CAYRZX010000052.1, read on the forward strand.
GATCGGAGAGACCACCGGGAAGAGGGACGCCTGCGGGTCGTGCCCCGCGCCGATCCGTTCGATCTCCTCCTGGGATAATCCGTAGAGGTGCAGCCGCTCCTCCGCGGCCTCGAACTCCGCTCTAACTTCGAGATAGGCCCCTCTGGCCTCCAGCATCTCCTTCTCGGAGACGATTTTTCCGTCCTCATACAGTCGTTTCTCCCGCTCATAGCCGGACCTCGCGACCTCCAGCCGGGCCTTCGCCTTGCGAAAGGCCGACTTTGCCTCGCCCAGCTCCACGCTGTCGAGCGTCATCAGGCGCTCCCCTTTTCGCACCTGTTGCCCCAGGGTCACAAGGCTTTGCGCCACCCGGCCCGGGATGCGGGGGGTGACGTGGGCGACCCGGTCGGCGTTGGGTTCGATGACCGCGGTGGCGTGGACGACCGCCCCCACCCCTCGCCGCTCCGCGCGCGCCGTCCTGACCTGAAGAGAGGCGAGGGCCTCCTTTGACAGCTCCACGTCTCTCCGTTCGTGCGCCTCCTCCTCGTGGTGCTCGGCGTGGGCCTTCTCTTCGACCTTTCCCCTACCGCACGATAGCCCCAGGGCTCCGACGCACAGCCAGACCGCAATTTGCAATTTGCAATTTGCAATTTTCATTTTGCAATCTCCAGTCTTCCGCCAACGGCCCTGGTCAGGTCCGCCACGGCCGCGTGGTAGTCCAGCAGGGCCTCCACAGACGCCACCCGCGTCTCCGCCAGCGTCCGGCCCGCGTCGATGACCTCCAGGTAGTTTGACCGCCCCTCGTCGTAGCGCCGGCGCACCACCCGGTAGGTCTCCTCGGCGCCCGGCAGCACCCGATCCCGGTAGAGCAGGACCCGCTTCTCCGAGGTCCTGACGTTCAGGTAGGCCTCCTCCACCTCTAAGAGCGCCTGATTTCTCGCTGCAATCTGCTCTGCCTCTGCGCGGGCTACGCCAGCCCCGGCCCCGGCGATCTCACCCCTCTGTCTGCCGAAGGCCCAGAGCGGGACCGTGAACCCGAACCCGGCCTTCCAGAAATCTCCCTCTCCGCGGAGGGTCTGACGGTATATCTGGAAACTGAGATCCGGGAGAAGCGCCGATGCCGTCAGCGCCCGATCTGCCTTCGCGCCTTCCAGCGCGGCCTTTGCGCCTTGCAGGTCCGGGCGATGCTCCAGGGCCGTCTGCCGGAGCGTCTGAAGGTCTGCCCCGAGCGGCCTATAGGTCAACTCGCCGATCACCTCCACAGGCGCGGACAGGTCCTGGTTCAGCAGGGCGTTCAGCGACGCCTTCGCCAGGGCCACCCGATTCTCCGCGCCCGTCACTTCGGCCTCGGCCCGTCCGGCCTCCACCTCCGCCCTGAGGGCCTCCACGCTCGAAGCGTCGCCTGCCTCCACGCGCACCTTCGTCTTGTCCCGAAATTCGTCCGCCAGCTTCAGGTTCTCCGCCGCGTACCGCTGAATGCTCTGACTCGCCCAGACCTCCCCGCACGACTTCGTGGCCTCCGCCGCGACTTCGAGCCGGGCGGACTCGTAGTCCGTCCGGGCAGCCTGCGCCTCCCGATCCGCAACCCGACCTCTCAGATAGGGCTTTGTCGGGAACTCCAGCGTCTGGCTGAACCCGATGAAGCGATTTCCGGAGCGGCTCAACCGGAGCGCCCCCGGCAGTTCCTCGTATTCAAAGATCATCTGCGGGTCGGGGAGCATCCGGGCGGGCCATATCCGGGCGCGGGCCGCGTCCCACGCCTTTTTCGCCCCGATGACCTTCGGGTTATGCTCCAGCGCCCACGCGACGGCCTGGTCCGGCGTGAGCGTCAGGCGCTCGACCTGAGCGTGGGAGACATGACACAGAAACACGACGGCCATGAGCGACAGCATCAGTACGCGCATGAGACCTCCAAATGATTGTACGGGTCATGCATTTGGGAATTTTGGCGACCATCGGCCCAGGGCCGGTCGGTTTATCCCGTTGGTGTAGGAGGGCAGGGAACGCGACCTCATGGGAGCGTTTGGGGAAGGGGGTCTTGACCCGCCCGGCGATCCCATTGCACAAGGCCGACGGGCGACTCGCGAGAGTCGCCCCTACACCAACCGATAAATCGCCTGATCCTGGGCCATATTACGCCAATTCGATGTACTGAATCTCAGAAAATCGGAGGTCGGAAGACCTTCAGAGGATGGAGGGCGGCGAAGAGGGCGGAAGACGCAGGGAGCGCCTCCGCCGAGGGGAGGGAAAGAGCGAGGGGAGTCTGCGGCGCGGCGACCGCAAGCAGGTGGCAGAGACAGGCCATGCCGTCGTGACACGGGCAGATCGGCAGGCCCCCGGACGAGTCTGTCTCTGCGTGAGAGTCCCGGACATCTGCCTGGCCCTGCGGGACATCATGGTCGCAGAGCACCAGCGTGACGTATCCTTGCTCGCCATAGAGCATGAGGGAGAGGAAGACGCACGTCAGCAGCCGGGTCGAGAGGGTCACAGAAGATTCCAGAGGATAGGGTTTACTGCATTGAATAGATGATTAAGCAATCGTTTAATTATTGGAAGATACGGAAAAAATCTCTCAATGTCAATGTTCATTTCCACCTTACTTCACGTCGCTGATGACGACGAACCGGTCTACGACCTTGCCGTCAATGTCCTTGAAGTAGAAATTCGCCCGGTTTTCCACGCCGTTCACGTTGAAGACGCCAAAAAGGGCGCCGTAGCTGGCCCCCTGATCCCTCGTGTAGATTCTCGCCCACTCGTCCCCCGTCCGCCTCTGTCTCCGAATGCTCCTCCCCCCCAGCCCGGAGACCACCACGAAAGTCCTGCCCTGCGCGATCACGAGGGTGTCGGACCTGCCCGCGACGGTCTGGTTCTGGATGTCGCTGAGGAGATGCGTCCGGCTGTAGGAGTGTTCGTGGCCCGTGATGATCAGCGCCCCCCCTTTTCTGGCCTCCTCATAGACCCCCCAGCCCGTCTCGTCCGATTTCCCCCCCACCTGCATGGGCCGCATGTTTTTATGCCAGACGCAGATGCTCCAGGGGGAGGCGTCTGAGGCGAGCCTCTCCCTGATGTAAGCGTCGTGGTCGGAGCCCATCACGCCGGGACTGACCAGAACGATGAAGACCCCTTTGTATTTGAACGACGATTTTACCCCCAGGTCCCCGTCACACGGGATTCGGAGCCGGGCGAGCCGCCGCTGGAGGCGGTCCTGATAGCCGCCCGGCCCACGCCATGCTTCACGGTCGTGGTTCCCGATGCACGCGAAGTAGGGGAATTCGGGTCCGAGGACGTCCTCGATCTGAGCCTCCCAGGCCGCAGGGTCGTCGTCATAGTCGAAGTCCCCCGCGTGTATCACGGCGTGCGCGCCCTCCGACCGGATGAGGCGCAGGACCGCGCGCGCGTCCGGCCCCATCCCCTGATCGCCGATGAAGGCGATCTTGAAGTTCTCCGGGGTCTCTTCAGAAGGTTGCGCGACGGAGAGACAGGGCGCGACGCCGAAAAGGATGACTGTCAGCAGCAGACAGGCGATGACAGGCCGGCTGAGGCGTTGTGGAGGCAAGGCGTTCTCCTCAATGGGATGCTTCATTCGCGTCGCCCGATCATCCAGGCTCCAATCCCTCGGAGGGGAAGGAGGCCAGAAGCGCGGCGATGGAGGGGGCGGCGCGTCGCCCGATCATCCAGGCCCCGATCCCGGCCAGCGCGGCCCAGGCGAGCGCGTTGGCCATAAAGGCGTAATGACCCCGAATGAGCGCGTACTCCAGCGTCATGAACCCGACGACACCCCAGGCGCCGCCGATGAGTTCCTGCCGGCGCGCCCAGAGCAACAGCATCGGCGCGATCAGCAGGAGGCTATAATGCTCCAGGGCGCCGGGGTAGATGAGGAGCGCCAGCGCCAGCGTCAGAGACAGCGCCCAATCGGCGTGGTCCGGCCCCAGGCGAAACACCAGCCAGCCCGTGAGGGCGGCCAGCAGGAGACTGAGTACCCCAAAAACCGCTCGAAAGAGTGGAGTTGCGCCGTGGAGATCGTCCCCCGTCAGACGAAGGACCGTCGCCAGCAGGGATTGATTCGTCGGGTCGGCATACACATCTCCCGGCAGGTTGGCGGCAGGCCGCACCGTGAAAAAATCCCAGAACGTCTCTGCGCCGAATGCGATCATAGCCAGCGCCGAGATGAGGACAACCGCCCCGACGGCGCTCATCATCGCCCGCCAGTTTCGTTGCAACACCAGGACCATCGGCAAAAGGGCAAGGACGGGCTTGACAAAGAGACCCAGCGTCAGCCATATCCCGCTGCGCAGGCGCTCGCGCTCGCGCCAGAACAGGAGCAGCATCAGCAGCACGATGAAAATGGTCTGCCCAAAATAGATGATCATCGACGTGACCTTTAGCGTGAGGACGAGGGCCGCCGTCAACATCAGACCCGTCAGGCCGCTTCCGCGCAGAAAGATCTTCCAGAGCAGGATCATGTCCAGGACAAGGACGCTGCTCATGAGGATATACCAGAACAGGTGAGCCGTCTGTATGTCAAACCAGCCCAGCGGCGCGAAGAGAAACATCGTCTGGGGGGGGTATAAAAACCAGGTCCCGATGGGGTCCACGGAAAGCTGATGCTGTTCTGCCAGCTTCAAGGCGTGTTCCGGCTCATAGAAGTTCAATCCCTGAGTTGCAACGCGCCCATACAGCCAGAACAACACAAAATCCCATCTCGGAGGATGAGCGATGTTGGAGTACATAATCTGGCCGTTGCGGATGCCGCAGGCCACGATCACGGCCGCCAGGAATCCCGCGAACAGAATTCGTTGCTTCGCCGTCAGCGATGGGTGATAGTGAAACCCCAACAACATGACCGGCGTCAACAGCAAGAACAGCGCATCTTTAATCACTTCCATCGCCCCGCACCTCCAAAATGGGACACCTCTATGAGGCACAGACAGACCAGCGGCCTGCCCATATCCCGCATCAAGGCATCTCTCTGGTGGAGAATACGATCCACCCGTCCGACGACCTGAAATGGCAAGGGAATCAGGGCCTGTGGCACGGACAAAAGGAATACGAAGACGGTAGCGCAGACTGCCGGGCTACCAGTGGAGGGATGGAAGAAGAATCAGATGCGGTAGGTTTTGAGGAGGTCGTACAGAGGGATGAAAATGGTGGGACCTCTACATAAGTTCCTGTAGAGGGCGATGTTCTTCTGCAAAAGCGCGCCGTCAATGGCTGCCGGGCGCAGGAAATCGGCGTGCGTCAGCGGGGTGTGAGTCAGGACCCGGGCGAGGCCTTCCCGCTCGCACCTCCACACGGCAAAAACCCTCGGAACGCCTGCGGTTCTGTCATGCTTCATCCCACGTCCATTCCCTCCCGTATCATCCCTCCAAATATACCTTTCACCGTCCGGCAAGTCAAGTTGCGAGACATTTTTGTTACAACTGAAACGCCACGACCGCGACCCCCAGCAGGATCAGCACGCCCCCGAGCACGAGATGCTCGTAGCGCTCCATCCAGGGCATCTCCACCCGCCGGAACCCGGCGTAGGTCAGTCCGGTGAAGGCGAGCATGCCCGACAGCGTCCCGGCGGCCAGGACCGCGGACAGGGCGATGAACGCCCCCCAGCCGTAGGGCCAGGCCGTCAGGTAGATCGGCAGGAACCCCTCGCACGGCGAGAACGTCAGCATGGCCACGAGCGACGCGACCGCGACCGCCTCCGGCGCCCACGAACCCTCCCCGTGAGGATGGTCATGGCCGTGATCGTGATCGTGTGAATGACCATGATCGTGATGTTCGATTTTACAGGGATACACAGGATGGGCAGGATGGGGTATATCCTGCGTATCCTGTCCATCCCTGTTTAAACGGTCGTGCGAATGGTCGTGATCGTGGCCGTGATCGTGCGCATGGCCGCCCGGAAAATGGGAGTGTCCGTGCCCGCCCCCCCGCAGGTGCCGGACCACGTAGAACAGCCCGAACAGGATCAGGACGCCTGCGGCCAGGGGGACGGACCACGCCTCCACGGCGGACGACAGCGCCAGCCCCATCCAGACGATCAGCACGCCCAGCAGCGTCGTGATCAGGACGTGCCCGCCCCCGGCCAGCGCCGTGACCCAGAGCGTCCTCCCCAGCGACCACCGCTGCGCCCGCCCCGCCAGCACGAACGGCAGCCAGTGGTTGGGCAGAATCGCGTGAAAGAAGGACACCGACAGCCCGGCCAGGACCAGGCTCACGTAAATTTCCACGTCATCTCCTTGATCATCAGATGAATTTCTTCAGCGCATCAAGGTAAGGACAGATGGCGGTCTCGTCAACGTTTTTCTTGACAAAGGCGACGCGCAAGACGAGTTTATCGCGCGCCCCCGGAAGGGCGGAAGGCCCTGGAGGCGGTCAAGGTGAAGGTCCGCGAGCTGTTCGCCGAGCTGATTGAAGAAGCGTGAGGTTTTTATGTTCACAAGATGCTGGAAAAAACGGGTCTTAGCTTTAATACTGGTAATATTGCCCGCGGCCCAGGCGTTCACGGATGAAAAAGGGACCGATGCGCCGGAAGGTCCCAAAATAGGGACAAAGGCCCCGGACTTCACCCTGCTGGACAGCAGCGGCCAGAAGCGGACCCTCTCCGACTTGCAGAGCAAAAAGCAGGTCGCGCTCGTATTCTACCCCGCCCTGTTCCGCTCCGGCGGGTGAATTCAGGAACTCCATTCGCTGCAGGTTGCAGCGCCGGAGCTGGACAGTCTCAACACCGCGATCCTCGCCGTCAGCTTTCGCCCCCCCGCGTTCAACCGGGACCTCTGCGCGAAGGAAAGCCTGAGCCTTTACCTGCTCAGCGACACCGACCGCTCGGTCATCAGGAGATATTCCGTCTGGAATGAGAAGGACGACTGCGCGCAGCGGGTGACCTTTCTGATCGACAGGGACGGCGTCATCCGCCGCATCGAGCGCAAGGTCGTCCCTGCCACGCACGGCCAGGACCTGGTCGCGCTGGTCAGAAAATGGCAGAGAGGTAAAATGGTCTACAACGCCTACTGCGTCCGGTGCCACGGGGCCGACGGGAACGACGCGGATTATCCCGGCATCAAGCCGCTGGGCGGCATCGGGAATCGCCTGACGGAAAAGGAGATCCTCGACCGCACGGCAGAGACGGGCCTGGTTGACCTCGGCGCGTTCACTGAGCAAGACCTGGAGGCCCTGGGCATTTACGTGGGAGGATTGTAGGGGAAGGATAAAGGACAGATGGCAGAGACAACACCCGGCGCGCTGAAAGAGCTGGCCTTGCTGTTCCTGCGGCTGGGCTTCACGGCCTTTGGCGGGCCTGCCGCGCATGTCGCGATGATGGAGGAGGAGGTAGTCCATCGCCGCTCCTGGCTCTCCCGCGAGAAGTTTCTCGACCTCCTGGGCGCCACGAACCTGATCCCCGGCCCCAACTCCACCGAGATGGCCATCCACATCGGTTATCAGAGGGCGGGCTGGGCCGGCCTGCTCACGGCCGGGAGCTGCTTCATCCTCCCCGCGACCCTCATCGTGGCCGCCATCGCCTGGGCCTACATGCAGTTCGGGCGACTGCCCCAGGCCGCCGGACTCCTGTACGGCGTGAAACCCGTGGTGATTGCGGTGGTCCTCCAGGCGCTGTGGCGGCTGGGGAAGACTGCCATAAAGACCCCCTTCCTGGCGGCGGTCGGCCTGGCCGCCCTCCTCCTGAGCGCAGCCGAAGTGAACGAACTCGCCGTTCTTTTTGGAATCGGGGCCCTTGTCGGACTGGTGAAGGGATTGACCTTATCGCGCGACCGGAACAAGGCCCTGGGCGCTCTGCTGGTCACGGCGTCCATCCCCCTGAGTCCGGCCGCCGCAGGCGCTGCGGCGCCTTTCGGCCTCCTCCTGCTCTTCCTGTTCTTCCTCAAAGTGGGATCGGTGCTCTTCGGGAGCGGCTACGTGCTCCTCGCATTCCTCCGCAACGATCTCGTCCACCGGTGGGGCTGGATGACCGAGGGCCAGCTCCTGGACGCGATTGCCGTGGGACAGTTCACCCCGGGACCCGTCTTCACGACCGCCACCTTTATCGGCTACGTGCTGGGGGGCGCCCAGGGGGCGTGCGCCGCGACGCTCGGCATCTTCCTGCCCGCCTTCTTTTTTGTGGCGATCAGCGGCCCCATAGTCCCACGCCTTCGACAGTGGCCGGTGGCGGGGGCCATCCTGGACGGCGTAAACGTGGCCTCGCTGGCCCTCATGGCCGTGGTGTCGTGGCAGCTGGGCCGGGCCGCGCTGGTGGACCTGACGACGGTCCTGCTCGCCGCTGCGAGCCTCTTCCTGCTGGAGCGCTTCCGCGTGAACTCCGCCTGGCTTGTGACAGGCGGCGCCCTCCTCGGCCTGGCCGCCGCATCCCTGGGGATAGCGACAGGGCTTTAGGAATCCTGTCCGGCAGATTGCTCATCGCTCACCGCCGGAGACACCAGCACCCGCACGATCCGCCGCCGGTGCACCTCCAGCACCCTGAGCAGATGGCCGTCCGCCCTTACCTCGTCGCCCCGCGCCGCCACCCGCCCCAGGCGGTAGAGAATGTAACCCCCCACCGTGTCACCCTGCGCGTCCGGCAGGACCACGCCCGTCCGGTCCGCCAGGTCGTCGATCAGCATCTGCCCATTCACCCGGTAGTTCCCCTCCGGCGTCTCCTCAAGCAGGGGCGCTTCCTGGTCCATCTCATCCTGAATCTCCCCCACCAGCTCCTCCAGGACATCCTCCAGAGTGACGATGCCCGACGTGCCGCCGTACTCGTCCACCACGACGGCCAGGTGGATGCGGCTCCTCTGAAACCGCTTGAGCAGGGTCTCCACCCGCTGGCTCTCCGGCACGAACAGACACTCCCGCTTGAGGGCCACGATCCCCTCCGCGCTGGGAGGCCCCGTCGGCTGGCCCAGGTAGCGCAGCAGGTCCTTCGCATACAGGATGCCGATCGGGTGATCCAGGTCCCCGTCGCACAGCGGGAACCTGGAATAGCCGTGCTCGACCACCGTCTGGACGATCTGCTCCCACGCGGCCGACGTGGAGATGTAGACCACGTCCACGCGGGGCACCATGATCTGCTTCACCGACCGCTCCGCGATGTCCAGCGCCCCCTCCAGAAGGTCATGCCTCTGCTCGGACAGGACTCCGCTCTGCTCGGAGTGTTCGAGGATGATCCGGATCTCCTCCGCAGAGTGGGCCAGCTCGTGCCCGCTCACAGGCGTGATCCCCACGGCGCGCAGGAGCAGGTTGGCCGACCCGTTGAACACCCAGATGGCCGGGAGAAACAGATAGTAGAAAAGCCGGAGCGGCAGGGCCACGCCCAGCGCCGTCTGCTCGGCCCGCTGGATGGCCAGCGACTTGGGGGCCAGCTCCCCCAGGACGACGTGCAAAAAGGAGATGAAGATAAAGGCGATGGTCAAAGAGGTGGTGTGGAGCGCCGCCTCCGACAGGAACCCCATCCAGGCGAAGAAGGGCTCCACCAGGAGATGCGCCACGGCAGGCTCCCCCACCCATCCCAGCCCCAGGCTGGCCAGGGTGATGCCGATCTGCGTCGCGGAGAGGTAGGCGTCCAGGTGATGGACCACGTTGCGGGCGACTTTGGCGCCAGGCCGCCCCTCCGCGACCAGCTCCTCCAGGCGGCTCAGACGGATCTTCACGATGGCGAACTCCGCCGCCACGAAGAAACCGTTCAGGAACACCAGCAGCGCCGCTACGATCAGAAGCAGCATAATGACAACCCGCGTCGAACGGCAAAAAGAGGCCCGGCAACCCTAGTCCGTGACTGGTCGGGACAATCACAGAGCAAGGGCACCGGGCCAATGATGTAAAGCAACACGGTCAGAATATACAACAAGCGCCGTCGCGTGTCAAGCCCAATTTCTGCGTTCCTTCATTTTTTTTATTCCTCCGCGGACATCGTTCGAGGACCCGTCCGACCATCTTTATAAGCTCTTTAATATCAAAGGGCTTATGGATGAATTCGTCGAATTCTATCCCCTCGTTGTCCCACGACATGCCCGCGCAGGGCATCCCCGGAAACTGAGATCGCAGCTCCGCCAGAAACCGTTTTCCATCCATAACCGACATGTCAATGTCGGTGAGAACCATGTCCGGGGTGACGCTCTGGAGGACCTCCATGGCGTGCTCCCCATCGCGGGCCTCCGACACCCTGTGACCGGCCCTCTCCAGGATGAGACCGACCACCTGTCGCACCATCTCGTGGTCGTCCACCACCAGGATATGAGCCAAGCGATACCCCCTGTGCATCGCGCCTTTCAACAGAAAGGCGCAGCCCCACCTCAACCCGACCGGAATGGTCAATATTACAAAATATAGTGGGTATTGTCAATCAAAAAATCGAATATATTGGGTTTACTCTCTCAGCATTTTGGGTATTTTTGGCCTCCATGACGAGGAGATCGAGAGAGACCGACATTCACCGGAAACTCGGCGACAGGGTCCGCAGGCTGAGGAAGAGGCTGGGGCTTACCCAGGCGGCGCTGGCCGAACGGGCGGGCATGGAGGCGAAGTACCTCGGCCAGATCGAACGCGCCGAGACGAACGCCACCCTGGCGATGCTCGACCGCATCGCAAAGGGGCTGGGGATCACCCTTTCTGAACTCTTTGCCTTCTCCCCCACCTCTGCCCGCCGTGCGGAAGAATTCGTCTATGACCACCTCCCGGACATCCTCCGGCGTCAGCCGTCTCAGGTCCGGGAAGTGCTCGTGAAGTTCCTGCAAAGTCTTGAAGAATAACCCCCTCACCTACCCCCTGCCCCCCTCCCTCCACCCAGCCTGTCGCTCCCATGAGGTCGCGACCCGCCGCCCTCCCACATGTGGGGAGAGGGAGGGGGTAACAAACGGCGTAGCCCTCAGCAACGGGGGAGGGTAAGGGGGTTCACAGCACCGGCAGCAGGTCCGTCAGCCCGAAGGTGAAGATCAACCCGACGACCAGGCTGTAGACCCCCGTGGCCACGGCCACCGCCCGGAAGATCGACGTTCGCGCGGCAGCGGAGCAGTAGAGACCGACCGCCAGGGCGCACATCAGCGTGTTCGTCACCAGCAGCCCGGCCACGAACGACAGCACCCCCACCGCCCCCAGCCCGGCCCCCCCCAGCCCGGTGGCCACCAGAAAGAGGAGCAACTGCGTCGGCGTCTCGGCCCCGACCCCGTGGATCATCCCCACCACAAACGCAGACCGCCCGCCGTATCCGTCCCCGAAGGCCTCCCGCATCGGATTGTCAATCCGTTGCCGCCGGCCCCGCTCCCCGGTCAGGCGCGCCCTCAACCGGTCGTAGACCCACAGAAAGACATCGGCCAGGACCACGACGCGCGACCTCATCCGGAACCCCCGACGCCGGATCAGCGTGTAAAACACGTAGCCGCCCAGCAGAATGAGCGTCAGGCCGACCAGCCGCTCCATCGCGACGTCCGTCCCCGCCGGCAGGCGCAGCCCCAGCGACACGGCCAGGATGCCCAGCGCAGCGACAACGAAGCCGTGTCCTGATGCGTATAAGAGACCCAGCAGCATCCCCCGCCTCCGGCTGGCCTGCACGCTCGTGATGTCCGTGATGGCGGCGATGTGGTCGTGGTCCACGCCGTGCCGCAGCCCCAGCAGAAACGTCGCCCCCACCGCCAGCCAGACCTGATTCATATTTGCGCCTTTACAGAGGCCTGCCGATGCAGACCCGCAGCAGGTTGGGCCGGTCAGGAAAGTCCTTCGTGCCCGCCCCGTACCCGACCTGCTCCACCACCATGTCGGGCCTCGGCCCGAACCCGGCGCACAGGACGCGCAGCAGCGCGGCCCCGGTGGGCGTCACCAGCTCCGTCTTCAGGTCGCTCGTCCGCGTCGGGATCCCCTTCAGGAGTTCCAGCGTGGCCGGGGCCGGCACGGGGACGATCCCGTGGCTGAAGGTCACCGTCCCCCCGCCGCAGAGCGGCACCTCCGAGCCGAACGCCTTCTCCACCCCCATCTCGTGCAGCGCCAGACACCCCCCCACCACATCGGCAATCGAATCCACGGCCCCCACCTCGTGAAAGTGGACCTCCTCGACCGTCGTGTTGTGCAGGCGCGCCTCCGCCTCGCCGATGGCCCGGAACACCGCCAGGGCGTTTCGTCGGACAGGCTCAGGCAGGCCGCTCCCCTCGATCATCCGGACGATCTCGCTCAGGTGCCTGCCGTGGGGCTCGTGGCCGTGATCGTGGGAATGCCGATGTCCGTGATTGTGCCCAGGTTCGGGTCGCGGGTCTGACTCGTGACTATCTTCTATCACCTCAAATTTGGTCCCCCCCAGGCCGCGCCGCGTGACCCGGCGGGCGTCGATGCGGACCCCCTTCAGGCCCACGCCCCCCAGCCCCTCTCGAAGCCGCTCGATGGGAAATCCCGCGTCGATCATCGCCCCCACGAACATGTCCCCTGAAATCCCCGTCGACATGTCGATGTAGGCGATGCGTTTCGGTTTGTCAGCGGCCATGTCGTTCCTATTTCTGTCTCCAGATCTCCCAGACCAGGTGGGAGAGTTCCGGCACGATCAGCTTCTCCATCGCCAGGCGCACCGCGTTCCGGGACCCTGGCGTCGAAAACACGATCATGTCCCGGTAGGCCCCGGCCGTGGCCCGCGACAGCATCGCCCCGGAGCCGATCTCCTGGTAGCTCAGGTACCGAAAGATCTCCCCGAACCCATCCAGCCGCTTCTCCAGCAGGGAGGCCACCGCCTCGTAGGTCGTGTCCCGCCGGGAGATACCCGTCCCGCCGTTCAGCAGGACCGCCTGGCACGCCCCGCCCTCGGCCAGCCGGGACAGCAGCCCCCGGATCTGGTCCGGCTCGTCCTTCACGATCTCGTAGTGCACGACCCGGTGGCCGGCCCCGGTCAGCAGGTCCTTCATGATCTTCCCGCTCTCGTCCGTCTCCTCCGTCCGCGTGTCGCTGACCGTGACGACCGCGCAGCTCACAGTCCCCTTCGACGCCTCTTTGTGGTCCTGGTAGGGCATGGCGGCCCTCCTTTAAAAGCGAAACGGAGAAGCGAAGAAACGGGGAAACGGAGCGATAAGTTCGCCGCTTCTCCGCTTCCCCGCCTCCCCGTTTCTCTTTTTCTCTATGCGTTCCTCAGGTCGTAGAAGTCCGTCAGGTGGTATTCGATCCCCACGAAGCTTAACAGCCTCAGGAGCCCCCGGAGGGACACTCCGAACCCGTCCGGCCCGCTGAACCCCCCGAACTGCCCCCCGCTCTTCACGTGGGGCTCCAGGTCCACAAAGACCCCCGGCGCCCCCCGCGACCTCCACATCTCATTCAGGCGCGGGAGGGCCTCCCGGAACGCCCGGAGGGACTGCTCGTGGCCCGCGTCGCCCAGGTCCACCGGGATGAACCCCGCCAGGTTGCGACGCTTGATGTCCGCGTCCAGGGCAGGGTCCGGCGGACTCTTGACCCCCTTCACGTGGATCCACCCCAGCCCGGCCTCCATCTGCCGGTACTGCTCAACCGCCTCCGCCGCGCTGAACCCCTGATACTCGATGTTTCCGCAGTCGTAGATTAGACAGATGTGATCGCTGGCCACCCTCTCGTGCAGCGCCTTCAGCAGGGCGCCGTTCTGCCCGACGAGGTGCCCCTCCACCTCCAGGCCGAAGTAGACCCCCGCCTCCCGGCACTTCGCGGCGATCTGCTTCAGATAGTCCGCTGACTGATCGAGGTACTTCTTCGGGTCCTCCCCCCTGGGCGGGTAGAACGAGAACCCCCGGATCAACTTCGTCTCAAAGGCGTGGGCCAGGTCGATGGCGTGGGCCACGTCCTCCTTCAAGTATTTGTCGAAGGGGATATAGACGTTCGTCGTCCCGTCCTCCCGGTCCACCAGCTTGATCTTGCCGATGGGGGACCCGATGGACGACACGCGCATCTCATAGTCCCGGTGCAGCCCCTGCAGCCGCCGGACCTCCCCGTCCGACAGCTTCATCACATTCTTGACCCCCTCCCCCGCGTCCACGAACCGGATCGTGTAGTAGGACATGCCGAGCGCCCGACAGATCGCGAGCTGCTCCTCCGCCCGCTTGCTGGCCGGCCCCTCGTCCGCAAACCCGGTCAGAATCACCTCATAACCGCCCATGGAGACCTCTTTTCCTAATAGCTCTGCCTCCGGAACAGATCGTCCCAGCCGTCCTCCTCCCCCTCCTCGATCGTCACCCCGTCTCGCCGGAGGAAGCGACGCGCCGGGAGGGCCTGTCCGCTGCGGGCCATCTGCTCGTAGGACTCCTGGTGCTTGATGCACATGCGCGCCGTTGGAAGGACCTCCAGCCGCTCGAACGCGATGGTCGCCGTGCAGTCGGGCCACTCGCACACCCCGAAGCTCCCGTTGGCGATCTTGCCGAGGGCGTGATCGATCTCCATGATCTCCCGCCGCTCGGAGTCCCCCAGCGCTCGCATCAGTTCCAGCGACCGGGACCCGTCCGCCAGGTCCAGGGGATCGGCGGCCACGTCCCCCTGCAGATCGTTCGCCCTGCTGTCGTGAACCTCAAGATCACTCAGGATCTCCTGCCGACGCTTGAGCAGCAGGCCCTCGCAATTCTTGACCTGTTTCTTATTCATACTCCCCCTGTGGGATGGCCTTCGTGTCTTCAAAACGGACCCCTTCAGATGCCCTTCAAAAGAGTTTAAGAGACTGATCTTCCGTTTTTTAAGGCATTAAAACTACCAAACCGGGGCTGTCATGTCAAGGGAAAACGGGGGCGTCACCTCTCAACCACCGGCAACACGATGTGCGACGGCCTCACCGCGTCGTGGAACACGGTGTTCACCGCCGCCCGCCCCCGCGCCTCCTCGTTGCACGGCCCGCCCGTGTTCAGGTTCCGGTCGAAGCGGGGAAAGTTGCTGCTCGTCACCGTGACACGGACGCGATGCCCGGCCCGGAAGACGTTGCTCGTCGCCCACAGGTCCACCTCATATCGATAGACCTGGTTCGGCGCGATGAGCGACGGATGCTGCCTGGACTCCCGGTAGCGCGCCCGCAGGATGCCGTCGCACACGTTCCGGGAATGCCCGTCCGGGGACACATCCGACAGCCGCGCCACCCAGTCCGTGTCCGGCGTGGACGACATCCCGTAAAGCACGCACGTCACCGGCCCCGTCACGTCCAGGTCGCGCCTGAGCGGGTCCGAGGTGTAGGTCAGGCACAGCCGCTCGACCTCCTGCTGGTCGTAGGCCCCGCCCGGAACGTTCAGGGTGTTGCCCCCCTTCGTCGGGACCGGACGGTCCGGGTCGTAGACGAAGCTGTCGGGCGACTCCGCCTCCGACGGCCCGTCGAAGCTGAGCCGGCCGTCGTTCAGCGACCTGACCGACCGGCTCTTCCCATCCCGGAAATAGCAGGGCGTGTAGCGCGTGTCCGGGAGCGGCCAGGCCTCCTCGTCCCGCCACCGGTTGACCCCCATCGTGAACAGGCGCACGGGCGGCTCGTCCATCACCCCCGTGTCCACCCCCTTCAGCCAGAAATCGAACCACCGGAGCCTCAACCCGTTGAAGTCCTGCGCCGCGGCCCGCCCGAAGTCCACCTCCCCGTGCCGGCTGCTCCCGATCCCGCCGGGGCCGTGCACCCACGGCCCCACGATCAGCCTCTGCGCCCCCTGCGCCCTCGGTCCCCCTCGCCTGCGGATGCCCGCGTAATTCGTCAGCGTCCCCCGCAGGAAGATGTCGAACCACCCGCCCAGGTGACAGATCGGCGCGTCAATCTCCGCGTGGCGATGGGCGATGTTCCACTGCCACCAGAACGGGCCGTCGTCCGGATGACGCAGCCACGCCCGGTACCAGTCGCTCAGGCCCGCAATCAGCGGGAAGTCGGCCAGCGGCAGGTGCCGCTGCCATTGCACGACATCCTTCACCCCCTGATCCAGGACCCCGCGCAGCCGCTCCAGGTCCGCCCCCGACGCGACCTGCGCCAGATTGCTGCGGGTCACGTTCAGCGCCCAGCCCAGGGAGAACGCCAGCTCGAACGCCCCGCCCCGGTAGACCCACTCCTCGTGGTAGTCCGAGGATGACTCCCGCACGTACTGCGCGACCAGGTGCGGCGGCCTGGTCGGGGCCATCCGGTACTGCGTGGCCCCGGAGTAAGACCCCCCGATGGTCCCGACCTTCCCGCTGGACCAGGGCTCCGCGGCTGCCCACTCCACCGTGTCGTAGCCGTCCCGGTTGGCCCCCCACCCGTCGTCGTGGAACGGGATGAACTCCCCCTCCGACGCGAACCGCCCCCGCACGTCCTGGATGACCACCGCGTAGCCCCGCGAGGCGAAATACTCCGGGGCCTTGACCGCCACCTCCGACGACGACTGCTTGTTGTAGGGCGTCCGCTCGATCAGCACGGGGGCGCGCCTCACCCCCCTGGGAAGGTAGATGTCCGCCGCCAGCCTTGTGCCGTCCCGCATCGGGACCATCACGTTCCTTCGGACGACCACCTCGTGGACCGGCCTGGAACCCGCGTCTTTCCGCCTGGGCATGGGAGACCTCCTAAAAGGCATGAGGCGTGAGGCGCGAGGCAGGCCCTCACCCTCCCCCAAGCCTGTGGGTAAGGCCCTTAATGCCCCCTCCCTCTCCCGTAAGTACGGGAGAGGGAGGGGGACAGGGGGTAGGAGAGGGCCTGTTGCCTATCGCCTGTTGCCTGGTTTTGCATCCATCGCCCTGTTCGAGACATCAGGATCGCGCTAATGTAAGCCAGGCCCATCCAAAAGGCAAGAGGGAATTGGTCAGCGATCCGGCACGCGCTTTTTTTCTTGCGTTCAGCAGCGCATGGCATTAGTATTCAACGCCTCTCACAGGGCTGAGCGATTCACGTTTTGTCCCACGGGTTGACCATGGCCTCCTGCTACGACGACCTCTGCGCCCTGGTCGCAGAGATTCTGAAAACAGGGAAAGACGCCGATATCCCCCCGGACGTCCTGAAGGCGTGGTCCGACAGGGCGATGCAGATCGGTGAGCGCCTGAAGGAGCGCCATCCCCTGCCCCAGGAGCACAAGCGCAACCTTCAACTGAACCTGATCAACCGCCTGGGCCAGCAGGATGTCTGGAAGATGGACCTCCAGGACTTCTTCGACATGGCCGTCGTCTCCATCCGGGAGAGCCTCGGATACTATAACGTCTCCATCTTCACGATCGACGAGACGATCCGGGACCTGGTCCTGACGGCCCACGCCGGCGCCTACCGGGGGCGGGTCTCGAAGGGCTACCATCAGGGCATAGATCGGGGGATGCTGGGCTGGGTGGCCCGCAACGGGCGGGTGCTCCTGGCCAACGACGTCAGCCGGGAGCCGGCCTATCTGGCGATGGAGGGGCTGGCCACGAAGTCCGAGATCTGCATCCCCATCCTGATCGAGGGGAGGACCGAAGGGGTGCTCAACGTGGAGAGCGACGCCGTCGGGGCCTTCGACCAGGGGGACGTCCTGGCCCTGGAGGCCCTGGCCCAGCAGATCGCCGACGTCGTGCAGGTGCGCCGCAAGACCCAGGCGTTCGACCTCCTCAAGGCGGAGATGGGGGACCGCTACAGCTTCGGCAAACTCCTCGGACGGAGCGAGGCCATGCGCAAGGTCTTCGACCTCACCAGGACCGTCGCCAAAAGCGACATGATCGTCCTCATCCAGGGGGAGACAGGCACGGGGAAGGAGCTGGTGGCGCGGGCCATTCACGCGGAGAGCCACCGGAAGGACAGGCCGTTCGTCGCGGTCAACTGCGCCGCGCTGCCGGAGAGCCTGTTCGAGAGCGAGCTGTTCGGGCACGAGCGGGGGGCCTTCACCGGGGCGGACCGGCGACGGATCGGGAAGATGGAGATGGCCCGGAGGGGGACGCTATTTCTGGACGAGATCGGCGAGACCCCCTACCCCATGCAGGCCAAGCTCCTGAGGGCCATCGAGGGACAGGCGTTCGCGCGGGTGGGCGGGGAGCAGGAGATTCAGGTGGACGTCCGCATCCTGTCGGCCACCAATCAGCCGCTGGAGGAGCTGGAGCAGAAGGGGCTGTTCCGGCGCGACCTCTACTTCCGCCTGAACGCGGTGCAGATCCGCCTCCCCCCCCTGCGGGAGCGGATCGAGGACCTCCCCCTGCTGGCCGCCCACTTCCTGAGGGAGGCGTGCGCCAGGTTCCACAAGCAGATCGAGACCATCTCCCCCGCCGTCTTCACGGCCCTGACCGCCTATGCCTGGCCGGGGAACATCCGGGAGCTGGAGAACGTCATCGCGCGGGCCGCGCTGATGGAGCAGACCCCCTGCCTCTCTCAGGTCGACCTGCCCCGGCCGGAGGCGCCCCCCAGAACGCTCGACCGCCTGCCCGAGACAGCCGGGGAGGCGAGCCTGAAAGAGATCGGGCGGACCGCCCTGGAGAGCGTCGAGCGGGACTACCTCCGCAGCCTCCTCACCCGGACCAGGGGCAACATCAGTCAGGCCACGAAGCTGGCCGGCATCAACCGCCGGACCATGTACAACAAGCTGGCCGCCTACGGCCTGAAGCGGAGCGACTTTATCCCGTCGAAGTAGGGGCGAGGCATGCCTCGCCCCTGCTGAGTCCATCAGGCGCCGGATACTGCCGACTGTGCTTCAGGACGCCACGCCGAGTTGTTGCATCAGGGTTGCCATGTCGAAGTATTGACGCATCGCTCGCGCTTTGCCATTCGCCACCTTGACGACCTGACAGGCTCGAATCTCAATCTTCTTCCCGGTCGGCGCGATCTCCGTGCCTGCCGTCGTCTGGAGCGGGCCGGTGTGCGTGCCACGCCAGGTGACTTCCAGCACGACAGTGTTATCGCTCACCAGCGCATCGCGGAAGGTGGCCTTTGAGTCCGGAATGGCCCTGGCCCACCCCTGCCACACCGTGAGGACATCGTTGATTCCCCGGACCTTCCGCTGGCTGGCGACCTCATCGTAGACAAATCCCGGTGTGACGACAGCCCTGACCGCATCCCAATTCTTCTTGTTGTAGGCGATGGTGGGCGCCTTTGCTGCGTCGATGAGTGATTGCTGCTTTGCCATGACCCTCCTCCTTATGACTTGACGTGGGGTAGAGAGGCTTAAGGGGCGCTGGTCGGGACAACGCCAGGATGCCGCAAGCGCCCCCCATCCATGCAATCTCCTGAAGCTACGCGTATTGCCCAGCCATTCGGGCTTCAGACACGCGAGCCTTGAAGACGACTGCTGTGATCAGCTCCACCAGGAACCCATACACGATCCCCGTGATAAGACTCCGCACCAGATTCGCCTCACCGAAACCCAACCAGACCGACCCGAAGGCCCCTGGTAAGCTGAAAATGAAACCCATCAGGATGCCGTGCAGCCACCACCGGATCCGGCAGGCGCTGATTCCGATGGCAAAGCCCATGACGCCCCTCCCCAGAATGATGGCCAGGACCCCGGAGGTAGGGATACCGCCAGCCGGAGCATTGGGCTTGACCCAAAGATAGGTGATGACTCCGAAGATCAGCCCCAGGATCGTCGCGATCAGGATGCGTTTTCCGCTTACCATAGTTTGCCCTCCTTGTCGAGTACAACTAAAAAGCCGCACCTGTTCAGATGCGGCTTGACACCGTTATCCCCCGAATGCTCCCCGAATGCCATTGCGAGCATCCATCGACTCCCTCTGGCGATGGTGCGGCTCACTACGGTTATCTCAGAGCGCCATGTGTGCTGATATGGGCATCCATTTACATAAATCCAACTTGAAATTTTTAGATTAGAAAGCCATCTTCTCCTGAGAC
>CAYRZX010000053.1:0-26165 GCA_964428665.1 uncultured Gemmatimonas sp.
CCAGCCACGTCGCCGCAGTCAGGAGATAGGGCCCCTGTCCCCAGGGATAAAGCCCTCCCACCGGGGGCAGGGTGTAGTCCGCCGGGTCCTCCCTCGGCGGCGTCCGATGCGACACGTTTTTCACCAGGCCGTCCGGCGTCACCTGATCCCACAGGGCGCCCCAGGCGCGCTCCCCGGCCCTGGCGCATTCTGCGGACAGCGCCCCGGCGCGCCCCCCCCGCATCAGGGCATTGGCGAACATGAGGGAGACCGACCCCTCCAGATAAGTCTCCGGTCGGTCCACCACCGTGCGCCAGAGCCCCGTCTCCTCGTCCTGCCGGGCGAGGATCGCCTCCGCCAGCCTCTCCAGACCCTTGAGAATCCCGGCGTACCCCGCGTGGTCTTTCGGGAGCAACTCCAGCGTGTGGACAAGCCCCAGCGCGGCCCACCCGTTCCCCCGGCCCCAGAAGACCCCGTTCACCCGCCCCCGCGCGTCGTCGTAGTTGTGGTAGAAGAGCCCCGTCGCGGGATTTTGCAGGGCCGCGATGTGTCCCGCGATATGCCCCGCGGCAGCGTCGTACCAGCGCCCCTCCCCCGTCGCCGCCCCCAGCCGGCACAGAAACGGGGCGTCGGTCTGCATCGAGTCCACCCAGATCATCCTGGCCCGGTCCGGCAGGTCGGGCCGATGGAAATAGCCCCCGCACGCGGCCCGGGGCAGATGGATCAGATGCTCCCCCAGCCGCCTGGCATACCCCAGAAAGCACAGGTCCCCGGTCTCCTCCCACAGGTCCAGGAGCGTGCGCCCCGGCCCCACGTGGTCCGGGTACCAGGGGTCCGGGGAGTGCGCCATCCACCCCTCCACCATCCTCCGCACAAAATCGAAGAACCGCCTCTCCCCCGTGATCCGCCACGCCGCCCACAGCCCCTCCACCGCGACGGCCTCCCCCCAGTCCCAGTGGTAGTAGCGGTACGTGAGGCCCCTGACCGCGACGCGGGCTACCCGCTCGCGCAGCCGCGCCGCCGGGATGTCAGCGGCACCTGTCACCTCGCGGCCCATCTGCGCAGCGCCTCCATCTCGACCTCCACGCCTAAGCCCGGCCCCTCCGGCACCACCGCGTGCCCCTTTTCGACCCGGAGCGGCGCCTTGAACAGCCGGTTCGACAGGTCGAACATGGGCGGCTCATGCTCCTGAATGATGAAGTTGGGAGTCGCCGCCGCCAGGTGCCAGGTCGCGGCCATGGCCACGCCCAGACAGACCCCCACGTGATACGCCACGGGCAGGTGATAGGTGGCGGCCAGGTCCGCGATCCGCCTCCCCTCCGTGATGCCACACCGGGCGATGTCCGGCTGGGCGATGTCCAGCGCCCTCCGCTCGATCCACTCGCGGAACTGGTAGCGCGTGCGCAGGGGTTCGCCCACGGCCACGGCCATCTCCAGCGCCTCGGCCAGCCGGGCGTGTCCGTGCACGTCCTCCGGCGGCATGGGCGCCTCCATCCATTCGACCCCCAGATCCTCCAGCGCCCGGCCCAGTCGCTCCGCCTCCGGCAGGGTGTACATCCAGAACTGGTCAGACAGCAGCCGCCTGCTATCCCCCACCCGCTCCCGCACGGAGCGGACATTGGCGACGTCCTCCTCCAGGCCCCGGCCCAGAAACAGCTTGACCGCGGGATACCCCTCCTCATAGTATTTCTGGGCGAGTTCGGCCCGCGCCTCCATCGTGGGCGCTCGCAGCCCGGAGACATAGGCCGGCAGCCGGTCGCGGAACGGCCCGCCCAGCAGCCTGCAGACCGGCTCCCCCGCCGCCTTCCCCTTCAGGTCCCACAGGGCCACGTCCAGCCCACTGATCGCGTCGAGCATGAACCCCGTGACCTGCCCCCGCACGTGCATGCTCCTGTACATCCGCTCCCACAGGACGTTCGTCTCCCGCGGATCGCTCCCGATCAGCATGGGCCCCAGCAGCCGGTCGATCAGCTCCCGCGCGGCCTCCGGCGCGATGGGGGCCTGGCTCTCCCCCCAGCCGTGCAGACCCCCGTCCGTCTCCACGCGGATCAGCAGGCTCTGGACCTTGTCCGCGTAGGCCTCGTTCCACTCCTTCTCAAAGTAATACTCGCTCCCCGGAAACGTCCTGGGCGGTTCGGTCTGTCCCCCGAACCGGTCGTGGTGGGGGATCTTCACGACAAATGTCTCCACGCGCGTGATCTTCACGTCTGGGCTCCTTAGTACAGGTACGACGTGTACAGATCGTTAATCATCCTGAGATGCTCCAGCCGCTTCTCCCGGTTCTCCCGCTGGTAGTCCCGGTACTGTGGCCACTCCGCGCTCCGGTCCGGCACATGCTGCGCCTTGACCGGGTAGCCCAGCTTGGCCGACCCCATGGCGGCGATGAAGTCCCGGTCCTGCAGGTAGGTCCCCTCCGCGTACCCGATCCCCCTCCCCTTGAGCGATTCGGGGCCTCATGCAACTGCACCGGTATCTTCGTCCGATATGGGGCCAGCTTCCGGTTGCCGTAGGCCATCACCTCCACGAACTCGTCGTCCATGATCTGCCGGAGCGTGTCCAGCACCCACGGCCCGCCCCCCGCGCCCAGGCTCTCCTGGCAGTGCAGCCCGAACCCGTCCCGGAAGGAGCTCTGCCAGGCCTGGTCCTTCACGTGAAAGAGGCCGGAGATGTCGTGGAAGTACTCGCACTCCCCGTAGAAAAGGTCCCCGACCCTGCCCTCCCGAACGAGGTTCTTCATGGCCACGTTGCGCGGGTCCCACGCGCTCTGGTTGTTCATCGTCACCTTCAGAACTCGTGTTCGTCATCAGGATCTTGGACAGGACGCGCTTCCCCGTGTGCAGGGCTTCCAGGACCAGTTCCCCGCACTTATAGCACGGTGCGCCGAGGGCTGCTCCCCCTTGCGACCATTATGGTTTCAACTCCGCATCTATGATGATCCCTGCGCCCTCCATTCGGCCGTAAGCGCAAAGCGTCCCCTTGGGGTGGTAGACCGTGGCTGGGGAGGTTGCCTGCACACTTCCTCCCTCGAACCGGACCTCTGCCTTCAGTGTCTTCTCCAGCGCGCCGACGATCAGGCTCGCCCCATCCTCCTTCGAGCGATGAGGCTGAGTCTGGCCGGCGACCTGTCCAGCCACCTGATAGACCGTTAGACAGATGCCAGGGCGGGCGAAGCGGTCGTCGATAAAGGACCACCGGTTGGCCCCGCCCCCCTCATCCAGCTGCCTTGCGGCCCTGTAGATGTCTTCCACGGCAGGTACCGGGACCTGCGCCGCGTCCACTTCCCCCGGCACGGCCAGCGACTCCTCGTAGTCCCCACGCAGGTTCACGTGGAAGGACCAGCCGCTCCCCTCGATCAGCCTGTAGTGGTGCAGCGCGTACTGCGGGAGCAGCACAGCCGCCGGGGCGCGCGCCTCGAACGTCCGCCCCTCCACCGTCACGACCGCGCGAAGGCCGGAGAGGTCCTCCCGGTCTCCGGTGAACAGATAGAACGTGTTGCAGTTGTGCCGGTGGTCCTCCAGCCACTCTGGCTGGTCCTTCGGGACGCGCTCCACCCGCCGCCCCACGATGTAGAGCCGGCTGTGCGGGTAGACCGGCCTCCCCACGAACACGAACCGCCTGCCGGGGGCCAGGTCGCTGTGATAGGGGATCTCCGACGTGCGGCGCTCCTGCGGCGTGATCAGAACGGACATAGGACCTCGCGAATAGATTTCGTGTAGAGGCGGTTCGCGAACCGCCCCTACGGATAGACCACATAAGGCTTCAACGCCTCTTCGTCGATCTCAATGCCCAGCCCCGGCCCGTCCGGCACCCGGAACGCCCCCCGCTCGCAGACCAGCGGCCGTTTCAAAAAGCGGTTGGCCGCCTCCAGCATGATGGGCTGGTATTCCTGAAGGAAAAAGTTCGGCGTGGAGGCGGCCACGTGGAGGGAGGCCGCGATCATCGGCGCGGAACAGATCCCCATGTGTAGTGAGACCGGGATGTGGAACGCCTCGGCCAGGTCCGCGATCTTCCTCCCCTCCGTGATCCCGCACCGCCCCACGTCCGGCTGGGCGATGTCCAGCCCCCGCGCCTGAAACCAGCGCAGGAACTGCTCCCGCGTCCGGTCCGTCTCCGCGTTGCCGACGGGGATGGTCAGCGCGCGCGCGATCTCCGCGCTCCCCGCGATGTCCTCCGGGTCCGTAGGCGTCTCGAACCAGGCGATCCCCATCCGCTCCAGCGCCAGGCCGTAGCGGACGGCGGTGGCGATGTCGTAGCGCCACAGCACATCCACGGCCAGCCTCCCCTCCGACCCTATCGCCTCCTTCACGGCCCGGATGCGCTCGAAGTCCTCCTCCTCCCCAAAACCGAGGAAGACCTTGAGCGTCCGGAACCCCTCCGCCACGTGAGTCCTTGCGGTTTGCGCCTGTTCGGCGGCCGTATTTCCCCGCACCCCGGAGATGTAGACCGGCGCCTCCTTCCGGAACGCCCCGCCCAAGAGTTCATAGACCGGGACCCCCAGCCTCTTCCCCTTGATGTCCCACAGGGCTGAGTCGACCCCGCTGATGGCGTCCAGCATGAACCCGGTGAAATGCCCCCGGATGTTCATGGCGGTGTACATCTCGTGGCGCAGCACGCCCCCCTGCATCGGGTCGCGACCCATCAGGATGGGTCGGAGCACCCTGTCCACGACCGTCGCCGTCACCTCCGGTCCGATGGGCGCCTGCCCCTCCCCGAACCCGACGATCCCCCCGTCCGTCTCGATCTTCACGACCATCGTCTCGATCTGCCGCGAGTAGAGCCCGATCCAGCCCGGCTGTGGGAAGTATTCTCGCTTCCCCGCCTCCCCCAGGCCCTTCCCGCCGAAGGTGTCCTCCACCGGGATCTTGATCGCCATGGGCTTGACATACGTGATTTTCATGAGATCCTCGAATGAAGTATTACGGAATGCGGAATGCGGAATGAAAAACCTCACCAATTCCGAAATCCGAAATCCGAAATCCGAAATAGATTTAGTCTCCGCTGATCGCGTGTCCCCCGCGCGGTGATCGTGCAGGTGAACGCCAGCCCAGCCAAGTTGGTCGGAGACATCGTCTCCGTACCCAGGCGGACTGTCACTTATCACTCATCACATTTTGGCATCTCCACCCAGACCGGGCTGGACCAGGCCATCTCCCCGTCCTTCTGCCGCACGCGGATGTAATAGAACGTCGTCCCCGGCATCGGCGACGCATCGGTCCACTCGAAGGCGAGACGATCCCCCGACCCGAAAGCCACGTGAATGTCCTGGTTGTTCCGCACCACCTCGGCGCGGTCGATCTGATCCGTTCCCACGACCTCCACCCGGATGATTCGGGGGGCTCCCCTCTCATCCGTTGCGAAGATCGACCCCATCCGGCGCCCGTTCACAGAGAACCGGAGGATGATCCGCTCCCCCGTCGTGCCGTAGCAGTGGCGCTCCTTCAGGGCGTCGAAGATCGCCTCCCGCGTGAGCGCCTCCGCATAGACCGCCACTTTGCCCCCCTTGAACCCTGTGTGCGCCTGCCGGTCGTGGGGAAAGGACCGCCCCGGCATGCCCACGTGGTTGTCCGTGGAGGCGATGATCCCCAGCCGGTAGCCCCGCGCCAGGCCCGCCTGCGCCCCGGCCCCCGGCGTCATCCCCTTGTCCCACACCTCGAACCCCTCCCGCTCCGACGACCCCCAGCAGGAGTAGACCTCCATCACCCGCTCCAGCGCCGGGTCGTGATACCGCCAGTCCGTCCACGTCTTGACGTGGTGGGGGATGATCATCACGTCCCCCCGGCCCGCGTAGTGCCGGTAGAGGAAATCCGGCATGAAGCTGAAGGCCCGGCGGTCCCTGGGCGGCTCCACGCCGCCCCCCCGGTAGACGACGTTCCGGTGACCCACCGGCGCGCCCGCCTCGTAGCCCCGGAACGTCACGAACCGCCCCGGCGCGTTGAATTCCTCCGCCCTGGCCTGGTGCGCCTCCCACCCCGCGCTCACGCAGGCCCCCTGATCCGTGATGGCCATAAAGTCCAGGCAGGCGATGTCCCGGCCGTACTGATAACATTCCTCCGGCGTGCCCGTGGAGATCCCCTTCGACCAGGCCGCGTGCCGGAAGTCCACCCTCTGCGAGTGCATGGAGTGGAACTCCGACTGCGCGTGCAGGTCCCCCCAGAACAGCCGCAACGCATCGGTCACAGCCACGACCGGATTGCCCCCCCCCCACACTCTACCCCGCGCATCTGCGGCCAGCAGACGCGCAGGGGTGTTCTCCCTGACCAGGATCGAGGACTTCACGGAGACCGTCTGGCGGTCCTCGTTCTGAAAGGCCACCGCCGTGACGCCCCTCTCCTCCCCCTGCCCCCGCAGCGTGAAGGTCTCGTTCAGGGGCGCGCACGGCCTGCAGTGACAGTGGTCCGTCGCAGCGAGGCGCACCGAAATGGTCTCCCCCGCGCCGACCAGGGAGGGGACCACCACCGTCAGCCGCTCCGCCGGCCCGGCCACCACATCCACGGGCATGGGCGCGCCGGGGACCGTCCCAAACCGCCCTTCCCCTTCTGCATCCAGATACGCCGAGAAATTCAGGTCCCGCTCCGGAAACGTCTGGACGCGGATGCCCAGCGTGCCGAATCGGGGGTCCCCGTAGGTGATGACGATCCGGTCCCCCTCCACCAGATCCCCCCCCTCCACCCGCGCGGTGATCCACCACCGCCAGTAGGCGTAAGCCGGGTCCGCATCCGGGACCAGCATCCGCTCCATCGTCTCCAGGTAGATCGACGCCGGTCCACCGGACGTCACCTCCGCCGTGGTGTTCACCGGATGGAAGGGGGCGTACTTCCGATCCGCGCCCGAGGCCAGTTCGTCCCAGTAGCGCGGCTGGGAGACCACCGGGCGCCCCCAGCCCGTGTTGGGCGTGCCCACCCGCAGCCGGCCCCCTGCCCGGAGGCCCCTCGCCCCCACCGTGTATTCGACCCGCACCGTGGTGATCGCGCCCGTCACGAACGGCCCGTCGTGGGCCAGCCGGATGCGCCCCGCTGCCGGGTCAACTCTCAAAAGGTCTTGAAGGTCCATTGAGAAGAGGAAATCGCAGCCTTCAGGGGATGAGGTCTTCTCACGATTTGCCGTCGCTCAGGGCTTCTCCGTCAGCGGCGTTCCCATCCGCCCTGAACAGACTGACAATGCCGTCCTGGGCGGACTCCACGTCCCGCTTCAGCCACTGCCAGCGCCGGATGCTGGCGTAGAAGTGGTCCTGCACCGCCTGCCGCATCGCCTCCGGGTCGCGCGCCTTCAGGGCCAGGAAAATCTGCTCGTGCTTTTTGAAGTAGTCAGGCTCGACGGCCTTGTCCGTCTCCCACCACCGGCGGTGCGCCGTGACGAAGAACTCGATGAACAGCCGTCCGAGGGCCCGGATCGACCGGTTTCGCGTCGCCTCGTAGACGGCGAAGTGAAACGCCCAGTCGTGCGTGTAGAACTCCACCGTGCTGTTCATGTTTTTCCGCATCGCCTCGATGCACGACGCCATCCGGGCCAGGTCCTCCTCCGTCACCCGCTCGACGACCACATCGATGATCCCCACCTCAAAGGCCAGGCGGAGTTCCGCCATGTCCACGATGCTCTCCACGTCCACATAGGGATCGAACAGCAGATAGCGAAAGAACTGCTCAGGGGCGAACTCCTTGATGTTGATCCCCCGCTTGGGGCTCGATTCCAGGACCCCGATGGCCTCCAGGACCTTGACCGCCTCCCGCACCGAGGCCCGGCTCACTGCCAGCGCCTCCGCCATCTCCGTCTCCGTGGCGAGGCGGTCCCCAGGTTTGAGTTTCTGCTTGACGATGTAATCCCTGATCTCGTCGATGATGCGATGGCTCAGACTCCGTCTTTCCAGGCTCTTAAACACCGGTTTTTCCTCCATATACGACCAAAATACCGTATTATTATCTTATAATTCAGAAATTGAACTATAATATAATTTTCCCGAATCGCCCTGTCAACCCAAAAGATGCCTGCCGCTGCAAAAAGTGGCCTGCTCTGCGCTTGACACTTCTCCCAAAGCGGGGTATATTGCAGAGAAACAGGGATGAAGGATGAAGGATGAAGGATGAAGGATGATCAGCACCCTCATCCCGCCTTCCGCCTTCCGCCTTCCGCCTTCCGCCTTGAGGTATTCCCGTGTCCCCCCTCTCCCGCTTCCTCCTCTCGCTTGGCCTCGTCGTCGCCGTGTTCATTGCCGGCACGGTGGGCTACATCGTCGTGGAGGGGTGGTCGGCGTTTCAATCGTTCTACATGACCGTGATCACGGTCGCCACGGTGGGATTCCGGGAGATGGGGGACCTGTCTCGCGCGGGGATGTGGTTCACCATCGGCCTGATCATCTTCGGCGTCGGGGCCGTGGGCTACGCCGTCAGCAGCCTGACGGCCCTGATCGTGGGGGGGGAGATCCAGGACATCTACAGGGGGAGGAAGATGGAGTCGGCCATTGCGAAGCTGAGGGATCACTACATCATCTGCGGGAGCGGCGTGGTGGGCCGGGAGGTCGCGCTCGAATTCCAGCAGGAGAAGGTACCGTTCGTGGTCGTGGAGCAGAACGTTGCAACCTCCGAGATCAGGAGCGACCCGGACGTCCTGTTCGTGGAGGGGGACGCGACGGACGACGAGGTCCTGCAAAAGGCCGGCATAGACCGGGCCAGGGGCCTGATCAGCGCCCTGCGGGAGGACGCCGACAACGTCTTCGTCACCCTCACCGCGCGCCAGCTCAACCCCCGTCTCCTGATCATCGCCCGCGCCTCCGAGCCCGGCACGGAGAGCAAACTGCTGCGCGCCGGGGCAGACCGGGTGGTCTCCCCCTATCAGATCGGCGGACGGCGCATGGCCTTCGCCGCCCTCCGCCCGTCGGTCGTCGACTTCCTGGACGTGGTGATGGGCCACGGCCCGTCCCCGCTCCGGGTGGAGGACATCCCGGTGAAGGCCAAATCCCTCCTCGTCGGCAAGCAGGTCCGGGAGGCGGACATCGGCCAGAGGACCGGGGCCATCGTCCTGGGGGTTCAGGGGACCGCCGGCCTCTGTCACCTCTCCACCCCCGGCGCCACCCTGGCGACAACCGTCATCCAGGAGGGGGACGTCCTGATCGTGCTCGGCAACGAATCGCAGATCGACCGGCTGAAAGAGATTGCCAGCGAATGAAGCCCGTCCTCCGGGTCGTCCTGGCCGGCCTGCTGATGGAGGCCTGCTTCGTCGGGATGGTGGCCCTCGGCGACCTGCGCCGCCACATCCCGGGGCTTCTCCTCCTCCATCTCGCCGCCTTTCTGGTCTACCTCGCCGCCCTCCTCCCCCTCTCGAAGGGGACCCCCCGGTCAGAGGCGCGAGGGATGGCCTGGATCGTCGCGTTCGGCCTCCTGTTCCGCGTCACCCTCTGGTGCAGCCCTGCTGTCCTGTCGGACGACCTCTACCGCTACCTCTGGGACGGCCGAGTTCAGGCGCACGGCGTCAACCCCTATCGCCACCCCCCCGGCGCCCCGGAGCTGACCGCGCTCCGCGACGACCTCCA
This sequence comes from uncultured Gemmatimonas sp., assembly GCA_964428665.1. Lineage (GTDB taxonomy): Bacteria > Latescibacterota > UBA2968 > SICM01 > SICM01 > SICM01. The sequence goes on from CAYRZX010000053.1 coordinate 9,503, forward strand.
CCCCCGCATCAACCACCCCGAAATCCCCACGATCTACCCCCCCCTCGCCCAGGCCGTCTTCCTCCTCATCGCCCTGATCTCCCCGACGCCCCTCGCGGTCAAAGTCACCTTCACCCTGTTCGACCTGGGGACCGCGTGGCTCCTGTATCGCCTGCTCGTCAGGCGCGGGAGGCCGCCGGAGGCCCTGATCGTCTACCTCTGGAGCCCCCTCGTCGTGGTGGAGGTGGCCGGGAGCGGCCACGTGGAAGCCCTGGCGATCTTCTGCCTGGTCGCGGCCCTGCTCCGGGCGGAGGAGGGTCGAACCCTTCAGGCGTCCGCCGCGCTCTCCCTCTCGATCCTGTCCAAGTTCTTCGCCGCGGCCCTGATCCCGGCGTTCTGGGTGAGGAGACCTCACCCCCCTACCCCCCTCTCCCAGGGAGACCCCTCCCCCCAGCCCCCTCCCCCATCCTTCGACTTCGCTCAGGACAGGCAGGGAGAGGGGGAGCAGGCATGTCTAAACAACAAGGGGCGCGCCGTCCTCCTCATTCCTCTGATCCTGCTCGCAGCCTACCTCCCCTACGCCGGCGCTGGCGCGAACCTCTTCACCGGCCTCAGGACCTACGCCGAACACTGGCAATTCAACGACCTCCTTTTCCGTTACATCGCCGCGTGGGCCGGGCCGGACCGGGCGCGGCACGGCGTCCTCCTCCTGTTCGGGCTGACGGCCCTGGTCCTTGCAGTCAGAAAGGTCGATCTCCTGACCTCGGCGTACCTCCTCGTCGGGGCGTTCCTCCTGCTGACGCCCACGCTGCATCCGTGGTACGCCCTCTGGATCGTCCCCTTCCTGACCCTCAGGAGGAGCGCGGCGTGGCTGCTGCTGACGGGGCTGGTCCCGCTTTCCTATCACGTCCTGATTCGTTACGTCTCGGAAGGGGTATGGGTCGAAGCGGAGTGGGTGAGATGGGCCGAGTTCGGGCCGTTCGTGGCCCTGTGGGTGGGGAAGAAGGTGTGGGCGTGGAGAAAGATAAAGGGAAAATGGATTTGACCCGGCTTTGCTCTCAGTGTAATTGCAACCCCTCTTTTACGCCTTTAAGCAAAGAATTGGCTTCCTTGACCACCTCCGGCGCAGGCATAACCTTTCCGTCTCCCATCTCTATCCGGATGTGGAAACGGATGGGCGCATTCGCTTTGGCTTTGAGTTCCAGCAGATTGGAAATGATGTCTCCCAGGTCTTGAATCTCCGATGGTTCCAGATCAGCGTTCGCCACGAGGAACTTGGCGCCAGCCCCACCCCCTCCTCCCGTGCCACCACCGGAACCTCCGCCTTCGGCTCCGGCCGGCACCCTGAACTTTGCCAACTGTGAGGAAGGAAAATCGCAGGGCCATGCGCCAGACCCCTCCGCAAGCACCAGGAACCGGGATTGGAGCGCCCCGGCGATGACATCCCGAACCGTCTTCCAGGGGAGTGTCTTCCCGGCCTTCGTTGACAATACCGTGGCGATGGACAGCCCCGAAGCTGCTTCGTCCTTCCAGGCGTCCGGCAGGTTCTCCGGCAGAATCTCCGCCGCCGCAATGACGGCGGGGGGCGCACACAGCCTCGCGCTGGCGTTCAACACCCCTGCAGGTATAGGCTCGCCCAGGATGCTGGCAGGTCCCGATAACATCCACAGGGTCGCATTCTCCACCGCGGCAGCGATGGCCTTATCCAGGACTTCCTGACTTGCCCTGGGGATGCGCATCGGCTCCTGATACCCTCCCCGGTCCACCTGAATCACCGTCGAACCATTGAAGTAGTCGGCGACGGCCTTGACCGCGATCTCTTCTCCTCCCCACAGGTCCGGCAGCCTCCTGGGCGCAAGCAGAGCGGGAGGGAATTCAGTCAGTTCTGCCGCTTCGGACAGGACCAGTTCCAGGGCCGGATCGTTGAGGGCATTTTCATCCGGGCGGGACATCCACCAGGTGCGGAACGTCCCATCCGGCCGCGTGAGGCGCAACGCAAACGTGCCCTTTTCGCATCCGTCCACCAGGGTGTCGAGAATGGCGCTGGCCTTGAGCATCTTTGGCAGATGCGGAAGCTGGGCAAAAGACCCGGTCAGGTCCTTGACCCGCCTTGAGGTCTCCCCTGGACGCCAGAGGTTATAGGGGCCATCCGGCAGAAGGGCTTCAGCCTCGATGGCGGTGTCTTTCACCCGAGAGCGGTTGTCGCCTTTTATGATGTTGAAGTGGGGCTCCTCGGTGACCGTGATCTTGAACGCCTGGGCGTCGTCCTTCTCGGAGACCGTCACCACGATGCAGTACGCCTGCTTGACGGCCTCCGGGATGCGCCCCTTGGCCCTGTCAATGTTGATCTGAAGGGTCTGCGCCCGCGCCGCGTCAACATTCCCATCCTTTTGCTGTTTCTTGACTTCCTCCCGGACGATCTCCCATCCCAGGTAGTCCCGCACCCTCGCCAGCGCCAGTTCCAGCCCGTCCCTCGACGGCACGAGGAGCAGCAGGGCGTTGCGATATACGCGCGGCTTGTCCGGCCCGGACGTTTCATCCAGAAACCGCCTGGCCTCGGCGCTGGGTTTCCCGGACTCCGACGCCGCATCCAGTCCCAGCGCGGCGTAGTGGAACGCGCCGTCGTCCTCAACGTCCCTCGGTCTGGTCGGAAGTGTGTGGACGCGCACCCCCGCCGCCGAGGCATTGGCCGTCAGCGCCTTCACCTTGCTGATGTCGTCCAGAAGCCGTGCCTTGACGATGTCCTCCGAGATGTTCTTTGCCGCGACCGCGTGCATCTGGGTGAGGTTGGGTCGGTTGCCCAGCCGCCATGTGCCGGGGAGCTGCTCTTCAGTAACGGCAGTATAGAGGTCATCCAGCCAGTAGCTCGCCTGCGCCCAGCGGGAGAGGCCCTTTTCAAGCTCGATCCTGTCCGGGCGGGTTGCGCCGACCAGCACCACGAGGTCCCGTGTCCTGGCGCTCTGCCCGATGGGCTGGGAATGCAGGAAGGTCGCCACGACGGCCTGCTCCACCTCTCGGAACTTGAGGCCAACAGACTCCTTCTGGATCTGCTGCGCGGTGGAGAACTCCCCATCCAGAATGCCGGTCCAGGCCTGCTTCTTGCCCTCCCATTCCTCGGTGTCCGCCACGGTGACCATTTCCCGCAGGGCCTCCGAAAGTCCCTCCCTGTCCGGCGCAGTCAGAAAGACAGCGGGACCGATGAGCGGACTTGGGTCCCATTTTTCCGCCTCGCGCAGGGCCAGGGCAAACGTGCGAAGAACGCCCCGGGTGCGCTGAAACCGGGCAAGCGCCGTCCACTTGGCGTAGAGCACCTCGGTCAGGTCCAGATGGAACGGATAGCTCCTCAGAAACCGCTCCTCGGCCTCCGCGCCCTGCCGAGCCGTCTGCTCATCCACGGCCTGGATACCCTTGAGGGCCGCGACCACGTGTTGACGGTAGACCTCCCGGTCCTTAAGCGATTCCGGGGTAAAGAACCGCCTCCGCAGGACCTCCGCCACGTCCTCCTTCACCACCGGCTCCACGGCCTCCTCCCGCTGGCGCTGGAAGATGTCATATAGCTCCGCCTGAATCTCCCGGCCCAGCGTGTCGCTCTTGCGGGGGTCGGTCGCCAGGAGTGAAGCGACCATGCAGCACCGGTCCACCTTCACCGCCGCCTGGGTGAGATACTGGAAGAAGTTTTCGAGACGCCCCCGCCACTCCTTGTCCTGGGCGATCTTCTCCCGCGCATACATCAGGACCTCATCCACCAGCACCAGCGTCCCCATCCCTTCCCTGACAGGCATCTCCAGGAGCTCCACCAGCAAATTTTCGGCGGGCGCAGAGTCCCGTTCCTCCGCTTCGCCGGTCGCGTGCAGGAGCTTCAGCCCCTCATCTCCGGCGATCTGGTAGGCCAGCGCGCTCCAGGGCTGCTTGAGCGTCCTGACCTTCCCATCGGGAGACAGAACCTCCATCCCCTTCTCGACGTCCAGCTTGTCAAAGCACAGACCCGCCACCCGGCACCGGGGCGGCTTCTGACCGATCTCCTGGATGAACTCGGCCACCGCAGGGAGGTTCGGCAGCTTATCCGGGTCGTGGACCAGATGCCGGAGCGCGATCAGCGTGTGCGTCTTGCCGCCGCCGTAGGTCAATTCGAGTTGCCGGACGGCCTTGTCGCTCTTCCCGGCCAGGCGCAGCACCACGTCCCGCACAAGCTGGCGCAGGTTGTAGGTGGGAAACGTGAGCGCGAAGAACTCCTCCGGCTTCTCGTAGACGGGCCGTCTGTCGCGCTGCATCAGGACCTCGTAGAGGTCGGCGGCGAACATGTGAAGTGGGAGTTCCCCGGAGCGCAGGTCCTCCCGCAACCGGACCACCTCGCTCCAGCGCTTCCACGGCAGCTTATTCATGGGCTTTTCCTCCCTCCATTGGGCTTTCACGCGGCGAGGACGCCGCGTCTACTTTTTCCCGACAGTGACAGTGTCGGGCGAGGACGCCGCGTCTACTTTTTCCCGACAGTGTCGGGAATATCACCCGCGCTGCCAATTTGCCCGACGGTGTCGGGCATTTCCTCTATATAGCTTTTCACGATTCCTGTGCAGGGAGATCTATCGAGAGCCTGATTAAAAAATCGCTGCGGCTCTGGCCCTCACCCCGGTTCACTGCGTTCACCACCACTCTCCCATTTATGGGAGAGGGGAAGCCGAGCGTCAGCGAGGCGGGGTGAGGGCCTGTGCGCCAGGCGAATCTTTCCATGCACAAGATTTATGAAAAGTTTTTTAGGCCCGAATTATCCAGACACTGTCTGGACAATCACCCAGGCGGGAACGATGACGCCGAGGACCGCAGGTTCCGCATTCGGTCTGTTTCCTTTTTTCCTCATTGTTCCCGGCTCTCAAAGACCAGCTTGCCCTGGTCGTCTCTGACTGCGCCCCGGGCCTGGACGTGGTTGCTGATGTACTCCAGCAGCGACCGCTCCTCGCTCCCGTGCGGCGAAAGCTCGATGAGCGACTGCAAAAGCCGTTTGAAAAGCTCCTGCCTCCGGAGGCCGTTGTCATCCAGATATTCGTCCACTTTGTAGACATCTTTGGCCTTCCAGAGGTGCATGAGGCAGTGGACGCGGTCAATGAGCGGCACGGGCTTTCCGCCGGGGGCCTCGTGGCCGAGCGAACGCCCCTTGCGCTGCGCCCAGGTCTTGAGCTTCACCTTGCTGCCGGAGTTCTCCTCATCGTCGGGATCGGCCTCCGCGTCTGCGTCCGCCTCCACGCTTTCGTCTTCATCATCTCGCGCCTTGCCTTTTGTGAACTGAATGAGATCCCAGGTTCCGGCGAGTTCCTTATCCGAGATCCCGCAGGAGACGGCGTAGAGGATGCATGCGCCAGCCGGGGCCTCCTCCATCCCGAAATCGTGGCGATGGAGCAGGTAGTAGGCGGTCGGCTCATCCAGATCGCCTATCGGCGCATCTGAGACCGACGCGGTGAAGCGGTGACTCGGTGACTCGGCGACCTTCCCCGCGCCTCCGCGTCTCTGTGTCTCCGCGTCGTCTTCAAGCGGCGAGACGCCGCTTCTACTTAACAGTACATTTCCCACCACGAAGTCCACGACCATGCGCCGGACGTGGATCAGGAATTCAGAGACGGCCATAAGCTGGCCGGGGTCGTTGGCCTTCTTGACGACGGGATGCTTGCTGTAGGCCTCCAGGGCTGGCCCTGTCGCGGCCCAGACGAAGTCCGGCCCCCGAATTCCAGCATCCCAGAACTCGCGCAGCTTCTCCCGGATGTTCTCGCGCATCTCCACCAGGACCTGACTGTCCCAGCCGGGGTGGGCTGTGGCGGGGCGCTTCTTGCAGACGAGCCAGACGGAGGAGGAGAGGGCAGCCGATCCGTGTGAGCGTGTTCTATTTTGCATTTCCGTCTGTATCGGCCAACTTCCATCGACAACGAACCCCGCACGTATGATTGCTGCCACTAGCGTCTCCCACGCATCAGGCTGCTTATGTGCAAAGACAATCACAAGCCGACCTTCCGGTTTCAGTGCCTCGTGACATTTCATGAAGACTCGCGCCATTCCATCTTCATATGTCCTTTTCGATACTAACAAGTCTCCATTGTGACGGCTGGCATCATCAATCAATTCACCGTCTTTTTCCGCATGCTTCCACTTCGGCGATAATGGTTCTTCAAATGCAGCATCGAATTCAGAAGTTACACCATGTATAGTCCGCCGAAGCCAAACATAGAAGAAGTCCATCAAATCTGAGTATGGAATCGCATCGTAGTATGGTGGATCTGTCAATACAACATCAAATGTGCCTTTTTGTGTCCATGCAATAGCAGATTGGCAAAGCACTTGTTGTGTATGTTCGCTTGCGGCAACCATGCTGTGTGACAAAACCTCAGAAACCCATTCCAAGCAGGAAGAGAAGTTGCCCGTTGTTTCCGAAAGTGGGTTGCCCTGGCAGTAGTCCCATAGAATCGGCAAAGCAAACCGTACAAATGTGCTGTTCACCTTTGAGTAGCCCATATCCCAACGACAAAGCGCAGACTGACGGTCAACAAGTTTATCCACAGCAATACCCAGGTAAGCAGACAATGCCTCCCGACACTCACGCGAGTACCAGGCATCTGAGAGAGCAAAAATTGCCTCTCTCGTCCACTTCATGAATGTTCCCATCGCGAGAAGTTGCCTCGACGTGAACAGCCTCTTCCACTGCGTAAAACCATAAATATATACCGTAAAGGCTGAACCTCCCCCTTTTCGGCTTGCCCCTTGCGGCGTCGGCTCCTCCGGCATACCAAAAGGTATCTTCTCAAAAAGGTCGGGCAGCGCCTTCTCCGTCTCCTCCGCCATCTGAATCTCGTGCTCATTGGGCAGGCGATACTCCTTGCCCTTCTGCCCATCCACCACGACAGCGGTGTTGATCGCGCCCAGCCGTCCGGCCTGTCCCTCCAGCCGGATGTCCTCCATCGTCATGATCGCGCCGCAACACGGGCACTTCGCCCCGGAGCGCGACATCGTCCCCGCCCCAATGCGCCTGTCGTGCTCCCGGCGCTGGGCCGTGTTGCCGCCCTTCACTGGCACGTTTTTCTCAATGCCGAAAAAGATAGTGGACGAGACGTCCGACAAGCGGCCAGAGGCCGCTTCTACCGTTTCTATTCTGCCTTCGATAGTAGACGCGACGTCTCGTCGCGTTAAAGTAGAGCCGTCTTCCGCTCTGCCTTTGGGGTTGTCCCGAATGTATTGTCGGATGCGTTCCATCTGGGCGGGGCTTCTGATGATGTGGTCAAAGGATTCTTTCTGCCACACCGTCCCGCTCCGTCCCAGCGCCTTGTTGATCTCGTGGGCCGTGTAGGACTTCCAGGAATGCAGGGTGTCAGACAGTTCGTGGTTGGCCAGGGGAGTCACCAGAACATGCACGTGGTTGGGCATCACCACATACTCATCAAGGAGGTAGCGTTCTCCGTCAAAATGCCGGAGGGCGTTTTCGACGAGTGCTTTGAACTCCGGCCTGGCGAGGATACATTCGCCATAGCCAGCGTCCAGCCATTCCTGAAAACGTTTGGGGAAAAGGCGGTAATATTCGCGCCGCGTCTCTTCATCGTGAGGTTCCGGGTGTTTCTCCTGCCACGCTTTGCGTTCCTCTTCCCATTGTCGCAACTTCTCCTGGGGCATGGAGTCTGCCAGACGGAATGTCACGAAGTAGGTGACTCCCTCCTGTCGCCAGTGTGGGAGGTTTCCGGAAAGGTTGGCGATGGGCGCTTCAGGGTCAAAGTAATGTAGAAGCGACGTCCCGTCGCTTTCACCGTCGCTTTCACGCGGCGAGGACACCGCGTCTACTTTTTCCATCGTGAGGAGCACCCGTTTCCTGTCCTTCTTGCACAGCCAGCGGGTCTTGAGGAGTGGAATCGTCGCCCGGCAGTTCTTGCACTTCACCGTCCGCGCCCAGAGATAAGCCACGGTGGGCTTGGCCACCCAGCGCGGATTTCGCTTGTCTGAAAGGTATTCTTTGGAGAACTCCCTGTTCAGTACATCTATATCCGGCATGCCGCCATCCTTCAGAGGCACGAGACGCAGGAGTTGCTTTTCATAGGGTTTAGGGTTCTTCAGATCCAGAGGCTCAAAGTCGGCATAGACAGGATAGTATTCGGCAAGCTCCCGTCGGGCGCGGTCCAGAACCCACTGCCCCCAGGCCCGCACGTGCCAGGCAAGGTCGGCCTTCGGAGCACGGTCCGACTCCGTCTTCTGGCTGAGGAAAATGTCCTCCGAGAAATCCCGCTTCTGTTTCTTCGTCCACTTTGTGCGTCCAACGAGGTAAGGATGTGCCTTATAAAAGGCATCCATGAACGCCTCGTTCCGGAGGATGAAGTCCGGCAGCGGCCAGGTCTTTCCGGCCAGCTTCTGCGGGTATTCGAGCGTACACTTGAGAATGAACCAGGCGACCGGGTTGATGTCCACGGCAGTCGCCTCGCAGCCCAGGCGCATGGCCTCCAGCGGGATCGCTCCGCCTCCCGCAAAGGGATCGAGCACCTTCGGCGCACGTCCCCCGTAGGCTTTTCGGATCTCCTGCCGGAACCACTCCAGGTCAGTCGCGTTCTCCGTCTCTCGTCCCCAATGCAGGATGCCCTCCTCGGTGGCCTCCTTTTCGCGCTCCACGACCTGGCCGTTGGGCATCCGCTTGCGCTCGATCTTCTTTACGACTCTGCCGCCGATCTTCTCGCAGAGTTCCTTGCGTTTCTCCGGCGTGCCGGGATCGGGCAGAAGGGTGGCAATGAGCGCCGCCCGACAGGCTGCCAGGGGTCGCCGGGCTGGCCAGATGTGAAGCGTGGAGATATGGCCGTGCCGGACGTTCTTCTCGTGGACCGAGTCCAGAGAAGCCTGCTTCAGCGGGAAGGCGTGTTCAATAAGGCGGGGTCGATCTTCACTGTTCATCATTCACCTGGTCCACAGGAAAGAGGAGAGCGAGATAGGGACGATACGGGGATCCGGAACGGTGACACCGTCGTTCAGCGTTACCAGCAGCCCGAACGGCGCGTTGTAGACGGTCTTTTCGAGGAAAGCGCGCAGTCCGCGTGTATCTTCGTGAGGATCGATGCGCCTGCGGTATTTCACCTCGATCGGGATGCGCCGCGTGCCGACGGTCATGACAAAGTCCACTTCCGGTTCGGCGCCGCGTTCGGGAAAATATGCCGTGCCGAGGGCTGGAATTGAACTCAGATAATAGCCCAGCGCGCTTTCTGCCATGCGTCCGGCAAGGTCCTGAAGGTGGGGTTCCTGTTGCAACCGCTCCGGGTCCAGGGGAAGGATCTCCTGCAACCAGCTTGCGCGCAAGGCATGGTCGCACAGGCAGATCTTTGGGGGTGACTTGCGGCGCTTCAGCCGCAATTCGAGGGGCTGGACAAGGCGGATCAGCAGCGTCCCATCCAGAAAGCGCAGGTAATTCAGGATGCGATTCCAGCCGATGTTCCCTGCAAGTGCTTGCTGGATTTCGGGGACGAGTACGCTCTGCCCCGGCGTCTGTCCTGCGTACCGACAACACAGCCGGAAGACCTCCTCCAGCAGCTTCTCATCCCGCCTGGCTCCCCTCGGTCCCATGCGCAGGTCGTGTTGAATGGCGCGTTCGATGACCGTTTCATTCAGGTGGTCGGCCACTTCAGGCCACGGCGTATCGCGCCGTTCGTGCGCCACCGGATAACCGCCGCGCTCGGAGAAGGCTGCAAAAGCCTTGATTCTCACGGCCTTCTCCTGCTCGCCACGAGCAAGCGCTTCCAGCCAGAAATCGCGTTCCACCACGGAATCCAGCCCGTTTTCCTCCCACAGGGGGGTGGACTCGTATCCGTCTCTCAACAGGGCAATCTCCCGCAGCAGGAGAGGGCCGATATCGACCGTGGTGATCCGCCCTGCAAGGCTGTCCCGACCCGCTTCGATGCGCAGCGACGAACTCCCTGTCACCAGCACCCGCACGCTCTGGTTGTCCACCAGATGCTTCACCTGGGGAGCCCAGGCGCTGAGGTTCTGGACTTCATCCAGCAGGATGTATGCGCAGGACCCATCCCGGGCGAGCTCGTTGAAGCTGCGTTTTACAACCATCCGTTCATACCAGCGTGCGATGTTTAGCACCGGATCCTTGAGGCCCCTGAGCGATTCAATCTCGTCAAAGGTGACGTAGAGGATGTGGCGCGGGTCGATTCCCCGGCGCAGCAACTCTTTCATGATCTGCCGCAAAAGCACGGTCTTTCCTACACGCCGTGGTCCGCGCAACACAACCGCAGGCGTGATGCCCTGTTTCAGCAAGCGGTACAGGCGGACGAATACCCACCGGCGCGTCGGAGGAACGGCAGGTCCCGGCTTCTCCTCCCAGTGTGGGTTGAGGATGCGAAGACCATCCGCCAGTTCTATCGGCAAGTTGCCGCTGAGAAGGTTCATTTGGCTCATGACGCACGCTCCTCCTGTGCTGCCAGCATCGCTTGCGGACCGATTAAGACACTCCCCTTGGCCTTCGCCAGAAGCCTCCCGAACGGGTCCTGCACCCGAACAAGCCTCGGCGTCGGCGTGGCGCAGTCGTAAACGACATAGAGCCAGTATCCGTCCCGCATGTTGCAGGCCTTCGCCCACTCGTTGGCCAATACCTCCACGTCGCCTGTCCTGGCGCGCCCCTTGACCTCAATGCCTCGTTTCTCATTTTCTGGCCGGATGGAGAGCAGGTCGAAACCGGGGTGGTCCGGCAGCCCCGCCGCGCGGGCCAGGTCCGGCGTATGAACATCCAGCACCTTCGCCCCAGCCGCCTCCTCGAACGCCCTGGCCACCTTCATGGCGGTCATCTCGACGTTGACCTCGTGTTCCTGCAAATCCTTCGGATCAGCAGAGGGCACGACCAGCGCGTGCGCCACAAAGGTGACGGAGCCAGGGGCGATGAGCTCCGGTTCCCGCCTCAGAACCGTGAGCGCACTTGTTCTGCGGCTGGCAAGCTGCTTCTGCTGACGCTTGACCTCCTCCACCGCCTCGACGGCCTTGCGGTTCCCGGCGCGCGCCCTGTCCGAGTGCCGGGCACGGATCGCGGCCAGTTCCGCCTCCTCGAAGTCGAATCCCCGCTGGATGAATCCCTCCCGCTCCGGGAGGCTTTCCAGAAGCTGCTTCTTGCGTGCCAGCGCCATCTCCCGCGCCACCCGCTCGATCAGGAAGGCGAGAGCCTGTTCCTTCATCCCTTCTGCCGCGACCGCCATTCGCTGGGCCGACGGTGGCAGGCCGTGCCCCCCCTTGAGGAGCAGGAGATGCTCGACCGGACAGAGGTCCACTTCCGCGCCCTCGTGCTGCTTCACCCCGACGAGACGGCATTCCAGCGCCTCCTCCCTGGACAGGTCGGGAAACTCCGGGTCGGCCCCCCGCACGACAGACAACAACGCCAGGTGAAACAGGTAGGACTTTGGAGTGGTCGGGTCCACGAAGACCGCGCCACGCCTGCCCACGCCCGCAAGCCGTTCGGAAACCAGCCCACGGAACCGGTCAAACACCGGCTCCCCCGGATGAAACCAGATGGCCTCCTTCCGATCCGGCGGACGGGATACCGAAAGCCGCTCCCGCGCCTCCTCCGGGTACGGCTCCAGCGCCGGGAGAATCGGGTCGAGCGCGCCGAGACGCCGAGGCCGAAAGGAAAAGAATCCTCCCGCATCCCCTTCAATCTCGATGTCTACAAGGGGCGCGGCCTGCTCGACGTACTGCCGGACGTATCCCGGCAACAGCCGGAAATGGACCTCCTGATCCAGATTGGCGCGCAGCCGGGGCAGTTCCCTCGACACGTCACCACCGGAGCCATACAGGGTCTTCTCCCGCGCCGCCAGCGCCTCGACCTGCTCTCGGGTCAGGCGACCGTCAAGCTCCCGCGCCACGTCCTGCGGGTCCTCGGTGACGGCCAGCTCCATGTGTTGTTTGATGGAGACGCCCTGGAAGATCCGACCGATGCAGTCGAAGACCTTGTCGGACTGAAGCTCCTCGCGAATCTTCTCCAGCTTATCGAGCAGGGTCTTGAGCACCCTGCCCTCTCGCGTGGACGGCGCAACGAGGTTCAGGATGATGACGGGGTCGTGCTTCTGGCCGTACCGGTGGATGCGGCCCATGCGCTGTTCCAGACGGGCCGGGTTCCACGGCACGTCGTAATTGATCATAATCCAGCAGAACTGAAGGTTGATCCCCTCGCCCGCCGCGTCCGTGCAGACCAGGAACTGCGCCCCGTCCTCGTCCACCGGCTTGCGGAACCGGTCCACCTCGCCCTCACGAAGGGTGTAATGCATTCCCCCGTGAATCTGGGCGATCTGGCCCGTATACCCCATCCCGTTCAGGCGTCGCACCAGGAACTCCAGCGTGTCCCGGTGTTCGGTGAAGATGATGAGCTTCTCCCCCCGGAACTTCGGGGCCATCAGTTGTTCGCGGAGCTTCTCGAACTTGGACTCGACGCCCGCTTCATACACCTTTTTTGCGAGGCTTAGAAGCTGCTTGACCTGCTCCCGCTCCGCCAGCAGGTCGGCCAGGGACGCAGCCACAACGCCCTGCAAAAGCCTGTCCTCGGCCAGTTCGTTCTCCTCGCGGCCCTCCTCGCCGGCTTCGTCGTCAGCGGTCTTGGTGTCAAAGACATCCACATCCTCGGAGATGCGGCGCTGCAAAGAGATGAGTTGTTCGGCGGTCAGCTTGCCGTCCTGCACGTCCTGGATGACCTGGTCCAGCTTCTCGACCCGGCGCTCGAAGGAACGCAGCAGGGCATACGTGGAACTCGCCAGCCGGCGCTGGAAGACACTCATGGCCAGACGCGCCGCCTCGCGGTTCAGAAGCTTGGCCTTGTTGTAGACGAATCGGAGATAATCCGTCGTCTCATCATACAGGGTCTGCTCGCTGATGTCCCCTCTGTTGAGGTCGTACCCGAGTGTGTCGGAGATCCGCCTGGGATAGAGCGGCCTGCCGTCGAGATAGACCATCTCCTCCTTGGTGCGCCGGATGAAATGCAGCCGTCGCTGCTCTGACGGAAACTCCTCGAAGGCTTCGGGCGTGGAAAGCGCGTTGGGTTCGAGGAGCCGCCAGAGCGCATAATAGGGGTAATCCTTGCCCATGTGGGGCGTGGCGGTGAGGAGCAGAAGATGATGTGCGCTCCACCCCAGGCCCCAGCGTTCCTGAAGACTCCGAACTCCCGCAAGGGCTTCGGCGAGGCAGTAACGATCGGTCAGGCGAACCCGCATGTCCGTGCCCCGGTCCGCCGAGAGTTTATGCGCCTCATCAAAGACGACCAGGTCGTACGGAATCACCTCGGATTCCCTCAGCCGGGCGAAGACCCTCGGGCTGGCGAGGGTATCCACGCTGATGATCACGGAATGGCTACTCTCCCCGATGAACGGGTTTTCCACACGCGCGTCTGCGCCGCTTACGATGGTGAAGGGCAGGTTGAAAAGCGACGCCAATTCTCTGCGCCAGTTTCCCACAAGCCCCGCGGGCGTGACGATCAGAATCCGACGAAGCAGACGGCGGGAGAGCATCTCCCGGATGTAAAGCCCCGTCATGATCGTTTTGCCTGCGCCTGCGTCATCAGCCAGGAGAAACCGGAGACGGGGTTGTTTCAGCAGGTGGTCATACACGGCGATCTGCTGATGCGGCAAGGGGTCGATGCTGGCGATCTCCGTGGCGAAGGTGGGATTCATCAAATGCCCGAAGGAAAGGCGCTCACCTTCGGCCAGGACCTTGACGATCTCCGGCGGAGCCGTGAAATCGAGAAGGTCAAGTTGGGATTCCTCTGGTTTATTTCCGTACGGGGATTCATCTTCCGTCCCACCCATTTCAAGCTGGCGAAGCTGGTTCCAGGAAAGCTGAGAGGGTCTGGTCTGCCCATTCTCCCACCGATTGACGGTAGCGAAAGAAACACCCAGCTTCCCCGCTAACGCCTGTTGTGTCAAACCAAGGCCGGCCCGGAGACGCTTGATTCGACCCGGGTAGTCGCCCCCAGGCCGGTGACTGATTGTAACTTGTTCTAACATTTGAACTTTTCCTGTTCTTATATTTCATTCGCGTGCATAAAATATGTCACAATATAACACATGCTATATTCATTGTCAAATAAAATTGTATAAATCGCCCTCAATTTTGTCCACGTGGACAAAATCTGAGATTCAGGAAGCAAAACGGCAAAACAAACCCCCCTGCGCAGGGCGTGGGGGTTTTAAGATTCTACAGTTCAATGGCTTACAAAATTATTCTTAACTCAAAGACCTCCTGAACCTTACACTTTGCGCCTTCCTGATCGCAACGTAAACAGCCTTTTCGGCAGCCCGGCCCACCATCCCTCCCCGGCCTCCACGCGCAGGAGGTGCGTGCCCCCAGGCGCGTCGCTGGCCCCCAGCCCCTTCTCCACGATGCGGGTGTGGGAGTCCTCTTCCAACCATCTTCCCCAGGCCGGCTCCAGCCGCTCCGGGTTGCGGAGGGCGATGACCGAGACCAGCTCCGCTGCCTCGTGGTCCAGGAGATAGTCGACATGCCAGCGAAGCCGCTTCCCGTGCCCCCGCGTCGGGTCGCCACAGCAGAGACCGGCGGCCTCGAAGGTCTCGATCATCGCGGCGCGGATCGAATGGGGCGATCTGCTCCCGCTCCGGGTCGCGTGCCGGGTGAGTCGGGACCCCAGAGCGGTTGCCCCCCACCGGCCGAGCGCGGACCCGACGTAGCTGTATTCGCCCGCAGGCACAAAAAGGTATCGCCCCCGCTTAAAGCCGCCGAAGGCGATCTCGACATCCCTTCGTACCCTGACCCGGAGCACATAGGAGCCGCCCTGCCCCCGGTCCCCCACGACCGTGACCGGCGGCAGGCAATGCCCTGCCTTCACGGCCTGCTGCCTGCTGCCTTCTCCCCTCTCCCTGTGGGAGAGGGGGCGGGGGTGAGATCTGCCTCCTGCTCATTGCCGTTTCGGCCAGGGGGGTATCCCGGCGCCTCTTCGCGGTCCCCCCGCGACATCATGAGCTGACTCAGCTCTTTCACGATGAGGCGATGCTCCTCGCGGGAGGCGGGGTCGATGAAGAGCTCGTTCTTGAGCGCCCGGATCGTCTTCTCGAAGTACTCCCAGACGCCGTAGAGCAGGACGGCGGACACGAACAGGCCGATGCCGCTGAAGGCCAGGGTGATGGCGTCCAGGGAGGGTTGCAGATAGCCGTAGGTGCCGACCCAGGAGGAGAGGACCAGGAGGATGGTGAGGCCGAAGATCACGTTCCGCTTGCGGTACTGGAGGTCGGCGTTCCAGTAGCGCTCCACCTGCTGCTGCCGGACGCGTTCGAGCTGGATGACGCGCTGGCAGGCCGCGGCGGTGAACGTCTCCTCAGGGCTCGTGCTCCACTCGGAGATGCGCCGCCAGAGGCGGTGGAGCTGGTACTCGAACTCCACGTCCTCGATCACGTCCGGGACCAGGAAAGACTGCCTCCCGAACCGCTTGTGGATGTCCGGAATGTACTTGCAGTGAAACGCGGAGCGCCGGCTGGTCCGCTCGCCGGGGCGGAGGTTGGGGTCCTTGTTCAGGGCGATGAACGGCTGCTTGATCCGGTAGGATCCGTCCGCCGTGCTGCTGAACGCCAGGGAGATGGTGTAGCGCAGGGCGTCGTCCAGGGCCTCGAAGGAGACGTCGTCCACCTCGGACACCAGGACCACGAAGGGGGCCAGAATGGCCGCGGCCATGCCGATGTCGTCGGAGGCGGCGGCGCAGTCGATGATGATGTAATCGTAGCGGTTGAGGGACTTGATGGCCCCCACCAGCACGGAGAGGCGGTGCGTGACGTTGCTCAGGTTGTTCCGCCGGTTCTCCCGCAGGAAGATGTTCGTGCCGAGGGTGCTCTGCTGCTCTTTGGAGTAGAAGGAGGGCAGGATATCGATCCGCTTCCCCTGAGGGCTCACGTCCACGGAGAGGATTTGCGTGCCCTCGTAGATGCCGCTCAGACCCGAGTAGATGTCGGAGTCGTCAGCCCCGACCAGGTGCTTGTAATAGGAGCTCAGATTCTCCTTGATGACCTTCCGCCCCGGAAAGATCAGGTTGGTGAGGGTCTTGGTCTCAAAATCCGCGTCGATCAAAAGGACATTGTACCCGCACTGCTGGAGGACCTTGCCCAGATTGGACGAGATGACCGTCTTGCCCGACCCCCCCTTGGGGCTGAGAAAGGCGATCATCTTGCACCGTTCGTCAAGGGCCTCGGGGTCGATCCGGAACGTGAGACCCAGGTCCTCCTTGGCCAGACGCACCTCCATGATGTTGTTCCGGCGACTTTCACCGGTCTGGGGCGGGGTCTGGACCTCAAAGTTGGCATCCGACATGGAAGGGCCCTCCATCAAAGGGGAGAGGTTGACGGAAAAGGCAATGGGGTTATGACAATAGGCCGATACAGGGCGAAAGTCAAGGACAAAAACGCAACCCTCACGGGGCCGTCCGGGAGGACCTGCGGACGAAGTAAGCCTTCAATTTCTCGATATATTTCCCACCCTTGCCCAGCAGCCCGAGACCGATCAGGATCAGCGGGATGCCGGGGCCGGGGACAAATGGAATGGCGAGGAATACGCCGACCACGATACAGGTCCAGCCCACGGTCTTGCGAAAAAACGGCGACGATTTCAGCCAGGAACGCATGCATCTCCTTATAATGAGTTACGCAAGTGGCGACATCTGGCCCAAATTTGGGCGGTTTGGAGAGAGCTATCTCTTCGTATAATA
>CAYRZX010000054.1:0-25890 GCA_964428665.1 uncultured Gemmatimonas sp.
GGATCGGGGTCTCGGCGCTCGTGGACACGATCTGGTTCCGCGGGGACGGGCACAGCGTGCATGGGTGGTGAGAGTGAAGGTCGAAGGTCGAAGGTCGAAGGTCGAAGGTCGAAAGATACACTTCGTACTTCGTACTTCGCACTTTTTTGTCTTGACTCTCCCGCCGGAGGTCATATCTTGCCCTTTCAGGGGCCACGATGTGTTGAACCTCTCATCAGGAGTACATGCCGTGTCCAGCCAGGTCTTTTCCGTCCATCCGCGCAACCCCAGGTGCTTCGTCTACCGGGGCAGGCCGTTCAAGGTCCTCACGTCGGCGGAGCACTACGGGGCCGTGCTCAACGTGGACTTTGACTATGACGTCTATCTGGAGGAGATGGGGCGCACGGGGCAGAACGCGACCCGCGTCTTCACCTTCTACCGGGAGACGGCCGGGAGCATCCCCGGCCCCGGCCCGATGAACACCCTGGCCCCCACGCCGGAGGGGTCGGTGATGCCGTGGGAGCGGGTCGCGGGGCGGGGAAAGGCGGCGGATGGGCTGGACAGGTTTGACCTGGAGCGATGGAATGCGGCCTACTTCGAGCGGCTGAAGGCGTTCGTGGGGAGGTGCGGGGACCGGGGGGTGGTCTGCGAGATCGTCCTGTTCTGCAACCCCTACGATCAGGGGAAGTACGACCTGTTCCCGTGCAGCCGTGCTAGCAATGTCAACGGCGTGGGGGAGGATCTCGGCAGCCCGCAGGCGTTTATGACCCTGGACGCGCCGGGCATCACGGCCTTTCAGGAGCGGTTCGTCCGGAAAATGGCGGAGGAGCTGAACCCGTTCGACAATGTATACTATGAGATCTGCAACGAGCCGAACTTCGGCAGGGACTTCTCGGAGGCCACCGAGCGGAAGGTGGTGGCCTGGCACGCCCGCATCGCCCGCGTCCTGCGGGAGGCCGAGGCCGGGCTGCCCAACAGACACCTCATTGCCGCCAACGCCCATTTCGTCGTGAAGGTGTCGGACGACCCCGAAAGGCCCGTGGTCCGGCACGAGGACCTGAGCTACTTCGAGAACCCGGACATCGACGTCGTGAACTACCACTACATCTCCCGGAAGGCGGTGGCGCGGGGGCTGCACTTCTTTCAGCCCCCCGGCAAGGCGGCGTACGCGGGCCTCACCTGGCCTTTTCTGCGCGAGCGGGACCGGTTTCAGAAGCCCATTGTCTTCGACGAGACGTTCTCCGGGGTGGTGCGCGGCGCGCCGGAGCGTCTCGCGGTCAACCGGGCCGAGGCGTGGGAGATGCTCCTGTCCGGCGGGGCGGGCTACAGCAATCTGGACTGGTCCTTCACGCAGGCGGACGAGACGGGGGCCGGGAGGGTCCCGATCGGGGACGGGAGGCGGCTGGACTGGCGGCCCCTGCGGGCGTGGTACCACATCTTTCGCCGGCTGCTTGAGCAGTATGACCTGGCCGCGCTGGTCCCCGCCGTCGGGCTGGTCTCCGGGGAGGTCCCCGGCTGCGGCCACGCGGCGACGACGGACGGCCGGGGGAGATATATCTTCTATCTGGTGGACGAGAAGGTGTATCAACTGGAGGCGTGCGAGCCTCGAAAGGTGACGCTCTCCCTGGCCCTGCCTGCGGGCCGGTATAGCGTAAGGGCATTTGACCCCAGGACCGGCGAGGTGAGGGAGATGCCGGAGGTTCAAAGTGCGGGGCCGGCAAGACTGGAAGTTCCCGCGTTCAACGAGGATGTGGCGGTCTTGCTCAATTAAGGGCTTGACAAGAAAAAGGGTTAGACTCAAATTACTGACCGGGTGGCCGCGGTGTGTTATGCCGACAGGAGGTAGGATACAGGTTCTTATGCAGAAACCATATATTCGTAAGGAGTGTCATATGTCAAACGTGAAAGAGAAGATGACCGAGGTAATTCAGTCGCAACCCGAAGACGCGACCTATGAAGAAATCATGCGTGAACTCGCCTTTGAGCGAATGGTCGAACGGGGGCTGGAGGATTCACGGAGCGGGCGCGTGATATCGAACGAAGATATGGAGCGTCGGATTCGGATATGGCAGAAATAAGGTGGACCGAGGAGGCGCATCGCTGGCTTCGCGATATATACGATTACATTGCCGCAGATAACCCAGGCGCGGCTCAGAGGGTCGTCTCTGGAATCTACGAAAAAGCGCAGATGCTTCGGCGGTTTCCCGAGATTGGTCACATATATCGTACGGAGGCGGACGGTGAAATCCGGATTCTGCTCTATGGGCATTACCGGATCGCCTACTTGCTGAGGTCAGAGTCGGACATTGACATCTTGGGTGTATTTCACGGCGCTCTTGACATCGACAGATACCTTCCGTGACGTGGGGCATAACAAGTCGCTCCACCAAACAGCTTTTTCGCTGCGCTCCATTGCCACAGGTAAGCTTGGTCGTTAGGCTCTTCCGGAGCAGCGACATTGGACGGTCCGCACCCGCAGCAAAAGCCAATGAGGTTGTTTCTAGAACGCCATAATGCCGCGCGAAAAGACGCGTACCACAGACTCCCCAGTGATCTCAGAGAGCACCACGGAATCGAGCAGACGGTGCTGGCTGGGGGTTACGGCTATCGTCAGGTGATGGAGCTCATACAGAACGGCGCGGATGCGATACTTGAAGCCCATGAGCATGGCGTGCCGCCCGCCGACAGCAGCCGGATTCATGTCTTGCTTCGGGAGTCACGCCTTTACGTGGCCAACACCGGTGCCCCATTGAGCGAGGAGGGTATAGACGCTCTGCTCAGCTCTCATTCGTCACCCAAACGAGGTAACCAGATCGGGCGATTCGGGCTGGGCTTCAAATCTCTGCTCCGGCTCGGTGGACCCATCGACCTGTTTACGAGGACGTCGGGGGCCATCCGGTTCGACCCTGCCCAGTGCCGGGACGATCTGAAACGGGAGTTCAACGTGACCGAAGCGCCCGGACTGCGATTGGCGTGGTCCTTGGAGGAAGGCGAACAAAGAGGCGACGGCGTTCTCGGTGAACTGGCGTGGGCCGAGACCATCGTCCGGGTCGAAGTTCAGACGCGCGACATCCTCGAACATCTACGGGAGGAGATCCGCGCCTTCCCGGCCGAGTTCCTGCTCTTCTTTCCCGTGTCGACGAGCTTGGTCCTCGATGACGGAGAGACACCGTCGCGGGCACTCAGGATCGAGCGGGACGGCAACGATTGTCTGCTGCACGGCGGAAGTGAGGTGTCACGCTGGCGTATCGCTAAACGAGACGTCGCCATTGCCGACGTTCGCGCAGTTGCCGATGCGACGCATATCCACGCGCGGGATTCGGTGCCCTTGTCGTGGGCGATCCCGCTGGAGGGTAAGCGGGAGGAGGCTGGACGCTTCTGGGCCTTTTTCCCGACGCATACGCCGACCTGTCTGCCGGGCATTCTGAACGCGCCGTGGAAGCTGAACAGCGACCGTAACGCGATCATTGGCGGCGAGTGGAACACGGCGCTGATGCATGAAGCGGCACGGCTCATTGGGGAAACACTGCCGCAGTTGTGCACGGATGCAGACCCCGGCTGCGCGCTGGATGCCTTTCCACGCCAGCTTGAACGCAAGGACGAGGATGCAGCACCGCTTGTTGAGACGCTGTGGATCGCTCTTGAAAGTGCTGCGGTAATTCCGGATGCGACAGGTGTCCTACGGCTAGGTCGTGAGTTGTGGCGGCATCCGCGGGACAACGCCGACCTCGCCCGTTATTGGCAGCAGGCCCTCGCTTGTGGGGATGAACTGGCGCAGATGGTTCATCCTTCGTGCCTGGAGCGGCAACGTAGCAGTCGCTTGAATGCACTGGCAGAGCGGCTGAAGCCGCAAGGCACAGAACAACCGTCGTGCCCCAATCTTCGGAGGCGTGAAGCAACTTCATGGTTCGCAGCCGTCGCTTCCGTTGAATTGGAGAAGGCCGTCCAGGTGCTCAAGCTGACCGAGGCATACGAGAGGGATTGCAGGCTGGGGGAGTGGAGTCCGGTTCGCCCGCTGCTTGTCATCATCCCATCAGATGATGGTCAATTGCTGATCGCGAATCAGGCGGTCTTCGCGCCCGAAGGCATCCACGTTCCTGATGGCCGACATCCGGTCGCACGGCCGTTGTGCGAGGTTGCGGAAGCGAAGCGGATTCTTGCGGAAGTGATGAAGGTGAAACCGCTGGACGACAGCGTGTGGTTGGAGGTGCTGCGTGGATCGCTTCCAAACCACACTGCGCGGGAATCACCTTTGGATGAGCGCTGGCGCTCCTTTTGGCAATGTCTACGGTCGGCTCCTGAAACCGCCCGCCGACAGTTCGTCGCGCAGAATTCCTGTGGAATCCGCGTGCGGCGGCGCGATGGCGAATGGGTTTTGAGGGACGAAGTTCTGTTGCCCGGCGCGCTAGTCGGCCCTGACGATGCTTCTGCAAATCAGAATGTGTTGGTTGATTTCTCAACTCACGATGAGGACGGCGTATCGCTAGCAGCGTTAGGCGTCTGTGATTTTCCGAAAGGAGTAATTGGAGCCGGCGATCACGCCGAATTGAACGAATGGTTGCACCACTGGCAGAGCCACTATCGGAACAATGAGAGCAGGAGGGCAACCAGGTATCTCTTGAAGCCATTCGGCCTTACGCTCCCCAAAGGTTGGACCTTTCTGCCAAAGTTGATCAGCACGCCAAACGCGAAGCTCACCGGACGGTTGCTTACCCAATTTACCCGAGGCGAATTCGCCGAGCGACTGAAGTTTGGACACACTACCCCGAGTTATCCCAAGATAGACGTTTTGCATCCACTACCGTGGTTCCTGCTCAAACACGGCACGGTGCGGGTCGGCGACGAGAGTGTCCGCTTGGCGGCGGTTGTTGCCAGGCGCTGTGTGCCTGCGCTGGCAATGATGCCAGAATGGGAGCAGCTACGGCCTATGCTCGAAAAGCTGGAAGGCGCGACCCCGCCAGTCCCTGCCACACAAGCCGAGATTCATGCACTATGGCGATCGCTCATCAAGGCGCTGGCAATTCCACCAGCCCTTGCGGACGATTCCTTACGCGAGCTTTGGGCAGGCGCGGCGAAAGATGGCGTCGTTCCTCAATCGCTTCGCAACGAGGGGGATGAGATTCCGTTGGCGCAGGTTTTCGTAACCGGCTCACCGGACCTCGCCCAACGCGCACGAACTTCGAATCGCATTGTTGTAACATTGGACGAGTACGCGCTGAGGCTGTGGCTTGAGAGCGGAGCGCGCAACCTCTCAGAACTGATGTCGCCGGAATGGACGGAGCAGACAGGGCCAGCCGATCTCTTCGTTTCGACATCCCCTGAATTGGCCGAGGTCTTGCGGGATGAAGTCAAGAACATCGCACGATGCCAGCCGGTGGGCGGCCTGAAGCTGATCATCTCCGGACACGCCGACCCTGTGCCCTGCCTGATGTGGGAGAACACCTTGCTTCTCGATCTGGCGCAACTGGCCTCGTTGTCGCGTGTTGACAGGCTCCAGCGTCTGCTGGCTGAGGTTGCCGCGGCGGGGTGGCTGAAACACACGCCTGGAGAAGCGTTGCGCATCCTGGGCGACGCGCAAGTGGATACCTTGCGCATGAGAGTGGCGCAAGGCTCAACGCTGGCAGACCGATTACTCCTGGCTGTGGGCAATCGTGTGGATCCGTTACGGCAGGCGCTCGGAAACCTCGCGGGCATGGATTTCATCCAGCTATGCACGCCGCTTCAACTCGCAAACTGACGCTTGCGCAACTTGGCCCTGCTGCTCTCACGACCCTCAAAGACACGCTGGAAGCGGAGGGTTTGAAGCCGCCCTCCCGATGGAACACCGCCGAGGCACGCGCCTTCGTCGCCAGCATCGGATTTCCTGAGGAGTTCGTCACGTCGCCGGAAGGGAGGCGCGAATCCGAGGAGTTCATCAGCGGCCCCATCGAGTTGCCACCGCTTCATGATTTCCAGAGGGAAGTGTTCGAAGGTATCCGGGCGTTGGTCACCAGCGGCACAACACGGCGGCGCGCGGTGGTGAGCCTGCCCACAGGCGGTGGCAAAACCCGTGTGACGGTTGAGGCGGCTGTGTTGCTTGTCCTCAAGCCTAAAGGCGACTCCCGCAGTGTCATCTGGGTGGCGCAGACCGATGAGCTTTGTGAACAGGCAGTGCAAGCCTTTCGTCAAGTGTGGCTCAATCTCGGCGCTCAAAGGACCGACTTGCGCATTGTTCGCCTGTGGGGCGGGAATCCCAATCCGGCCATTCAGGAGCCGGACAAGCCCGTGGTCGTCGTTACGTCCATCCAGACGCTGAACAGCCGGATGGGAACCGATGGGCTGGCATGGCTCCGGAAACCCGGCTTGGTCGTCGTGGACGAATGCCACCACGCCATCACACCGAGCTACACGAACCTCCTGCGCTGGCTCGATGCGGAAGCGCCGAGGCCCGGAGCGCCTGCGAAGGACGAGCCACTCATCCTCGGTCTCAGCGCGACACCATTCCGCACGGACGATGCAGAAAGCCAAAGGTTGGCGCGACGCTTTGACAACCTCTGGCTGCCGACCAATCAGGAAGACCTGCATATCCGCCTGCGTCAACAAGGCGTCCTCGCGGAAGTGGACACCGAGGCACTGGATAGTGGCGTCGGCCTGTTGCCGGAGGAGATCGACCGGCTTTCAAAACTGCCGGAGCCGTGGGAAGGAATTGACTTCGAGAATCTCCTCGAAGCCATCAACCAGCGCCTTGCCGGAAGCAAGCAGCGTAATGAACGTCTCGTGGACCGCATCAAAGCGACAGAGGAGCGTTTGATTCTGTTGTTCGCCAATTCTGTTTTGCACGCCGAGGAGATGTCAGCGCGCCTCAATCTGTATGGCATCCCCGCCGCGGCGGTCAGTGGCAACACTCCAACTGCGGCCCGGCGTTACTTCTTGGAGCGATTTCAGCACGGCGAAGTCCGCGTCCTTTGCAATCACACCGTTCTCAGCACCGGTTTTGATGCCCCGAAGACTGACATGGTGCTCATCTCCCGCGCTGTCTTCAGCCCGGTGCGCTACATGCAGATGGTGGGGCGTGGGCTACGCGGCGAGAAAAATGGTGGAACGGCGCGATGTCGCATCGTGACAGTCGTTGACAACCTCGGGCGATTCCAGGACCGGCATCCCTACCACTATTGTCAACGGTACTTTACCAGTCGGTCGGAAGGGCGCCTAACAAGCCGATGAAGCTGACGGTCGCCTTCGGCGCCCGCAGCTTATCGGCAAGCGTTAGTGCAAGAGGAGATTCATGTTGCGAGTAATTCCCAAGGAAGAGATCCGAGCGAGAACGGAAGCCATGCGTCGGGCGATTCCGGAAGACCAGCGTGCTGCCGTCGCCGACGAGATTCGGAGATATGCCAACGGTATTGAGTCACGTTATCGCCAAATCACGGAATCCCTTCGCGAATGTTTTGGTGACAAAGCCGAGGCGGTGATCGGAGAACTCAACCGCCACGAGTGCGGATGGGAACGAGATGTGGCAGACCGGCTCGAAGGCAGGAAGGACGACTGAAACGGAAGCGCCAACAACGGGTTGCACTTTACGTCGCTATACGCGCCAGTGAACCTAATCGTTGGATTGAAAATGCGGAGGTCTATCTGGCATGGGAAGAATCAGGCAGATGGTCAAAGTTGACGGACGGGAGTGCTGGACACTATTCGATACCGGCGCTCGAAACACTTATGTGGTTCCGTCGGTCGCGCAGGTTCTGAAGACCTCGTCGACGCCACGCACATTTCGAAGCGCCATCGGGGGAGGAGTGAAGGAAACGAACACAGCAGCGCTTCTCGAGGCCGAAATCCAGGGTCGCCCGATCTCAACCCACGCGATGGTGATAGACGAGATCGGGAACGACGAGGACGGCACTCAGATCGAAATCCTTTTTGGCGCCCTGGCGATGCAGCAGTGGGGAATCAGACTCGTACCCGACGAGGAGAGACTCGACCTGTCACATTACCCTGAGGAATTCGTCGAGTTCTGACTATCTCCGCCTGCGCGCACGAGCGCTTCACCAACAGCGAAGGACAATGGTGTGGAGCCTATCGCCGGTCCGCTGCGCCCCTCGGCGAAGGCTCAAGCGTGTCGCTGAGAAGGTTCCCGCTGGATGGCTGATCTGGCGGGTTTTTTCTACATCTCATTTGTGTCCTGGTGTCTTGGTGGTTTGATCGAGTTTTCTAAGCGATTCTGACCTTTACAGGGAGGGTGCGCTTCCAATGGCCGAAGGCTGGATGCCGAGACGGTGGAGTGAGACGCTGAGGGGGTGCGTCTGGCTGCCGCGCATGCTGGACAAGGGCCGGCGGGCGCTGGAGGGGGAGCGGCAGGGGCGGGACCTCATGAACGGCTATCTGTTCGGGGACTTCGACTATGCCGACCGCCAGCTCCTGAAGTTCCTGCGCACCGGCGACGCCCGCGTCCGGGAGCTGCTCCGAGAAGGGGGGGATGACGAGGCGGTGGCGGAGGCGCTCCTCCGGGAGAGCGGGCGCTCGGAGGAGGAGGTCCGGGCCTGGAGCGAGCGGTTCCGAAAGGGGTGCGCGCCGTTCATCGCCATGTGGGACGCCGACGAGGGGCGGGCGGGGCCGGGGGTCGGCGCGGCCCTGCTCCGGTTTTTCTACAACTTCGCGCTCATGCCCCCCGTCTACCTGGTCTTTCGGGTCGCCGAGGGGCTGCGGCGGATATACCATTTGGAACTCAGGAAATCAGGAAAAAAAGAAGGGGGGGGTTCCTGAGTTCCTGAGTTCCAGATTCGATTTCGTGGAGGCGCGGATAGCCGTTTCCCCGTTTGAAGGGGGTTTGGGTAAAGGAGTCGATGTCGCCGCTTCCATTGCATCTGCGCCAGGCCATTGAACAGGAGACTGCCCGGTGCGACCTGCCGTCCCTGAGCCGGGCGGCTGCGGAGCTATCCGAAAATTACCGGGCTCAGCGCCCGGCAAGAGGGGCCTTCATCGCCTCGGAGGCAGACCGCCTCGCCTACGTCGCCGTGCGGTTGCCCGCGACGTTCGCGGCTGCGCGCGCTGTCTTTGCGGAGGTCCGGCGGCTGATGCCGGAGGGGCGAGTCGCCAGCCTGCTCGACCTGGGCGCAGGGCCGGGGACCGCCGGCTGGGCGGCGGCGGAGGTCTTCGAGGGGCTGCGGCAGGTCACGCTCGTCGAACAGGATGAGGGGTGGATCCGGATGGGGAGGGCCCTGGCGAAGGCCGGAGAGAATGCCCTGCTTGAGAACGCCGACTGGGTGCGCGCGGACCTGCGCGCGGTGGGGTCCCTCCCGGCGCACGATCTGGTGATCGCTTCATACGCGCTCGGGGAGGTGGAGAGGGATGTCTCGCGCGAGGTCCTGAGGGCGGCCTGGTCGGCGGCGCGCGCGGCGCTGGTCGTCATCGAGCCGGGGACGACGGCCGGCTTCGGCCTGATTCGGCTGCTTCGGGAGGACCTCATCGGGCTGGGCGGTCGCCTGATCGCCCCGTGTCCGCATCAGGGGGACTGCCCGATGCCCGCAGGCGACTGGTGCCACTTTTCGCAGCGTCTTGAGCGGTCGTCGCTGCACCGACGCCTCAAGACCGGCGCGCTGGGGTATGAGGACGAGAAGTTCTCTTACGTCGCCGCATCGAAAGGCCCGGTCCAGCCCGTCCGCGCCCGCGTCCTTCGCCACCCGCTGCGCCGTTCTGGCCACGCGCGCATCCTGCTCTGCGCCGGAGAGGGGATTCAGACCGTCACGGTGACGCGCAGTGACAGGGAAAACTGGCGGCGCGCGAGGAAGACCGACTGGGGGGATGCGTGGTCTTAGAACCTGTTGATGAGGCGGCGCTGTGAGCCATGAGACTCTGCATCCAGTCCGTGAGCAAGCAGTACAACCGCAGGGTGTGGGGCCTGCAAGACTTCAGCCTGGAGTTTGACTCCGGCGTGCTGGGGCTGCTGGGGCCAAACGGCGCGGGCAAATCCACGCTGATGCGCATTCTGGCGACGATCACCCGACCGACCTCCGGCAGGGTCGTCTGGAACGGCGCGGATATCGCCCGCCAGCCGGATTCGCTCCGCGAGGCGCTGGGCTATCTGCCGCAGGACTTCGGCGTCTACCCCCACCTGAACGCGGTGGAGTTTCTGGAGTACCTGGCTGCCATTCGAGGGCTGGACGGGCGGACGGCGCGCAGGCGCATCGACGAACTGCTGGAGGTGGTGAACCTGACCGATGCGCGCAAGAGGCCGCTGGGCGCCTATTCGGGGGGGATGAGGCAGCGCGTCGGCATTGCGCAGGCCCTGCTCAACGACCCGCAGCTGCTCATTGTGGACGAACCGACGGCGGGGCTGGACCCGGAGGAGCGGGTGCGCTTCCGCAATCTGCTGTCCGAACTCTCCGGCGAGCGCATCGTGATCCTCTCCACGCACATCGTGTCGGACGTGGAGGCGGTGGCGACGGACATCGCCCTGGTGGACAGGGGGCGTCTGCTCAGGCGCGCTGCGCCGGAGCAGCTTTTGCGCGCGGTGGGCGGAAAGGTGTGGGAGTGGGTGATTCCGAGCGTCGACCTGCCGGGGGTCAAACAGAGGCACCTCGTCACCGCTGCCCTGCGGCGCGAGGACGGGGTGCACGCGCGGGTGGTGGCCGAGGCCGCGCCGCACGCCTCCGCCGGGGCCGTTTCGCCCACGCTGGAGGACGCTTACCTGTATTTCATCGCCAACGGCCGGGAAGGGGGTCCGGCGTGAAGACCTTGCGCGTCCTCTACCACCTGGCCCGCGCCGATTTTCTGGAGCGCACGCGGCGCTACAGTTTCCTGCTGGCGCTGGCGGCGGTCGTCTATTTCGGCTACGCCATCAACGCGGGGGTGTTCTATCTGAAGCTGGACGAGTACCGGGGGGAGCTGAACGCGGCCTGGGTGGGCGGCCTGATGGCGGCGGAGGTCATCGGGATGCTGTCGCTGTTCGGTTTTTATCTGGTCAAGAACGCCGTGGAGCGGGATGCGCAGACGGGTGTGGGGGAGGTCATCGCCACGACGCCGCTGTCTGCGCCGGCCTATCTGCTGGGCAAGTGGCTGAGCAACCTGGCCGTCCTGTCCGCGCTGGCGGGCCTGCTGGGGCTGGCGGCGCTCGTCATGCAGGCGCGCCAGGGCGGTCTTGCCGCGCCCGACCTGTGGGCGCTCTGGTCGCCGCTCCTGCTGCTGGCCTTCCCGACGATGGCCTTTGTGGCCGCCCTGGCGGTGCTGTTCGAGGCCGTACTCTGGTTGCGCGGCGGCCTGGGCAATGCCGTGTTCTTCTTCGGGTGGGCGTTTCTTCTCATGGGAGCGCTCTTTGCCCCCACGCCCTTTCTGGACTGGTCGGGCCTGCAGATTCTCTACAAGAGCATGGGCGCGGCGGCGCGCGCCGCTTACCCGGACTATAAGGGGGGGTTCGACCTGACCTGGCAGGAGACGCCGCCGGGAGGGTTGAGGACCTTTCTCTGGACGGGCGTGGACTGGACGCCGGGGCTGGCGCTGGGGCGCGTGCTGTGGCTGGGGGCGGCGGCCGGTCTTGCCGTGGCAGGGGGCCTGTTCTTCGACCGCTTTGACCCCTCCCGCGAAAGGCCGCGCCGCGCGAGCGGGGAGGGCGAGGGCGCGACGCCGGATGAGGCGCGTCGCCTAAGAGCGCCTGATTTCCTTTTATCCTGGAGCGCTCGATTCTCTCCTGGTCACTCCGGTTTCAGGTCCGTATGGCTGGCCGAGCTGCGCCTGATGCTCAAGGGCCAGCGCTGGTGGTGGTACGCCGCGGCCCTGGTCTGGGTCGGGGGCGGTCTGTTCGCTCCCGCGGACCAGGTCCGGCAGCGGTGGCTCCCGATGGCCTGGCTCTGGCCGTTGCTTTTATGGTCGGCGATGGGTTGCCGCGAGGCGCGCCAGCGCACCGACCAGCTGGTGTTCTCCTCCGCCCACCCCCTGCGGCGGCAGTTGCCGGCCGCCTATCTGGCGGGCCTGAGCGTGACGGTGTTGCTGGGGGGCGGCGCAGGACTGCGGCTGCTCCTCGGCGGCGAATGGCCTGCGCTGGGGGCGTGGGCGGCCGGGGCGCTGTTCATCCCCTCCCTGGCCCTGGCGCTGGGGGCGTGGAGCGGCGGTCACAAGCTGTTCGAGGTAGTCTACGTGCTGCTCTGGTACCTGGGACCCACGCACCCGAAGGAGATGCCGGAGCTCGATTTCATGGGCGCTGCCGACGCATCGGTTGCCAGAGGTATGCCGGGCGTCTATCTTATCCTGGCCCTGCTGTTGATGGGGGTGGCCTTACTCGGCCGAAGGCGGCAAACTTGGACGGCCTGACGATTTCAGATTCACTTTCCACAGCCGGAGTGATGGCGACATCCGTTCTTTTTCTCAATGAGATCGCCGAAGGACATCGGGTCGGGGGCAAGGCGCGCGGGCTGGCCAGGCTCCTGGCCGCCGGTTTTGAGGTCCCGGAGGGGTTCGTGGCGGCCCCGGAGGCGACGGCTGAGGAGATCGCGGCGGCCTACCGGCGGCTGGGGGCGGGCCGGGTGGCGGTGCGCTCGTCGGCGGAGGAGGAGGACTCGGACCTTCTCTCCTACGCCGGGCAGTTCGAGACGTTCCTGGGGGTGGAGGGGGAGGAGGCGCTCCTGCGCGCGGTGGAGGCGTGCCGCGCCTCAGGGGCGGGCGCGCGGGCGGTTAGCTACCGGGGGGATGGGGCGGCGGGCAGGATGTGCGTGGTCGTGCAGCGGATGCTGGACCCTGAGTATGCGGGCGTGGCCTTCGCGGGGGGGGACGGCGCGGTGTGGGTCGAGGGGGTCCGGGGCCTGGGGGATCAGCTGGTGTCGGGCAGGGCCGGTCCTGCGCCGCTGCCGGAGGACCTCCGCGGGCGGGTGGAGGCCCTGGCGCGAGGGGTGACGGAGCGTCTCGGGGGCGCGCAGGACATCGAGTGGGCGTTGGAGAGTGGACGGGTCTGGCTGCTCCAGGCCCGCCCGGTCACGGCCCCGCTCTCCGCCCCGCTCCCGGAGCGGTTCCGGCTCTGGACCGCGGCCAACCTCCAGGAGGCCCTCCCCCGGCCGCTGACGCCGCTGTCGGAGGAGGCGGCGTGGCACAACATCGGGGAGACGTTCCGGGTCTCTTTCCGCTTCTCCGGGTTTTCGGAGCCGGACGGGCCGACCCTGCGGCTGGTGAAGGGGCTGTTCTACATGAGTTACAGCAGCATGGCCTCGGTGATGGCGGTCTTTCCCGGGTTCCGGGTGGAGAACCTTCTCCGGATGTTCGGGGACAGCCCGGACCTGGCGAGGGTCGTGGCCTATCGCCCGGCGCCGAGGCTCCCCTTCCTGCTCAGGCTGCCGGCGATCCTGGTCCGGCACGTCCTCTGGATGGCCTCTGTCGAGAGACACCTCCGCAGGGCGCGGGAGGCCGTGCAGGCGCTCGAAGAGGAGGTGCGGACTGCCCTGGCCGAGGGGGCGAGCGACGCCCGGCTGCTGGCCTTTTTGAGGTCCTGGCGGGCCCGGATCTATCCGGCGCTGGAGACGATGAGCGTTGCGACCGGCTTCGCCAACGGACTTCTGAGCACGATGATGCAGGTGGTCGCCCAAAAGGCCCCGGATGCGCCGGGCGCAGAGGTGGGGGCTCTGATCCGGGGAGGGGAGATGGAGAGTCTGGAGCCTTCGAGGCAGCTTGCCGCGCTGGCGGACTGGCTCCGGGCCAACCCCGGCAGGCCGGACGACGACCCGGAGGTCCAGCGCCACCTGACGAGGTTCATAGACGCCTGCGGCTTCCGCTGCGAGAACGAGGCGGAGCTGGCGCAGCCCCGATGGAAGGAGCGGCCCGGGGAGGTGCTTCGCCTGGCGCGGGAGATGGCAGGCGTGAGGCACGA
This sequence comes from uncultured Gemmatimonas sp., assembly GCA_964428665.1. Lineage (GTDB taxonomy): Bacteria > Latescibacterota > UBA2968 > SICM01 > SICM01 > SICM01. The sequence continues at coordinate 13,805 of CAYRZX010000054.1, forward strand.
GGCAACAGGCAACAGGCCCTCACCCACCCCCTATCCCCCTCCCTCTCCCGTACGTACGGGAGAGGGAGGGGGCACTAAGGGCCTTTCTCCAGGTTTGGGGGAGGGAGAGGGCCTGCCTTCCGCCTCACGCCTCACGCCTTCTTTTCCTCTGCGGTTCATGGTGCGTTCTGCCCGCACCTGGCAGCGGAGGCGGGAGGCCGCGCGCGCCAATCTGGTCCGGACGCCGTGGAGCCTCCGGCAGCTCCTGTTTGAGGTCGGGAGGCGGCTGCGGGACCGGGGGATTCTCAGAGAGTCTGAAGATATTTTCTATCTCCTCTGGGGAGAGATCGAGGCCCTGCTGGAAGGGGGTTCGACGGATCGCGCGGGCGAGGGGGTCGCGGGTCGGGTCGAGCGCCGGCGGGCGCGCTATCTCCGGATGCTCGGCTGGCCGCCGCCGTCCCGGCTGCTGGCGGAGTTGCCGGACGGGAGGCTGGTCCCTTTCGTCCCCGATCCCGGCGCCGGGGACGCGCTCCGGGGGTTCGGGGCCTCCCCTGGCCGGGTCACGGCCCGCGCGCGCGTCCTGTCCGGCGTGGAACAGGGGGGGGAACTCCGGCCGGGCGAGGCGCTCGTGGCCCGGACGACGGACATCGCGTGGACGACGCTGTTCCGCACGGCCTCGGCCGTGGTCACGGAGATCGGCGCGCCGACCTCCCACGCCGCCATCGTGGCCCGCGAGCTGGGCATCCCGGCTGTGGTCAACGTGGACGGGGTCACGGAGCGGGTGCGGACCGGGGACCTGCTGTTCGTGGACGGGTGGGCCGGGATGGTCAGGAAGGTGAAAGACGAGGGGTGAAGGAGAGAGGAGAAAAAGATAAACAGGAGAGGGAACTATGTATCAGACAAATATGTATGAGGGCATGCTGGCGGAGACCGTCACGATTCACGGCGCTCGCGGGGACGCCATCCACGCCTATCTGGCCCGGCCCCTGGGCGCCGGGCCTTTCCCCGGCCTGGTCGTGATCCACCACGCGCCCGGCTGGGATGAGTGGTACCGGGAGGCCACGCGCAAGTTCGCCCACCACGGCTACGCGGCGATCTCCCCCGATCTCTACTGCCGCGACGGCCACGGGACGCCTGAGGACGTGGCGGCCAAGGTGCGCGCGGCAGGGGGCGTCCCGGACGATCAGGTGGTGGGGGACCTCGAAGGGGCGATGCTCCACCTGCGCGCGCTCCCCTACGTCAACGGCAAGGTGGGCGTGTTCGGGACCTGCTCGGGGGGCCGCCAGGCCTTCCTCGCGGCGTGTCGCGTGCAGGGCTTTGACGCGACCGTGGACTGCTGGGGGGGGCGCGTGGTGATGGCCAAAGAAGACCTCACGCCCAGGCAACCCGTCGCCCCGATTGATTATACCAGAGACCTGTCGTGTCCGCTGCTGGGCCTCTTTGGCGAGGAGGACCGGAGCCCCTCGCCGGAGCAGGTGGACCGGCACGAGGAGGAGCTCAAGAAGCACGGCAAGGTCTACGAGTTCCACAGGTATCCCAAGGCGGGCCACGGCTTCTTCTACTATGACCGGCCGAACTACCGGCAGGAGCAGGCCTCGGACGGCTGGAAGAGGCTGTTCGCCTTCCTGGAAAGGCATCTCACGGCGTCTGCGAAGTCGGCGTAGCCCGTCCCCCGGGCGCAGAAAGGAGCGCGACGATGTGCACCATGATTGTCAATCAGGTGGAGGTCTATGGGAGCGGCAAGGGGGGCGCGGGCTGGTTCCCCGTGCGTCAGGCGAACGTGTCCTACGACCACCCCTTCAACGCGCCGCTGGAGCACGCGCTGAACATCGACTTTGTGAATGAGGCGCAGGGGCCGGGGGCCAGGGTCGCGGTGGAGCTGAGCGTGGAGTCGGCGCGGACGCTGGTGGAGACGATCCTGACCGTGCTGGGCCGGGCGGAGGCGGGTGGATACCTGGAGCGAGAAGTAAGCGCTGAGTCCCGTTGATGAGAAGGTGGGCGGCTGTCGTCTGGGCGCTGGCGACCCTTCTGACCTGCGGCGCGCCGAGGGACGCCCTCAGCCCCGACCGCTCAGATACCCAGGGGCGTCTCGCCTTTATCGCCGAAGACGGGAACGGGAAGCTCCAGATTCTGGTCGCGCGCCCGGACGGGTCGGGGGCGGTCCCCCTCACGAACGACGCGGCGGACTACAGCGGCCCCTCCTGGTCTCCCGATGCCCGGCAGCTTGCCGTGGCGTCCAATCGCGGGGGGAGGCGGGACTACGACATCTATGTCCTGAGCCTCGATAGCGCGCAACCCCGAAGGGTGGCCGGGGACACCGGCTCCGAACTGGCCCCGGCCTGGTCCCCGGACGGCCAGAAGATCGCCTTCCAGACCAAGGCCTCCGAGGAGAAGGGGTGGGATATCTTCGTGGTCAATCTGGATGGCTCCGGGTTGCGAAACCTGACGGACGCCGCCGGGAACGACGAACTCCCCTCCTGGTCGCCGGATGGGAGGCGGATCGCCTTTCAGACGACGCCGGGCGTCGGGAACAGTGTGGATATTTTCCTGATGGACGCGGACGGCTCGCACAGGGTCCAGCTGACGCCCCCCGGCGGGGCGATCTACGGGGCGCCTGCGTGGTCGCCGGACGGGACGATGATCGCGTTTGAGTCCAATCAACACCAGAAGGGGGGGCAGACCACCGGTGTGGGGGAGTTCGAGATCTACAGGATGCGCGCGGACGGGGGCCAGATTCAGAGGCTCACGTCCGGGGCGGACCCCACCCACATCTTTCGGTTTCCCACCTGGTCGCCCGACGGGAAGCGGATCGCGTTTGAGTCCCAGGAAGTGATGGAAGAGACCTTTACGGTCCGGCACAGGCTGATGGTGATGAACGCCGACGGGACGCAGCTTCAGGAGATCCAGCCGCTCCGGGGAGGCCAGTTCCCGCGCTGGTCTCCTCGATAGTGAGACGCCGATGATGGACCTTTTTCATATCCCCGACTCCGGCGCGACGTTCCTCTCTGGCCCGGCGGGGGCGGGGAAGACGACCGCGGCCGTGGCCCGGCTGGAGGAACTCCTCCGATCCGGCGTGCCGGGGCGGTCGATCCTGGTGACGGCCCCGCAGCGGAGCCTCCTACGGCCCTACCGGGCGAGGCTGCGACGGGCGGATTTGCCCGCGGGGGAGGCCGTGGAGACGCTGACCCTGGGGGGGCTGGCGCGGCACGCGGTGGACCTGGCCTGGCCCGCCGTGGCGGGGGCCGCCGGGTTTGCCCGGCCCGACCTGCCGCCGATTTTTCTGGCGCTGGAGACGGCGCAGTATTACATGATGGGCATCGTCCGGCCCCTGATCGAGCGGCAGGGGTACTTCGAGGGGGTCTCGATTCCCCAGCATCGGATCTGCGGACAGCTCCTGGACGGCCTGGGCAAGTCGGCGCTGATGGGGTTCCCCTACGAGGAGATCGGGCCGCGCCTGAGCGCGTCCTGGGACGGGGAGCAGGCCCGCAAGGTGGTCTTCCATCAGGCGCAGGAGTGCGTGACGCTGTTCCGGCGCTTCTGTCTGGGGCACAACCTGCTCGACTTCTCGCTGCGGGTGGAGTTGCTGTTCAAATACCTCCTCCAGATCGAGTGGTGCCGGACGCTGCTGTTCGGGCGCTACCGGCATCTGATCGCGGACAACGTGGAGGAGGAGACGCCGGCGGTGCACGACCTGATGAAGGTCTGGCTGCCGACCTGCGCGTCGGCCCTGCTGGTGTGCGACGCGGACGCGGGGTATCGCTCCTTCTTGGGCGCGGACCCGGAGGGGGCGCTGGTGCTGCGGGACGCCTGCCGGCACCGGCTGGAGGCGCCGGAGTCCCGCGTCATGTCCCCGCGGGTGCGGGCGCTGGAGCGGCGGGTCGCCCGGGTCCTGAGCGCGCCCGATGCCCGCGACGGGGTGGACGAGGAGGCGCCCCTGGCGCTGGAGGTGGAGGCGGCCCGGTTCTTCCCGCAGATGCTCGACCGGGCGGTGGGGCGGGTGGCCGGGTTGATTCACGAAGAGGGGGTGGCGCCGTCGGGGGTCGTGGTCCTGGCCCCGTATCTGGGCGACACGCTCCGGTTTGCGCTGACCGAGCGCCTGACGCGCGCGGGGGTGGAGACGCGGTCCCTGCGGCCCTCCCGGTCGCTGGCCGAGGAGCCCACGGTCCGGGGATTGATGACCTGGACGGCGCTGGCCCACCCGGCGTGGGGGAGGGTCCCCCCGAGGCCGGACGTGGCGCACGCCCTGACTGCGGCCGTGGACGGCCTGGACCCGGCGCGGGCGCACCTCCTGACGCACTGGGTCTATCTCCCCGGCTTCGGGGGGATGGACCTCCGTCCCTTCGGAGACGCGCCGCCCGAGGTGCAGGGGCGCATCGGACGCGAGGCGGGCAGGCGCTACGAGCGACTGAGGGCCTGGCTGGAGGAGTATCGCAACGGGACGCCTCTCTTTCTGGATCATTTTTTGAGCCGGCTGTTCGGGGAGGCGCTGTCGCAGCCGGGCTTCGGGTTTCACGCGGAGACCCGGCAGGGGAGGTTCGACCGGGGCCGCATCGCCGGACACCTGATCGCCTCGGCCGCCCGGTTCCGGAAGACGGTGGGGTCCACGGACCTGCCCGGTGAATCTCCTGACCGGGCCTTCGTGGAGATGGTGGAGGCCGGCCTGATCGCCGGCCAGTACGTGGAGCCGCACGCCGGGACGCCCCCGGACGCGGTGCTGCTGGCCCCGGCCACGACCTTCCTGCTGGAGAATCGCCCGGTGGACGTGCAGGTCTGGCTGAACGCCGGGAGCTTCGGGTGGTGGGAGCGGCCCTACCAGCCGCTGACGCACCCCTACGTGCTGACGCGGCGATGGGAGCGGGACCGGCTCTGGACGGACGCGGAGGAGCAGGCCTCTCGCCGGAACGAGATCCTCCGGCTGCTGCGGGGGCTGCTGCGGCGGTGCCGGAGGCGGGTCGTGCTGGCCTTCAGCGCGCTCGACGAGCGGGGGTTCGAGGAGCGGGGGCCGCTGTTGAACATCGTGCAGCAGGCGCTGAGAAGTGAGACGTGAGACCCCTCCCCCAGCCCCTCCCCGACACGGGGAGGGGAGAAGCCTGCTCCCCCTTCCCGTGTCGGGAAGGGGGATGGGGGGTTGGGTTGAATCCTTCATCCCTTATTTCTATGTTCAAGCCCCGCCCTGATCAAGAGCGCCTCCTCGACTACGTCCAGACGGGCGGACGGATGGGGGTGTTCGCCGTGCCGGGCAGCGGCAAGACGGTGACGCTCTCCTACCTGGCGGCGCAGCTCGTGCAGCACCGCATCCGGGGCGAGGAGGAGGCGCTGGTTGTCACGTTCATGAACTCGGCGGTGGACGCCTTCTCGCGCCGCATCCGGGGGTTCCTGAACGATGCGGGGCTGCTGCCGGACGTGGGGTATCGCGTCCGCACGCTGCACGGCCTGGGCAACGACATCGTGCGGGAGCGTCCGGCGCTCGTGGGGCTGTCGGAGGATTTCACCATTCTGGATGAGCGCGCGGCCGCGCGGGCGCTGGACGACGCCGTGGCCGGCTGGATGCGCGCCCATCCCGGCGCTCTGAGGGACTTCCTCTCCGGGGACGTGACGGACGGGCAGCGGGCCTGGGTGGAGCGCGAGGGGTGGCCCGGCCTGGTGCGGGAGACGGTGAGCGCCTTCATCCGACGGGCGAAGGACCTCCGGCTGCGGCCTGAGGAGGCGCTCCTCCGGCTGGGGGGCGCGGGGGAGGGGTGGGCGCTCTGCCGGGCGGGGGCGGAGGTCTACGCGGACTATCAGCGGGCGCTGGCCCACCGGGGCGCGGTGGACTTCGACGACCTGATCGGCCTGGCCGTGGATGCCCTCCGGAGCGACGCGGGGCTGCTGGAGCGGATGCGGCGGAGGTGGCCTTACGTCCTGGAGGACGAGGCGCAGGACAGCAGCGAGCTGCAGGAGGAGATCCTGAGGCTGCTGACGGAGGGGGGGAACTGGGTGCGGGTGGGGGACCCCAACCAGGCCATCAACACGACCTTCACCACCGCAGACGTGCGGTTCCTGGGGCGCTTTCTGGAGGAGCCTGACACCCGAACGCACCCCCTGACCCAGTCCAGCCGCTCCACGGGGCGGATCATCGCCGTGGCCAACCGGCTGATCGACTGGGCCGTCTCCGGGCACCCGGACCTTATGGTCCGGCTGAGGGCGTTCCGGCCCCAGCACATCGAGCCGGTCCCTCTCACATCGAGGGACGCGGGCTGGCCGCTGAACCCGGAGGATATGCCGGACTTCCGGGTGGTCTTCGACAGGAGGGCCCACACGCCCGACCAGGAGCTGGGCGCGGTGGTGGATTCGCTGGCCCGCTGGCTGCCCGACCACGGGGGGTGGACCGTGGCCGTGCTGACGCCGGACAACCGCCGGGGCGGGCGGGTCGCGGAGGCGCTCAAACGGCGGAAGATCGACTATGACGAACTTCTTCGGAGCACGACGACGGTGCGGCAGGCCGCGGAGCGGCTGACGCGCGTCCTGCGCTACCTGTCGGACCCGCTGTCCGGCCCCCTGCTGGCGCAGCTCTACGAGGCCTACACGCGGGTCGCAGAGGTCGAGGGGGAGGCCGATGAGGAGGCGCAGGCCGGGCACAGGGACATCGCCGCCGGGCTGCGCCGGTGCAAGGTCGTGGAGGCGCTGTTATGGCCGATGGAAAAGGCGGAAGGCGGAAGGCGAAAGGCGAAAGGGGAGGGGACTCAGGACCCTTCGACTCTGCTCAGGGCAGGCTCAGGACTCAGGACTCAGGACTTTGAACCTGAGGAACTCCCCGAACCTCTGAGAGACTTTCTCGAAGTCGCGCGGCGCTGGCTGGGGGCGTCGGCCCTGCCGGTGGATCAGCTCGTCCTGACCGTGGCGCAGGACCTCTTCCGGGGGGAGGACGCGGGCGCGGTGGCCCGCGACCTGGCCGTGGCCCACAAGATCGCGTCGTTGCTCCGGGGCGTGGCCGGGCAGAACCCCGGCTGGCGGCTGCCGGAGATGGCCGAAGAGGTGGAGCGGATCGCGAACAACGAGCGGCAGTTCCTGGGGTTCGACGAGGACGAGACGGGCTACACGCCGACGCCGGGCCGCGTGACCGTGGCGACGATGCACAAGGCGAAGGGGCTGGAGTGGGACCGGGTCTATCTGATGGGGGTCAACGCCTACGATTTCCCGTCGGCGGACCCCGGGGACACGTACCGGGGCGAGCGGTGGTTCGTCCGGGACAACCTGGACCTCCGGGTGGAGATGACCGCGCAGCTGGAGGCCCTGAGCCGGGGGGAGGAGGCTCCCCTGGAGGGGGACGCCACGCAGGAGGAGCGGCTGCGCTACGCGGAGGAGCGGCTGAGGCTGCTCTACGTGGGCATCACGCGCGCCCGGCGGGAGTTGATCGCCACGTACAACGTGGGCATCCGGGAGGAGGACCCGAAACAGGCCGCCCTGGCGTTCACGGTGTTGCGAGATTTCGTAGAAAACCTGCGGATAGAATAGACGCGCATATGACCCTATCCCCATCCTTCATCTTCAGCCAGTCGAGCCTGAGCGCCTACGCGGCGTGTCCGCGCCGGTTTGAGCTTCGCTATGTCTCGGAGCAGGCGTGGGTGCAGAGCGTGCCGTTCCTGGAGCGGGAGCGGATGCTGGACCTGGCGCGTCGCCTCCACCACCTGATCCAGCAGCACACCTCCGGCCTGTCCGCGGAGCAGTTGACCCGCGCGGCGGAGGAGGAGGACGCGGACCTGGCGCGCTGGTGGCGCAACTATCTCGCCCATCCGGTCCCCGGCCTGCCCGAGGATCGCCGGGCCGAGGTGGCGCTGTCGATGCCGATGGGGGCTCATCGCCTCCTGGCCAAGTACGACCTCCTGGCGCTGGGCCGGGGGCGGGCGGTGATCGTGGACTGGAAGACGGGGCGGCGAAGGCCCTCAAGGGACGAGCTGCTTAGCAGGCTCCAGACGCGGGTCTACCGGTATCTGCTCGTGGAGGCCGGGGCCACGCTGACCGGGTCGCCGTTCACGCCGGGGCAGGTGACGATGGTCTACTGGTTCGCGGAGGCCCCGGCGCAGCCGGAGGTCCTGCCCTACGACTCGGCGCAGCACGCGGAGGACGGACGGTACCTGTCTGAAATGGTCGCGCAGATCGAGGCGGAGACGGGGTTTCCCCTGACGGCGGACGAGACGCGCTGCCGGCCCTGCGCCTACCGCTCCCTGTGCGACCGGGGCGCGGTCGTCGGGATGGGGGAGGATGTGGACATGGATGATGGTGAGGAGATCAGCGTGGAAAAGGAGGAGGATGTCGCTTATGAATAAGGAGGTTCTTGTGTCACGATTCTGCGCGTTTTGCGTTGGTCTGGCTCTGATCGCCGTGGTCGCAGGCAGCGCTGTGGCTGAGGAGAAAACGTCCGCGAGCAGGACGGACACGCTTTCGCTCCAGTCGAACTACTGGGAGCTCTACCCCCGCCGCGCGGACATCTCCCTGCGCACGTTCAGGCAGCTCAAGGATGCGCCGGGGATCGTCCTCTCCCTGAGGACGGACGTGAAGGACTTCTCCCACTACCTTTACGCCTTCAAGAGGGACTCCCTCCCGGCCGGGTCGCCCCTGGAGAGCCGGGACGGGGAGATCGCGGTGCGCTTCGAGAAGCGGAACGAGCCGAAGCCCCAGCGCATCGTCACGGAGATCCGGGCGGTCTCCGGGTCGGGGGAGAAGACCAGGCCCTACGCGGTGGAGATCGGCTACTATCCGAAGGAGCTGTATGCCGCGGGCGGGCAGACGTCGCCGAGCTGGCTGGTCGTGCAGAACACGGACCTGGTCCTGTCCGGCAGTTCGGTGGACGACTGGGTCCTGGAGGCGCCGACGGCGGAGGACCGGGCCTACGCGCAGGGGCGCTGGGGCGGGAGGGTGAAGGGCTACGGGACGGACTACGAGAAGGCCCAGGCCGTCGCGAAGGACCTCATCAGGATTCTCAGGCCGCACGCGGGGGTGCCGTCCGACAGCATGCTGAACGCCTCCGGGTTCGAGCAGCTGGCGCGCGTGGAGGCGGGGAAGGACCACGTCTGGTGCAGCAACTACGCGGACATCTTCACGCAGGCCTGCAATGCCCTGGGCATCCCGGTGCGCGAGGTGAACATGCAGTATTTCTGGTCCTCCGAGGGGGAGAACCACTTCGAGATCGCGGAGGGGCACCGGACGACGGAGCTTTTCGACAGGGACCTCAACCGGTGGGTCTGGATCGACCTGACGTTCGGCATCCTGGGGGCGCGCGTGGGGGACCAGGACCCGGTCAACATGTGGGAGCTGGTGCAGGCCCTGAACGACGGGGGCCGGATCAGGGGGCTGAAGGTCGTGGAGTACGACCACGAGAAGGACGCGGAGAGGGCCGTGCCGGCGCTGGAGAGCGGCCAGAAGAAGACCCTGCTGAACTACTTCCGGCAGGACCAGCAGTATCGCTACGTGCGGAGGGCGTCGAAGTCCGGGGCTGGCGGCGCTCTGCCGTGAAGGCAGATGGACCCTGAACGCAAAGGTGAAGGACAAAAGGGAAAGGGAGGAAGGGAGCATGACATCAAAAGAACGAGCCATGGCGGCGTTTGATCACCGGCCCACGGACCGGGTCCCGGTGTTTCACGCGGGGTTCTCGTCCCGCGCGGCCTCTCTGGCGCTGGGGCGGGAGGCCTACGTGGGGGGGGGCATCCAGCAGTGGCGGGAGGCCCGCGCGCTCTGGGACGGGCCGGACGCGCACGCGGAGTACGTCGAGCGGTCCCGGCGGGACGCGTTCGACCTGACGCGGGTTCTGGACCAGGACCTGGTGCGGACCGCGTACTGGCGCATGGCGCAGAGGCCCGCAAGGAAGATCGACGAGCGGACGTACCTCTACGGGGACCCGGATGGAGACTACCGGGTCATGCAGGTCGACCCGGAGACGGAGCTCTATCAGGTCATCGACGAGTCCCCGAGGCCGGAGCCGACGATGGAGGACCTGGAGCGGGAGGCGGAGCGGGAGGAGGAGGCCCTCGCCAGGTCCAGGCCGGGCTCGGGGGGGTATGAGACGGAGCGGGAGGCGATGGCGGCGTTCCCGGACCGGGAGGTGCGGGGCGGTGGGCTGGGCCTGAACATCGACTACAAGCGGCCCATCTGGCTGGAGGCCATCGCCCTGCGGCCAGACCTGGTGGCGCGGCACTTCGACGCGCAGGCGGAGCGGGCCGTGCGGAGCGTCCAGCCGCAGAAGGCCGTGGGCCTGCGGCTGCTGGCCGGGGGCGGGGACTTCGCGTCCAACAAGGGGCCGTTCTACTCGCCGAGGTTCTTCCACGAGGTCACGCTGCCGCGCTGGAAGAAGATCGTGGACGAGTGTCACCGGCACGGCTGCTACGCGCTGTTCGCGAGCGACGGGGACCTCTGGCCGGTGGCGGACGACCTGTTCGGGGCGACGGGCATGGACGGGTTCTTCGAGATCGACGGGCGCGCGGGCATGGACCTGAGGAGGCTGCGGGAGCGGTTCCCGGACCTGACCCTCATGGGTGGCGTCAGCTCGCACACGCTCCACACGGGCACGCCGGAGCAGGTGATCGCCGAGACGCTGGACGCGATCCAGGCGGCTAAGGAGTTCGGGAGCATCCTGGTGGGCTGCTCCAATCAGGTGGTGTCGCAGACGCCGCCGGAGAACTTCTGGGCGATGGTGAAGACGATCGACGAGAACCGATAAAAACGATTAACCACAGAGGGCACAGAGAACACGGAGAAAAAACGTTCAAGGTTTGAAGGTTCAAGGTTCTAACTTTGAACTTTGAACTTTGAACCTCTGTGCTCTCTGTGTTCTCTGTGGTGAGGGTTTTCCCTATGGCGACAAAGGTTCTTTTGGACACGGACATCGGGTCGGACATCGACGACGCGGTCTGCCTGGCCTATCTGCTGGCGCAGCCGGATTGCGAGCTGCTGGGCATCACCACGGTCACGGGCGAGGCGGAGGAGCGGGCGAGGATGGCCAGCGCCCTCTGCAGGGTCGCTGGAAAGCAGATTCCCATCTTTCCGGGGGGCGAGAGGCCCATGCTGATCCCCCAGAAACAGACGAAGGCGCCCCAGGCGGCCGCTTTGGGGAGATGGGACCACGACCGGGAGTTCCCCAGGGGGGAGGCGGTGGAGTTCCTGCGGCGGACCATCCGGGCGCACCCGGGGGAGGTCGTCCTTCTGACGATCGGGCCTCTGACGAACGCCGGGCTGCTGTTCGGCGTGGACCCGGAGGTTCCGTCTCTGCTGAAGGGGCTGGTGATGATGTGCGGGGTGTTCACGAACCGGCTGGCGGGGGTCGGGCCGGTGGAGTGGAACGCGATCGGCGACCCCCACGCCACACAAATGGTCTACCGGGGCGAGGCGCGCGCGCACCGGTCCATCGGGCTGGACGTGACGTGCCGGGTGAAGATGGACGCGAAGCAGGTGCGGGAGCGGTTCCGGGCGGACCTGCTGAGGCCGGTGCTGGACTTCGCGGAGGTCTGGTTCGAGAAGCGGGACGTGATTACGTTCCACGACCCGCTGGCCGCGGTGACGATCTTTGACGATCAGGTCTGCGCGTTCAAGCGGGGGACCGTGGAGGTGGAGCTGGCGAGCGAGCGGGTGAAGGGGATGACGCTCTGGAAGGCGGACGCGGAGGGAAGGCACGAGGTGGCGCTGGAGGTGACGCCGGAGCGGTTCTTTGAGCGGTACTTTGAGGTGTTCAGGTAGGGCGATTGATCGTGAATCGCTTTTAAAGAAATCCCCGCCGGGTGGATGGATCTGGCGGGGATTTCAGTTGTGTCCACACTTGATCGCACTTGCCTATTATAACGGCAGGTACTCAACCCTGTGGGTAAAGTCTTCGAGATTGGCGGACTTGGCGATCAGTTCCAGGTCGTACACACAAACACCAATGGTAACACGTCGTTGATGGGCATAAATGACGCCAGAGAACGGGATTCCGTCTCTCTGGCGACGGGAGGCTTCCGCCAGGAGGTCTTCGTCTTGCGAAAACAGGACCCGCTGCAATTCTGTCGCCCGATTCAGCAAAACGTCATCCGGGATGTTGCTTCGGCCATCCTCTTGAGCCGTCAGAACATCCACGCCTCTCAAGCGCAAACCGGCCGTGA
>CAYRZX010000055.1:0-6651 GCA_964428665.1 uncultured Gemmatimonas sp.
GCCCCTTGTCTCGATGATGGTGTCAAGATCGAAAAACTTGATCATCGAGTGATAGCTGATTTTTCGTCCGTCGATCACCTCTACCCCTACGGACGATGAACGGCCTCCGACCTCGCGCGGGTTGGGGGCCGTGTCATTTTATCCCTTGACGGACGAAGGTCAGGGGGCTATCTTTGCGGACACGCCGATGCTCCTATTCTATACCTTTGTCAGGAGGGCGGTCCTATGGAACTGATCGGTAAAAAGGCGCTCGTCACGGGCGGACGGCGGAAGATTGGCCGGGGCATCGCCCGCGCGCTGGCTGCGGCTGGCTGTGACGTGGGGATCAACGACATTGAGCGGGATGCGGACGCGGAGGAGACGCTGAGGCTGATCCGGCAGGAAGGGCGGGAGGCGGAGTTCTACCTGGCAGACATCTCGGACAGCCGGCAGGTGAAGGAGATGTTCGGGGCCTTCCTCAGGCGGTTCGGGCGGGTCGACATCCTGGTCAACAATCCTTACTGGTCGCAGAACGCCCCCTTTCTGGAGATCTCGGAGGAGGTGTGGGACCGGACGCTCGGCGTCTGCCTGAAGGGCTATTTCCTGTGCACCCAGGAGGCGGCGCGGGCGATGGCGCAGCAGGGAGGGGGGGGCAGCATCGTCTGCATCTCCTCGGTCCACGCCCGCCGGGCCTGGCCAAACGACACCTGCTACGGGGTGGCCAAGGCGGGCATCGTCCGGCTGGTGCAGAGCGCGGCGTTGGACCTCTCCGGGCACGGCATCCGCTGCAACGCCATCCTGCCGGGCTACATGGACACGGGGCACGCCTTCGGCACGCCGCTTCCAGGCCCCGAGGGCCTGGACGACCATCACAGGCGGTTCATCCCCACCCGGCGCAGGGGGACGCCGGAGGACATCGGCAGGGCCGTGGTCTTTCTCAGCTCTCCCGCCGGGAGCCAGATCAACGGCGTCGGGCTGCCCGTGGATGGCGGGCTGCTGGCGACGGGGGTGCCCTGAAAGACAGTCCTGAGTAACGAGTGCTGAGTGCTGAGCCAAAAACCATAAGGCAATTTGTTTTTACTCAGGACTCAGCACTCAGGACTCAGCACTTATCTTTTGACTTCCCCCGGATAGATTGCTATATTTTGTCATTCGAGGTTCTGTTCAGCATTCACCGTAACGGAGGTCCATATATGTTATCCAGCCTGAAGGGATGGGTCGCGGCAGTCGTCGTGACAGGGCTATCGCTGGCGATGACAGGAGAGGCGCGCGCGGTGGGGTTCGGGGTGAAGGGGGGCGTCGGGCTGCTCCAGAAGGAGGACCTGTATTTTGGGGGGACGACCTCCGGAAAGGCGCTCTGGATGGTGGGGGGGTACCTGGACATCGGGGGGATCGCCTCCTCCCGCGTGCGGATTACCCCCAGTTTTGAGTACAGCGCCCGTTCGGGGACAAAGATCACCTCGGGCAGCATCGAGGGCCGTTTTCAGTTCTACCGGGGGCCGAAGGCGGTCGTTTACGCCGGGATGGGCCCCGGCATCAACGTCAAACAGGTCGTCACCCAGGTCGCCGGACCCGGCGGCGGCCCGGTGTCCCAGACCCAGAGGAAGACCCAGGGGTCGCTGAACGTCCCGTTCGGGGTCGAATGGAAGCTGGGCAAGGGGGGATGGCGCTGGACGTTCGAGATGAAGATGGCCATCGCCGACAACCAGGTGGACAGCGCTTATCGCATCGGAACGGGGTTTGCGTTTACGGTGAAGTAGGGGCGCGGCATACCGCGCCCCGCATATTCCAGAGAGGAGGTCTGCTTGTCAGGACGGGGCACAGAACGACGCCGGGAGCTGCGCCGGAAGCGGAAGCGCCGGGAGGAGGCGATCAGGGCCCGTGCGCGGGCGCGGCGCGTGGCGGCGAAACAGGCGGCGTCCCAGAAGAACAGGTAGAAGATAGACCTTGATCCCATTCACGCTCATTCCTTACGGAGGTGATGCGCGGTGCGGCACCGAGATTCGAGGCGGCCCATCGGCAAGTGCAAGGGCTGCGGTCTCAATTTCAGGACGTTCTGCGGGAAGTTCGAGAATCCGAGTGAGATGTGGGCCAGGGGGAAGTGTAAGGGCTTCATGAACGAGGTCCTGCTGGGGGAATATTTGAGGGAGGTCGAAACGCCTCATCTCGTGACACCGAAAATGGTCCGGCAGGAGGTGGCCAGGCTCCGGGCGACCGAGCCGCATTATCAGGGGAAGGAGAGGCCAGAGCATCGATATGTGTAGCGGCCTCCGGCATGCACAACCGTTTTAGACTGTCTCTGGAGCAGGCGCAGGGATCGCCCTGCGCCTTTTTTCAAGGCCGTAGTCGGGATATGGGCCTTTTTTGTGCCTTTCTCGTTTTTTTTATTTTTTCAGACTCCGCCTCTGCGGCGCCCGATCCCGCTGTTCAGGCCCTTGTAGAGGGCGTGTCCACGGACAGCCTGCGGGCGACGGTGCAGCGCCTGGCGGGTTTTGGGACGCGGTTTGTGGGGACGGACTCCGGCCGCGCTGCGGGGGCGTGGGTCCGGGAGCGGCTCGTCCGGGAGGGGTATGCGGAGGCCCGGTTCGACTCGTTCACCGTGACGCTCGACAGGACGCTCCTGGGCCGTCGCTTCATTCTGGATCGCGTCCGGGCCCGCAACGTCGTCGCCGTCAGGCGGGGTGTGCGGTATCCTGACTGGTATCTGGTGCTGGGGGCGCACTACGATTCCATCAGCCTGAGCAGGCCGGACACGCTGAGCGCGCCGGACACCTCCTATGCGCCGGGGGCGGACGACAACGCCACAGGCGTCTCCGTGGTGCTGGAGATGGCCCGTCTGCTCCGGGGGGTGGATACGGATGTCTCGGTTGTCCTCGTCTTTTTCGACGCCGAGGAGCTGGGGTTGTGGGGGAGCCGGGCCTACGCGGCGCGGGCGCGGGCGCAGGGGGAAGATGTGAGAGCGATGTTCAGCATCGACGCCCTGGGGACGCGCGCGGCGGATTTTCCGAAGGCGTTTACTGTCGACGCGGTGAGCCGCTCGCTCGGCGTCGGCGAGGAGGTGGCCCAGGCGGCCCTGGACTACACGGACCTCGTCCCGCGCAACCGGGCTGGCACAGGGTATCTGGAGGTGATCTCGGCTCAGGGGCGGGAGGGGTGCAACTGCTCGGACCATCAGTCGTTCATCGACCAGGGCTATGCGGGGGTGCTGGTCTCCCAGTATTTTGGGGCGGGGGCGCTCCACCACACCGAGCGCGATACGGTGGGGGGAGTCGATTTTTCGCTGGTGGCCGGGATCGGACGGGCGGCCCTTGCGGCGGCGGTCCGGGTCGCCGGTTTTCCGGGGCGCTCCCCGGATTTTGACGGAGACGGCGTGGCGGGCCTCTCCGACTTCTTTTTATTTGCGGCCCGTTACGGGACCCGGCAGGGGGGGGCGGGTTTCGAGGCGCGGTTCGACATGGACCGGGACGGGGCCGTGGGGATAGAGGACTTCTTTCTGTTCGCGGAGCTGTTTGGTAGGCGTTATTAGAGGCGCGGCCGGGCGCATCTGTGCTCATTCCCATCTCTTGAGGTTCCCTATGCGTGTGCTGATCGTCGATGACAGCGCGGAGGTGGCAGACTTTCTGGTCGAGTCGGCCAGGCTCTTCGAGGCCGAACAGGTGGACCGGGCCTCCAGCGGAGAGGAGGCGCTCGCCTTTGCCACCCGGACGACCTATGACCTGATCACGCTCGACATCCGGATGCCCGGGGTCACAGGGCTGGATATTCTTTCCGTGATCAGAAGCCTCTGTCCGCACGCCGTGATCGCCATCGTCTCGGGCTATCTCGCGGATGCCGTCGGAAGCCGGAGTGTGGAGAGCTATGCCGATCTGCTCATCTCCAAGCCGATTTCCCTGGAGAAGTTCAAGCGATTGATGGCATTGACGGTTCAGCTCATCGAGGTGCGAAAGCAGATCCGGGAGCTGGGCGACGGAGCGAAGTAGGGGGTCCATAAGCGTCATGCAGACAGACCGTCCGAAGGACGATGAGGCCATGCCCTGGGAGGAGGGGGTGCGACCGCTCCTGGAGGTGGCGGACATCACCATGCAGGGGGGGGCGCTGGAACTCGGCGAGCGGGACCTGAAGGTGGCGGGGAACGTCTACCGGGGCGGCGTGGTGCGTGGGGTGGGGGGGGTGTCCGTGCAGGGGCACGTGGCAGGGAGCCTGACGCAGAGGTGCGTGATCGAGGTGGGGGGAGACGTGGCGGTGAAGGGGGATGTGCAGGGGGCGCGCATCCGTTGTCGCTCCCTGACGGTGGAGGGGAATCTGGAGCAGGTAGAGGTGCTGTCGGACCGGGAGGTGGAGGTGGGGGGGAGGCTGGCCGAGGCGGAGGTGCAGGTGGGGATGTGGGGCCAGGAATACGCGCAGATCAGGGCGCTGGCGAGGGACATCTCTCACGGGGAGGCGGAGTTGAACGCCATGGAGGGTCGGATTCGCATGGCCAGCCGGCGTTTTCTCCGGGACTATGGCACCATCGACGTGCAGTTCGGGAACGTCATCACGAGGAGCAGGCGGGGGATCGAGGTCGATCTGAAGGACATCTATCGCATCCTTCGGGACCGGCCCGAAGAGGAGGTGGACCGGGGGCTTCAGGAGTTTTTCTTCAAGGTGATCGTGGGCGCACTGACCCGAACGAACCGGACTTATGTCAGTCAGAATCCGAGCCGGCAGAACATCTTCCTCAAGCTGGTGTCGGAGTTGAGGGAACACATGATGGAGGTTCGGGCGAGAGATAAAAGGCAGGCTCACACCCAGGGGATGAAGCAGCAGCAGCAGGGGTTGATCGAGATGCTGAGCGCGCCGACGCCCTGGGGGGTGACGGTCCGGGGGCAGGTGGGGCCTGCGACGACGGTCCGGCTGCTGCAGTTCAGGCGTTCTGCGCACGATGCAGAGGCGGGCCCGGATTCGGAGCGACGCGCGGCGGCGGCCTCCGCCCCTCCCCGGCCGCACGAGGGGGAGGCGAGCGTGGACCTCGATCGGCGCGCTGCCTATCTTCGGGTTGTCTCGCTGGAAGGGGAGGGGTTGGCCCTGAATCTTTCGTCCATGGATGGGACCATCAGCGAAAAGAAGGGCGTCTCTCAGGAGGAACTCTCCTCCGTGCGGGTCTCGTTGAAGGGCGGCCTCCCCGTCTGGGAGGGCATTCAGGGGGCATAAAAGCAGAATCGCGGCGAGGGCCGAACGCCATAAGATGTGGATAAGGCATAGCGACACACAATATGTTGATTAACATGTGGTTGTCGAATGCTTTGTGCTTGATTTTCTGCTTCAATATCGTTATTATATGCCATCTATCTCCCCACGGGCCCGACGGTGTACCTTCACCGGTCCCCCTGTCGGCTCCCCCCCTCCTTGACGGATCTCCCTACCTGCTGAGGAGGATTTGGCCCGGCGGTCTGCCGCAAGGCGGGTCGGGCCCGTGTATATGCCTCCGCGCTGTACGGCAAAGCCGACCCGTGAATGGTCGGCCTTTTTTGTGTGGGGCTGTCTGTGAGACGCGATGGGCACGACGCCCTGACGACCGGGGCCCTTCTGCTCCTCCTGGGAGGCGTACTCTATTCCGTGCGGGAGACCCTCTCCCCGGCCGTGGCCTGGCTCTGTCTGTTCATCGTGTTTTTCTGCGCGTGGCGGGGCATCCCGGCCTCTCTTTCCGCGGTCCTGGTCTCGTCCGTGCTGGTCGTCGCCTGGGGCATCGACGGCGTCCTGGCCGTGCTGCGTCCGCTCGGCATCGGGGCTGTGGCCGCGTATCTGTGCGCCCCGCTCGTCCGGCTGCTGGCAGGCCCGCTCCGGTCGCGGACGTGGGCGATCCTGGCCGTGATGTTGGCGATCTTCATCGTCGTGGGTGGGATCGGGGTGGCGTTTGTCCCCCGGCTTGTGTCGGAGATCGTCGGCCTGGTCCGGGAGTTTCCCGCTTACAGCGCGCAGGTGAAGGCGTGGTACGGTCACGCGCTTTCGTGGGCCACGCAGATCGGCCTCGGAGAGCGGGTGGAGGCCCTTCAGCAGAAGGCCCTGGAGGACCTGCCGGGGATCGGTCAGAGGGCCCTTGAGTACCTCGGCGCGAAGCTGGCGGAGTGGGTGACGCGGGCGGCGGCGCTGCTGGACCTGATCGTCGTGCCGTTCGTGGCGTTCTATCTCCTCAAGGACGGGGCGCGGGTGGGGGACGCGGCGATGCGTCTCCTGCCGGCGCGCCACCGGGGCGAGATCGTGGGGCTGCTGGGGCAGATCGAGGGTGTCCTGGGGGAGTACGTGCGGGGGCAGGTGATCGTCTGCGGGATCGTGGCGGCGCTGACGGCAGCGGGGCTGGCCCTCTGCGGCATCCCCTTCGCCCTCCTGCTCGGCTGCGCGGCGGGCCTGCTGAACGTGATCCCCTACGTCGGCCTCCTGACCACGCTGGGGGCCTCGTGCGTCGTGGCGCTGTTTGATCCCTATCCCGTTGCGGCGCTGTTGAAGGTGGCGGCGGTGTTCGCCGTGGTGCAGGGGCTGGAGGGGAACCTGATCACGCCCAAGATCGTCGGGGAGCGGGTGGGGCTGCATCCCCTCTGGGTGATTCTGGCCATGATGGTCTTCGCCAGGATCTGGGGTGTGCTCGGCATGGTGGCGGCGGTGCCCGTGTCGGCGGTGCTCAATGTCCTGATCCGC
>CAYRZX010000055.1:6751-25889 GCA_964428665.1 uncultured Gemmatimonas sp.
GCTCGGCATGGTGGCGGCGGTGCCCGTGTCGGCGGTGCTCAATGTCCTGATCCGCACCACGGCGGATGCGTACTATCAATCGGCGTACTATCAAAAAGAATAAACCGCAAGCGCTCTTGGGAGGGTTCATGCGCCAGGCATCGCTGGATTTTCTGAAACGCCTGCTGGAGGCCCCGAGTCCGTCGGGCTACGAGGGGCCGATCCGGGAGGTCTACCGGGCCGAGGTCTCGGGGTATGCGGATCGGGTGACGACGGACGTGCACGGCAACGTCATCGGGGGCCTGAACGAGCAGGGGAGGCCCCGGATCATGCTGGCGGGCCACTGCGACGAGCTGGGGTTCCAGGTCGTCCACGTGGACGACAAGGGGTTCGTCTATTTCCAGACCGTCGGGGGGTTCGACCCCGGCCCGATCCCGGGGCGCAAGGTCCGGGTCCACACGACGAAGGGGCCTGTGCTGGGGGTGATCGGCAAGAAGCTGATCCACCTGATGACCCCGGAGGAAAGGGACAAGGCGCCGAAGGTCCACGAGATGTGGATCGACATCGGGGCGAGGTCGCGCAAGGAGGCCCTGTCCGTCGTGTCCATCGGAGACCCGATCACCTACGACCCGAACTTCGAGGTCCTGCGGAAGGACCTGGCCGTGTCCAAGGGGTTCGACAACAAGATGGGGGTGTTCGTGGTGGCCGAGGCGATGCGGCTCGTGGCGGAGGAGCCGAGGCGGTTGAAGGGGGCGCTGTTCTCCGTGGCCACGGTCCAGGAGGAGGTGGGGCTTCGCGGGGCGCGGACGAGCGCCTACGGCGTGGACCCGGCGGTGGGGATCGCGGTGGACGTGACGTGGGCCACGGACCATCCCGACATCGACTCCCGGCAGGCGGGCCGGATGGAGGTCGGAAAGGGGCCTGTGCTGGCGCGCGGGGCGAACGTGAATCCGGTGGTCTACGACCTGCTCGTGGCGGCGGCCAGGCGGGAGAAGATCCCCTACCAGGTGGAGGCCGCCGCAGGGGGGACCGGGACCGACGCGAATGCGATGCAGCTGACCCGGGCGGGGGTGGCCACGGCGGTCGTGAGCGTGCCCCTGCGCTACATGCACACGCCGGTGGAGCTGCTCTCCCTGAGGGACCTGGAGCAGGCCGCCAGGCTGATCGCGGCGTTTGCGTTGCGGGTGGACGAGCGGACGAGTTTCATACCGTAGGAGTTTTCCCGTGAAGATCACCCGGATCGACGCCGTGCCCGTGCGCGTCCCGATGCGTC
Organism: uncultured Gemmatimonas sp.; assembly: GCA_964428665.1. GTDB lineage: Bacteria > Latescibacterota > UBA2968 > SICM01 > SICM01 > SICM01. The sequence continues at coordinate 8,004 of CAYRZX010000055.1, forward strand.
CCGGCGCGGTCAACAGCCCGGAGTGGGGGGGCGCGGGGTTCGACGACCTGGCCAAGCACATCCTGCGCGTGCGGACCGACGCGGGATTGGAGGGCATCGGGGAGACCTACCGGGGCGCTGCGGAGGCGGACATCCGGCGCAACGTCGGCCTGCTGGTCGGGAAGGACCCGATGGCCCTGAACCTGGGGGCTTTGCCGATCCCGAAGGACCGGGCCTACGACGGGTTCGAGGTGGCGCTCTATGACCTGGTCGGGAAGGCGCTGGGGGTCCCTGTCCATAAGCTGCTGGGGGGCAGGTACCGGGACCGGGTGCTGGTGGACTACTGGTGCGGCCGGCAGACGCCGGAGGACATCGCCCGGACGGCGCGGACGGCGGCCGAGAGGGGGTTCACGGGCCTGAAGATGAAGTGCGCCCTGGAGGACCCGATGGTGGAGCGGGTCAGGGCCATCGCGGAGGCCGCCGGCCCGGCGTTCCGCGTCATCATCGACCCGAACGAGCGGTTCCACCACCCCGCGCACGCCGTCCGTCTGGCCCGGCAGCTGGAGGGCTACAACGTGGAGCTGTTCGAGGACCCGGTGCCGCGCTGGAACCTCGACTGGTATGCGCTCATCCGGCAGAAGACGACGATCCCGGTGGCGCTCCACATCCACCTGCCCTACGGCCAGAGCCCCAGGGACCTGATCACGGCCATCCAGAAGGGGGCCATAGACTACCTGAACATCGGCGGGAACATGGCCGACTTCGTCCGGCTGTCGGCCACGGCGGACCTGGCCGGGATGCCAGTCTGGCACGGGACGGAGGTGGATCTCGGCATCCTGGACGCTTCCTATGTCCACGCCTGCGCGGCGGTGAGGAACTGCACGCTCGGCAGCGACATCATCGGCAACTTCCTGCGGGAGGATGACCTCATCCTGGAGCCGATCCCGTTTGAGGGGGGGCACGCCCTGGTGCCCGACGGGCCGGGGCTCGGCGTGGAGCTGGATGAAAAGGCCCTGGAGCGATACCGCGTTTAGGGAAAAAGTTTGCCGTTCCGATGAGGGTTAGTTATATTTTCTGAGCGATTAGCGGCTTTTTTAAAGCAGGGATTGTCGCCATCCAGCGACAGGACCCGGGGGGATGCCATGGATGAAGGGAGAAAAGGGGTTGGGGCGGAGGTCCTGGGCACAGGAGACCTCAGGGCGCTTCGCTATGCCCTGAACGCCGAAGGGGAGGCGGCCCGGTTCTACGCGCAGGCGGCGAAACTGACGGCCAGCCCCAGTGGGCGGGACGCCTTTCTGTACCTGGCGGAGCAGGAGCAGAAACACCTCGATGTCCTGGAGGCGGAGATCCGGCGGTTCAGCCAGGGCCCCGCCGAGCCGGCGGAGCCTGTCGCGGACAGGACGTTCACGCCGCCGAAGGACGCGCTCGGCGCGGTGAGGATGGCCATCCAGGAGGAGCAGGACAGCCAGTCCCTGTTCCTGGACCTCAAGTCACGCTGCTCGACGTCCCGCCTCCGGCGGCTGTTCGATCAGCTCGCGAGGGATGAGGACCGGCACCTGGCGATTCTGAACGAGATCCACGAAGTGATCGGCTCCGACCGCCTCAACAACTTCGACTTCGACCCGCTGGCCTACGGGGAGGACCCGCTGGACGAGTTGCAGAAGGAGCGGCCGGAGGCCCGGTTTGCGAGCTATCTGGAGTCCCTGGGGCTCCGGATGACGGCGGAGCGGGAGAAGATCCTGGCCGAGGTCATCAACCGGGTCGGGCATTTCGACGTCGAGACCCTCTTCGCCCAGATGCGGGAGAAGGGGCACTCGGTCTCGCGGGCGACGATCTACCGCACCCTGGACATCATGATAAAGTGCGGCCTGGTCCGGAAGATGTGGGTGGGGGAGGACCGGTTTCTGTACGAAAGCGCCTACGCCCGGCGGGAACTGCCACGGGGGGTGGGGAGACGGCACGGGCACCTCGTCTGCGAGAAGTGCGGCAAGGTGGAGGAGTTTTTTGACGAGACCGTGGACGCCCGTCTGGAGGCGATCTGCTGGCGGTCCAATTTCATGGCGAAGGGGCGCTCCCTCCAGGTGTTCGGGCTCTGCGAGGCGTGCCGGCGGGAGGCGGCGGACGAGCTGCCGGATGTCAGATGAATGAGAAAGGGCGAAAATGGCCGAAGACAAGATCAAGCGGATCACGTTTCACGTCGAAGAGATGATGAAGGTCCTGGGGCTGGACCTGCGGGACCCTCACCTGAAGGATACCCCCGGCCGCGTGGCCAGGATGTACCTGGAGATATTCGGCGGTCTTGAAGACGGCAATGAGCCGCAGATCACGACCTTTCTGAACGAAGAGCGCTATGACAACATGGTGATGGTGAAGGACGTCTCGTTCTTCTCGGTCTGCGCTCATCACATGATCCCCTTCTTCGGCCGGGCGCATATCGCCTACATCCCGGGGGAGCGGATCGTCGGGCTTTCCAAGCTGGCCCGCATCGTGGAGTTTTACGCCAGGAGGCCGCAGCTCCAGGAGCGGTTGACGGAGCAGATCATCCGGTTTATCGAGGAGAAGATCCACCCGAAAGGGTCCATGGTGGTGGTGGAGGCCCGTCACCTCTGCATGGAGATGCGGGGGGTGGAGAAGCCGGGGGCGCTCACCGTCACCTCTGCCGTGCGCGGGCTTTTCAGGGACAAAATGGCGCGGGAGGAGTTCCTGGACCTGCTCCAGCTCAGGAGAGAGCAGGGATGAAAGACGTGGATCGTGGATCGTGGATCGTGGATCGTAAAGACCAGTCCCAAGCCAGGCGCGGAGTGGAGGGGACGAATCACGAGTCACGGACCACGAACGACGAATCCCGGACGTGGGACCAGGACTGGCGAGACCTCATCCGGGGCGGGATCAACTCGGTTGAAGAGCTAACGGCGCACTTTGAGGGGATCGACGCCGGGGAGGTCCGGCGGGTCACGGAGCGCTATCCGGTCCGGATCAACGGCTACTGGTTGAGCAAGATTCGGTCGAAGGAGGACCCGTTCTACCGCCAGGCCGTTCCGGATGCGGAGGAGCTGAGGGCGGGGTGCGGGCTGGTGGACCCGCTCCACGAGGACGACCCGGAGGACAGCCCGGTCCCGAACCTGACCCATCGCTACCCGGACCGTGTCCTTCTGCTGGTCAACTACCAGTGCCCGATCTACTGCCGGTTCTGCATGCGGAAGCGCAAGGTGGGGCGCCCGGAGACGTTCTCCACGAAATACGTGGACCGGGGGATCGCGTATATCCGGGCCCACCCGGAGGTCCGGGACGTGCTCCTCTCCGGGGGGGACCCGCTGCTGCTGTCGGACATCCGCATCGCTTATCTGCTGAGGGAGCTGCGGGCCATCCCGCACGTGGAGATCGTCCGGGTCGGGACGAAGGTGCCCTGCGCCCTGCCCCAGCGGATCACGCCGGGGCTCTGCGCGGTGCTGAGGAGGTATGCGCCGGTCTACGTCAACACGCACTTCAACCACCCCGACGAGGTGACACCGGAGACGAAGCGGGCGTGCGAGATGCTGGCGGACGCCGGGGTGCCTGTGAGCAACCAGTGCGTGCTCCTGAAGGGGATCAACGACGACGCGGAGACGATCCGGCGGTTGATGCACAGGCTGCTGATGATCCGGGTGAAGCCCTACTATCTGTTTCAGGCGGATCTGGTCCAGGGCGCGGACCACTTCCGCACCCCCGTTGAGAAGGGGCTGGAGATCATCGCCGCGCTGTGGGGGCGCACGTCGGGGATGGCTGTGCCCCATTTTGCCGTCGACGCGCCGGGCGGGGGGGGGAAGGTCCCGCTGTTCCCGAAGACGCTGGTCGGGGTTGAGGACGGAAAGGTTCTGTTAAGAAATTATGAGGGAGAGACTTATATTTATCCTGACCCGATGGCTGAGGAGGCGAATCGGCCCTTTCACGTCTGAGCAGGGGGTCTCTTAGAGAGGACAAGCGGGTTTCAGGCCGTCTGAAACCGAAAGGGGGTTCAGGCGTCTAATAGGGTGGAGTTTGGCTATGGGGGATCGTATAACCTATTGAAGGGGGTGAGTTAACTTGAAAACCCTGACCCAGAGACAGCACGAAATTATACGCAAGATTAAAGAGGACAGGGCCCTCAACCCGGATCGCCGCACGCCGCAGGAGTGGCTCCTGGATCGCCGGACGAAGATGCGCCTGGCAGACCTGACGAAAATTTTAAATACTTCGACCGAGACGCTTTATGCCCTTTTCAATTTTTTTCGCATCGAGAGCCCCAAAAAAGGCGGACGTTTCGTCAAGACCGGGTATGTGAACAAGGATCTGGAGGAGACCAAGCGGCTCCTGTCGATGGTGAGGGGGGGAGGAAAACGGGCTGAGCGGGCGCGGGAGCGGCTGCTCCGAAAGGGCATCCGCTACTATTCGGCATCGGAGGCCGCAAAGACGCTGGGGATCCGGTAGAACCAGAAGGCAGAAGGCAGAAGGTAGAAGGCAGAAAGATGATTTTACCTGCCTACTGCTTACTGCTTTCTGCCTTCTGTCTTCTCCTGTCGTACGCGTCCGCGATCTTGAGGTCGAAGGGGCCGTGTTCGGGGTTGGGGCTGAAGGCCCTGAACTCCGACCGGCAGGCGTAGCAGATGGTGACTTTAGGCAGGAGGAGGTAGAGCAGGGCGTCGAGGAGGACCGCCGTGAGAAGGGAGAGATAGAACCCCAGGGGGCGGTCCAGGGCCACGAAGACGAGGCCGACGATCCCTGCGAAGACGACGATGCCGATGCCGAGTTTCTGATTGAAGTCCTTCTGAATGTAGAGGTGGGGTGAGGCGCAGATGGGACAACGGTCTATGATCTCCCGATGCCGGATGGCTTCTGAGAGGTCGAGGCCGATTTTTTTTGTACAGACGGCGCAGGTCGCCTCCATCTGAGCAGGGACCTCCACCTCGTTGAGGGACGAGCAGGCCGGGCAGCGAAAGCGGATTTGCATGAAAACCCCGTGAGGCGTGAAAAGCAGAATCCAGAATCCAGAATCCAGAATCCAGAAGAAAAGCAAAACCGGTTCTCATTCTGTATTCTGTATTCTGACTCCTGTATTCTGTTTAAACCGGCACCGAGGTCGAATAGAGGAGAAACTTCGACAGCAGCTCGCCGATCAGGACGAGTACGGTGGCCACGTAGAGCAGGCCCGTGGCCGACTGCGTGGAGCGGATCTTGACCGTGGACCAGATCATCAGGGAGAGGATGGCGGGCGCCACGATGCCGAACAGGGCGCGCGCCCACAGGAAGAACCCTCCTGCGCCCAGGAATGCCCGGACCGTCTCCTGCCGGGCGGGGTCGGCGGCCGTGGCGTAGAGATAGAGGGCGAGGCCGAACAGGAGCGACTTGGCCGTCAGAGAGGCGAGGATCAGGCGCGTGGCCCGGCGCAGGGGCCGGATCGACAGCGCCGGGGAGACGAGGTACCAGTGGCCCAGGATCATCGCAAAACAGACGCTGCCCAGGAAGAGCGCCGAGGTCAGGAAGAAGAGGGGGAGCAGGACGGCCTCCCACCAGAGGGGGACCTGCGGGGCGCGGTGGAGGAGGCCGTCTCCGACGAGGGCAAGGCTGCCGGAGACGGCCGACGCCAGAAGGAAGCGACGGTCCCACGGGACGCGGTCTGACAGGACGGCCCAGACGTGCGCGAGCAGGGCGACGGCGGAGAGGCCGAACAGGGCCACGGTCCACGGCTGAAGGCGCACGGTGAGCAGGCCAGCCGGGTCGAGGGCCCTGTAGGGGCCTGCCCAGAGGGCGAGGATCAGACAGGCGGCGGCCAGCAGCCCGTTGAACCGGAAGAAGCTGTGACCGGCCTCCTGGAGGGGCACCAGGGTCAACGTCCACGCGCCCCCCACGGCCAGCTGTGTGAAGAAGAGAAAGACCAGGGCTCGGGTCATTTCAGATTCCTGAGTAAAGCGGTGCCGGGTGTCGGGTGTCGGGTGTCGGGTAAAGAGCAATATCTGACCTGGCCCCCGACACCTGAAACCTGTTTTTGAATATACAGATTCCAGAAGGCTCTCACAACTGAGAATTGGGGGGACAGATTTTGTCTTGCGTCCTCAGCCACGGGAATGCAAATTATAACCCGGACGGAGGTGTCTGGCTCGCAGATGGCTTTGCGCGGAGGGGGATGTGAAGTTTCTGATCGTGGATGACAGCCTGGATGACCGTGACCTGATCGTGCGGGAGTTGCGGAAGGCGTTCCCCGATTCCGGGTTTGCGGAGGTCTTCCGGAGGGAGGATTTCGTCGAGGCGGTCCTCCGGCGGGATTTTGACGTGGCGATCACGGACTATCACCTGAGCTGGGCGGACGGGCTGTGGGCGCTGAGGACGATCAAGGGGAGGTCTCCCGAGGTCCCCGTGGTGATGGTCACCGGCACGGGGAGCGAGGAGGTCGCCGTGGCGGGGATAAAGGCCGGGTTGAGCGACTACGTGCTCAAAAATCACCTGCGCCATCTGCCGGTGGCGGTGCGGGAGGCGCTCGAAAAGGCCCGGCTGCAGGCCGAGCGCCGGGCGTCGGAGGCGGCGCTGATACAGACGGTGGAGCGCCTGCGGGCCCTCTCCCGGAGGCTGGTGGAGGTGCAGGAGGCCGAGCGCCGCCACATCGCCCGCGAACTTCACGACGAGGTCGGCCAGGCCCTGACCGGGATCAAGCTCACCCTGGAGATGGGCGCGTGCAGACCGGCGCAGGGGGCGAGGGAAATGGTCGGGGAACTCATTGAAAAGGTGCGCAACCTGTCGCTCGACCTGCGGCCCTCGATGCTGGACGACCTGGGCCTCCTGCCCGCCCTGCTGTGGCACTTCGAGCGCTACACGGCCCAGACCGGCGTCCGGGTGGCCTTCCGGCACGCCGGGCTGGAGGGGCGGCGGTTTGCGCCGGAGGTGGAGACCGGGGCCTACCGGATCGTGCAGGAGGCGCTGACCAACGTGGCCCGGCACGCCGGGGTGGGCGAGGCGACCGTGCGGCTCTGGGCCGACCGGGAGGCGCTGAATGTGCAGGTGGAGGACGCGGGGGCGGGATTCGACCCCGAGGCCGATCTGTCCGCTCACGCCACCGGCGGCCTGTCCGGGATGCGCGAACGCGCGGCGCTGCTGGGGGGGCGCCTGAGGATCGACTCCGCCATCGGGGCCGGCGCGCATCTCACGGCGGAGTTGCCCGCAGGCGCTCCGGTGGAGAGGAGGGGAAGGGAGAGATGAGCAATACGACGATCGTGCTGGCGGATGACCACCCCTTCGTCCGGCTGGGCCTGCGGGCCCTGCTGAAGACTGAGCCGGACCTCTCCGTGGTGGGCGAGGCGATGGACGGGCTGGAGGCGGTTGCGCTGACCGAACGGCTGAGGCCAGACGTGCTGGTCCTGGACCTGATGATGCCCGGTCTGGGCGGCCTGGAGGTCATGAGCCGGGTCGGCCTGCAGGCGCCGGAGACCCGCGTCGTCGTCCTCTCCTCCTACGACCGGGAGGACTACGTTCTGGGGGCGCTCAGGGGCGGGGCGAGGGGGTACGTCCTGAAGGATTCCTGCGTCGTTGAGCTGGTGCGGGCCGTGCGCGAGGTGGCCGCCGGAAGGCGTTACCTGAGCCCTTCGCTCTCCCAGCGGGTCATCGACGCCTATGTGCAGAAGGCCGGGGCGGCTGCGTCGGACGCCTACGAGGCGCTCACGGCCCGCGAGCGGGAGGTCCTGCACCTGGCCGCTGAGGGGCAGGCCAACGCCGTCATCGCGTCGCGGCTGTCCCTCAGCTCGCGCACTGTGGAGGCCCATCGCGCCAGCCTGATGCGCAAGCTCGGCCTGCAAACCCAGACAGACCTGATTCGCTACGCCCTCCGGCGGGGCATCCTTCCGATGGAATAGGCCGGGTACCGGGTACCGTGAATCGTAAAAACGGATCACGGGTCACGGGTCACGGATCACGAATCCCGAATCACGACAGGAGTCCCCTGTACCCCAGCCCCATCACCTCTTTCACCTCCTCCAGCGTCTTCCCCCCCTCGATCCGGGCCTCGCACCCTCCGAGGTTCAGGACGTCTCTGATCAATCCCCGCTGTCCCTCGCAGTGGGACCGGCGCTCCCGGAACGGCTCCAGAAAGGCGTTCAGCTTGACCGACAGGTTCGCCTTGCAGTCCGTACATCCGACCTCCGCCCGTCTGCAGGGCCCGGCCACCGCCGCCTCCGCGTCCGGGTCGAGCGCCCGGTGATAGCTGTAGACCGGGCAGACCTCCGGGTGGCCCGGGTCAGACCTTCGGGCGCGGGCCGGGTCCGTGACCATTCCCTCTATCTTCTCTTTGACCGTCGCCGGCGCGTCCGAGAGAAAGATCGCGTTCCGGTAGCTCTTCCCCATCTTCCGCCTCCCGTCCGTCCCGACCAGCAGTTCCCCGACCATCGCCTCCGGGGTCGGAAACACTGGCCCGTAGAGCCGGTTGAACCGGGCGGCCACCTCCTGCGCCAGCTCGATGTGAGGCCGCTGTTCCGGCCCCACAGGCACCAGGGCCGGGCGGAACAGCAGGATGTCCGCCGCCTGGGACACGGGGTAGCCCACGAACCCGTAGGTCGCCCGCTCCGAGAGGCCCATCTCCTGCATCTCCTCCTTGATCGTCGGGTTCCGGAGCAGCCGGGGGAGGGTGACCAGGTTGCTGAAGATCGTCGTCAGTTCGGCCAGCTGGGGCACCTGGGACTGCAGGAAGCAGACCCCCTGCTCCGGGTCGAACCCCGCAGACAGGTAGTCCAGCGCCATCTCCTTGACGTTCCCTTCGATCTCCGCCGTCCGGTCGCCGTGCGTGGTGAGGGCCTGATAATCCGCCAGCATGAAGAAGCAGCGGTAGTCTCGCTGAAGGGCAAACCGATTCCTCAAAGATCCGAAGTAGTGCCCCAGGTGCATCCGGCCCGTGGGCCGGTCTCCGGTCAGGGCAGTCAAGCGTTTCATGGAAACCTCCTATAGAGACCACAAGACCACAAGACCACTGACTCTGGTCCTGTTGTCTGTTGTCTCGTGGTCCTGTGGTCTGCTGTTTGCCACAAAAAAAGGCCGCGAACCACCTCCGGGTGATCCACGGCCTTCGCCAGATAAACCGTCGTCGGAGTCCCGGTGGCGGACAGACATCTCCCCTCGCGCTGCGCCACCACCAGCGCCGGACGACGGTCCGGGTGTTCATCTCACATTTCACAGTTCTCTCTCCATCAAATAAAAACCCGCTGCCGGAGGGGCCGACAGCGGGCAAGACAGGGGTCTATCTCATTTCAGGTCAAAAACGCCTCTTGCGGGCCGGCCGTCGGACGTGGGTGTTCCGACGCCATTGCCAGTCACGGGCCTCGGCACGGACAGGGCGCAGGGCAGGCGTGAAGAGGGCGTTCATCTGGCCGATGACCCGACTGAGAAATGAGGAGATCTTTTTCGCGATGCGCGCCACGGTCTCTCCGCCTTTCGGTTGAACAACGATTTCGTCTTTAAGGATACATCTTTTTCACCGTGGCGTCAAGCGATTTTTCACGCCCCCAGCGCCATGCCGCTGTCGCCGGGGTCGGCCCCGCCGTCGAGACGGCCCGTGTCGGGATCGATGCGGATGCCGTGCACCGACGAGATCCCGCCGTAGGCCGACAGGAGGCGCTGGATGTCGTGGCCCATGGCCTTCACCTTCTCGCAGACGGAGGGGGGGATGCGGGCGTGGGTGACGATCACGTCCCCCTGGCAGTCGAACCGGGGGGCGGCGATGGCCTCCGTGGGGCTCATGCCCTGGTCGAGCACGTTGAGGAGGGCGTGCAGGATCCCGGTGACGATCCGGGTGCCGCCTGGCGCTCCGACAGTGAAGTAGGGCTTCGCCCCGACCTTCACGAGCGTCGGGGCCATGCCGGTCACCCTGGACTTGCCGGGCTGGATGGAGTTGGCGTGTCCCGGCACGGGGTTGAAGCAGTTCATGCAGTTGTTGTACATGAAGCCGAGGCCCTGCGTGACGACGTCGGCCCCGGACCCCAGGGAGTGGGTCAGGCCGACGACGTTGCCCCATCGGTCCACGACCGAGACGTGGGTCGTACTCGTGGGCTCCGGGGAGTGCCAGCGGGGGACGGTGATCCTTTCGCGGGCGTCGATCCTCCTCCGCCACATCGCCGCCCGTTCCTCCGAGAGGAGGTCGCTGAGCGGGACGCGGACGAAGGCCGGGTCGCCCACGTGGTCCGCCCGGTCCGCCCAGGCGGCCTTCATCGCCATGGAGACCGTGTAGACGTAGTCCGGCGTGAGGTACCCGGTCTTCCTGAGGTCATACCCCTCCAGAATCCTGAGGGTCTGGAGGATCGTGACCCCGCCGCCGGGCGGCTGATTGGAGGCGACGGTGTAGCCCCGATAGCCGGCGCAGAGGGGGTCGGTGACCGTGACCTCGTAGGCCTTCAGGTCGTCCAGGGTGACGAACCCGCCGCCGCGCTCCAGGTCCTCCGCCATTTGCCTGGCGAGGTCCCCCCGGTAGAAGACCTCCTCGCCGCCTTCGGCCAGGGCTTCAAACGTCCGGGCCATGTCCGGGTTGGCGATGAGCACGCCGCCCCCCTCGTAGGGGGATCTCCCCCGGACCACCCAGGGGGATATCTCCGAGCCGGCCGGCGTCTTCTGATAGGCGTCCGCCGTGGCCTGGCTGACCTCAAACCCCTCGCGGGCGGTCTGGATGGCGGGCCGGAGCGCCTCTCTCCACGGGATGACGCCGTGCTCTTTCAGGGCCTTGAAGAGCCCTGCCACGGTCCCCGGCGTGGTAATGGATTTGTAGCCGCGCTCGTTGACCTGGCCCTTGAGGGTGTAGCCATAGCCCGACAGGTTCTCCCGGACGATCTCGTCCCGCCACATGTCGGGCCGGGCCTTTGCGCCGGCCTTGCCGTGAAAGTCGAGGACGATCTCCTGCCCGGTCGCGCCCGTGTGGAGGTTCAGCATGCCGAACCCGCCGATGCCGCAGCTGCGCGGGGTGACGACCATCTGCACGAAGGCGGCGGTGACGGCGGCGTCTACGGCGTTACCTCCGTCCGACAGGATCTTTGCGCCCGCGTCCACGGCGAGCGGCTGAGGGGCGGTGATCATGCCTTTCATGCCTTCATGCCCTCCTTCTGCCAGGAGTACTGTGGCTCGTATCCGATCAGGTTTTTGGCCTTCCGGACGCTGATGACGCTGGCCCTGTCCTCAAGCGGTCCCCGGATTTCGACGGGGGCCGGGGCCAGGTCGCGCAGCAGGTCCCGCGTGGGGCAGTCGAAGCGGATGTCGTGCGCGGCGATGAACGCGGCCTCGTGACCGGCTGTGTCCGCCTCCAGGGCCAGGAGGCAGGCGCGGGCCGCGTCGCGGGCGTCCACGTAAGCCCAGACCACGAACGGGACCTCCTTCGCCGTTTTGGGGACAGGCCGGGGGAGGGTCCCGGCGTTCTCCGGCCAGATGATGTTCATGAAGCGGAGGCTGACGATGGGGAGGCCGGTGCGCCGGCTGACCGCCGCGCAGATGTCCTCGCCGATCTGCTTGGAGAGGCCGTAGGCCTCGAACGGGGTCAGGGGGTGGTCCTCGTCCACAGGGACGTAGCGAGGCCAGAACTTTTCCGGCTCGGCGACCCAGCCCACGGCGAAGACGGTGGAGGCGAAGACGAGCCGCCGGAGGCCAAGGGCGGCGGCGGCCTCCACGACGTGATAAGTGCTCAGGACGTTGTTGTAAAAGATGGTGGGCTGGGGGTGCCCGCCGGGGCCGGGGATCGCGCCGAGGTGGAGGGCGGCGTCGGCTCCGCGCAGTACGTCGTAGACGGCTGCGGCGTCGGTCAGCTCCACGGGAAGAAACCGGCAGGGGAGGGCCTGCTGCGGGCGGACCTTGTCCACGGCGAGGACCTCGTAGCCGCGCTCCAGCAACCCGCTGATGACGAGACGGCCCAGGCGGCCCGCGCCGCCGGTGACGACGATTTTTTTCACGACGGGATGGCTCCTTTTATCTCAGGCCCATTCATTCCAGCGGATATTTTTCGCGCTGTGCGCCGAGTTCCCGGCTGAGTCTTCGGATCGCCCCAACCATGAGACCCTGTGCTCTTTGCAACTGCTTCACATCCTGCGACATTCTTTCATGGCCTGTTGTGAGGTCTTCCAAACGCTGGAAAATTTCGTGGACTCTCCCCTCCAGGGCCACTATGCGAGTTTCTCGGTCAGAAGCCCTATTCATCTTCTACGAACCTCCTTAGAGCCTCTAGGTCCGGAGCCATTTCTTTCTGCAATCTTCTGGTTTCCTTCATGTTGGCATCGATTCGCTTTAGAGAAGCGTCGATTCGTTTCAGCCTGGCCCTGTACTCTTTCTCACTCATTACAGCCGAGGCCCTCCTGTTTTTCCTGGATTTTGAAATCATTCGAGACCTCCTTTCGGTTTTTGACAGTGTACGCATGGATCGGGGGCTATGTCAAGGGAAAAGTCCCGGTAGGGTTTTTCGTTTGACAATCCTCCGTCCGCGTTCTATCTTGGGGGCCGTCAGGGTTGTCAGCCATCGGATAAAGGAGGACGGACATGCGGATCACGGAGATCAGGACGTTTCTGGTGGACGCCTCGCGGCCCACAGGGGTGTGGCGGAGCGGGCGCAACTGGCTGTTCGTGAAGGTGGAGACGGACGAGGGGATCTATGGGGTGGGGGAGGGGAGCGGCTGGCCGAGGGTGGTGGAGACGGCGGTGAGGGACCTGGCCCCGCTGGTGGTCGGGGAGGACCCGTTCTGCGTGGAGCGGATCTGGCAGAAGATGCTGCTGGCGATGATGGGGCACGGGATGACGGGGGTGGTGGGCGGGGGCGCGATGACGGCCATCGAGGTTGCCTGCTGGGACATTATGGGGAAGAAGCTGAACGTTCCGGTCTGCGACCTGCTGGGGGGGAGGGTCCGGGACCGCATCCGGGTCTACGGCCACGCGGGGGACGCGAAGGGGGCGCTGAAGCTGGTGGAGGAGGGCTACACGGGGGTGAAGACGGGGTCGCTTCAGAATCCGGTGGCGAAGGTGAAGGAGGTCCGGGAGGCGGTGGGGCCGGACGTGGACGTCATGATCGACGTGCACGGGCCGCCCTGGTTCACGACGCAGGACGCCATCCGGGTGGGGCAGGAGCTGGAGCCGTACGACATCCTGTTCTACGAGGACCCGGTGCCGCCGGAGAACGTGGACGCCCTGGCGAAGGTGGCGGAGAAGGTGAACGTCCCGATCGCCGTGGGGGAGCGGCACGCGACGATCTACGGGTTCCGGGAGGTCATCGAGCGGGGGATCGCGGACGTGATCCAGCCGGACATGGGGCGGGCCGGGGGGCTGATGCAGGTGAAGAAGGCCTGCGCGATGGCGGAGGCGCACTACGTGACGGTCGCGCCGCACGACGGGTCGAACGGCCCGATAGCGGAGGCTGCGGCGGTGCACCTGATGGCCACGATCCCCAACTTTCTGATCCTGGAGCACCTGGCGCACGACGTGCCCTGGCGCTACGAGGTGGCCACGCCGCTGGAGGTGAAGGACGGGCACATCGAGGTGCCGAGGGGGCCGGGGCTGGGGGTGGACCTGGACGAAGAGGTCGCGGCGGCGCACCCCTCGCAGGGGAACGTCACGCAGCCGAGCGAGGAGACGCTCCGGGCGACCTACTACGAGACGCGGGCGAAGAGGGGAAGGCTGTTCCGGGCGTGAAAATAGCGACGACAGTGGAGCGTTATGGCGGTGGAACTCTGACGGACCGGGTCGCACGTGAAGCGTCTCTGCTTGTGCCTTTTGTGTTTGGGGGGGTTTCTCTTTGCCGCCCCGGCGACGTGTCCGGCGGAACAGGCCCCGGTCATCCGCAGCATTGCGGTGAGGGGACAGACACGCACCCGCGAGGAGGTCCTCCGGCGGGAGTTGCTGTTCGGGGTGGGGGAGCGTCTGGACTCCGGCCGGGTGGCGGAGACCGCCCGGAACCTGCGCGGGCTGCTCTTCCTGGGCCGGGCCGACATCCGCGTCCGGGTTGAAGGGGGCGCGGCGGACATCCAGGTTGAGGTGGAGGACCTCTATACCCGCGCGGTCACCCCGCTGCTGTCCGGAAGGCCCGGCGAGTTGAGCTACGGCGTCGCGGCCCTGGACTACAACTTCCTGGGCCGGGGACAGACCGCCGAGGTGACCCTGGCGCACGACGCCGTCACCGGAAACAGGGGAGAGGTGGCCTACGGCAATCCCCGGCTGTTCGGGTCCCGCCACGCGCTGGACGCGGGCCTTCAAGTCGGCTCGGAGGGACACGACGCCCGTCTGACGGTCTCCAGGCCGTTCTACCGGCTGTCGGCCCGATGGGCCTATGCGGTCTCCTTTCAGGACCTGGGGCAGCGGCAGCGCCGGTACGCCAGCCAGGCCCTCGTCGAGCTGTACACGGAACAGACTCGCAGCGCCGGGCTGTATCTCTCCCGGTCCTGGGGGGACGCCGTCAAGGTCCGGCCCGAACTCCGGCTCACCCTGAGTGACCGGAGGTTCACCCCGGAGCCGGGCTACCCCAGCGCCCCGGCGGACCGGAGGCGCGTGGCGCCCGCCCTGGGCGTGACGGTCTGGCGGCCCCGTTACGAGACCGCGCGTTTTCTGTTCGACCTGGGCAGGACGGAGGACCTGCAGACGGGGAGCTGGCTGTCCGTGCGTCAGGGGGTCTCCCTGCGGGGGCTGGGGTCCGACCGGGACTTCGGCTTCCTTCAGGCCCAGGTCGTCCCGACGTGGCGACCCTGGGACCGGGGGTACGTGTTTGCCCTGGGGCTGCTCCGGACCTCCTGTGGAAGACGGGGATACTTTAACCTGTTTGCCATCGCGGGCCTGAGCGTTTACGCCCGGGTCGGGGAGGCTCACTCTCTGGCCGTAAGGGGGCAGTGGGAGGCGGTCAGCCGGTCGGAGGAGGGGGCGCAGTTGCTGCTGGGGCTGGAGGAGGGGTTGCGGGGGTATCCGATCCGGCGCTTCGACGGGACCCGGCGCGCGCTGTTCAACATAGAGGCCCGCCCCACGTATTTTCGCCACCGGGTCTTCGTCCTGGCGGGGGCCTTCTTTCTGGACGGGGGCGCGGCGTGGACGCCGGGGCGCACCGCGCCCGCCTGGAGCGCAGCGGCCGGGGCGGGGTTGCGGCTGGGCCTGTCGCGGGTCTACAACAGCCCCATCCTGCGCGCGGACCTGGGCTACGGCTTCCGGGACCGGGCGTGGCAGCTTGGCCTGGGGTTGGGGCAGTATTTTTAATCAGGCGGTCACATCGATTCGCGCCCCTGCCGCCTCCTGCTGGAGATGATGGGGCAGGGATGGGTCGGAACCCTTCTTCTTGCGCTCCCGGCGCGGGTTCCTCCGGTCCGGCAGTCGCTCGTTGTAGGGGTTGACGATGGTCTTCACCGGGACCAGCATAGAGATCACCACCTTTAAAACAATTCAGAACGCGGAACGCAGAACGATGAACAAAAAACCGTAAAGGCTATTTTGCTTTTCGTTCATCGTTCATCGTTCTGACTTCATCGTTGTCTGTACAAATATATCGGCAAAAGGGCGAAAAGCTTTAGGAGAGCAAGGGTTAGGGGAGAGCGCAGAACGCGGAACGATGAACGCGGAACAAAACCATAAAGGCTTTGTGAAGGACGTGGACGCCGCGCCCTTTGAAGAGGGGTTCAACCTCAAGACGGTCTGGGGGGCGCTGTTCGTCGGGTTCCTCATGCTGCCGGGGGCGATCTACCTGGGGCTGGTGACGGGGCAGAGCATGGCGGGCGGGGCGGAGTGGGTCACGGTCATCCTGTTCATCGAGATCGCCAAGCGGTCTTTCGTGCGGCTGCGGACGCAGGAGATCATCATCCTCTACTGGATCGCCGGGGGGCTGGTGATGATGGGGGGGAAGCTGGGGACCGGGGCGGACCTGTTCGGGGGGCCTTTCGGCGGGCTGATCTGGGACCAGTACCTGGTGCAGTCGCCGCAGGCGGCGGGGATCGCACAGCACATCCCGGACTGGGTGGCCCCGCCTTTCGGCTCCCCGGCCTACGAGGCGCGGGGCTTTCTGCACCCGGACTGGGCCAGGCCGATCCTGGTCCTGGTGGGGGTGATGGTCCTGACCCGGATCAACGCCCTGTCGCTGGGCTACGTGATGTTCCGCGTGACCAGCGACGTGGAGCGGCTGCCGTTCCCGATGGCCCCGGTGCAGGCGGGCGGGGCCACGGCGCTGGCGGAGACGTCGGCCAAGCAGGAGGGGTGGCGGTGGAGCGCCTTCAGCGTGGGGGCGATGATCGGGGCGATCTGGGGGCTGATCTACGTGGCCGTGCCGACGGTCTCCGGGCTGTTCCTGACGGAGACGGTGCAGGTCTTTCCGATCCCGTTCGTGGACGTGACGGACAGCCTGCGGGCCTCGCTCCCGGCGGCGATCCTGGGGGTGGGGACGGACCTGGCGCACGCCTTCATCGGGTTCGTGCTGCCGTTCTGGATCGTGGCGGGGGGCTTCGCGGCGTCGATGCTGGTCAACCTGATCGTGAACCCGGCGCTCTACAGGCGGGGGGTGCTCCACACCTGGTCGCCGGGGATGACGGCCATTCCGACGCAGATCTCCAACGCGTTCGATTTTTGGTTGAGCTTCGGGATCGGCACGTCGCTGGTGATCGCGCTGGTGGGGTTCGGGATGGCGGGGAGGGCGATGATAAAAGGCAGAACCGAAACGGGGAGACGGAGAAACGGAGAAACGGAGAAAAGCGATTTCCCCGGCTCCCCGCTTCCCCCCTTCTCCGGTTCCGGGGGGAGGGGGGAGGGGCGAGGGGACATGCCGGTGGGGAGGGCGGCGATGATCTGGGGGGCGAGCACGGCGGGGTTCGTGGTCCTGGTCCGCGCTCTGGCGCCGGGGTTTCCGTGGTGGATCACGGCGGCGTTCGGGTTCCTCTGGACGCCGTTCAGCTCCTACATCGGGGCGCGGATGATCGGGCTGACGGGGAGCCCCTACGGGTCGTCCATCCCGTTTTTGCGGGAGGCGTCGTTCTACCTGTCGGGCTACCAGGGGGCGGCGGTCTGGTTTGCGCCGATCCCGATGTTCGACCACGGGGGGTATGCCAACACCTTCCGGCAGATGGAGTTGACGAGGACGCAGTTCGGGGGGCTGGTGAAGATGGCCGCCGTGACGCTGGCCGTGATGCTGGCCTGCAGCTTCCTCTTCTGGTCGTTCATCTGGCGGCTGGGGCCGATCCCGTCCCCGGCCTATCCCTACGTCCAGAAGTTCTGGCCCTTCCACGCGACGATCCAGACGATGTGGATCCGGTCCACGATGCCGGGGGAGGGGGGGATGGCGCTGCTCCGGCAGGTCATCCGGTGGGACGTGATCGGGGTGGGGTTCGCCTTTGGGGGGGCGATGTATCTCCTGCTCTCTCTCCTGGGCGCGCCCACGCTGATCTTCTACGGGTTCGTGGGGGGGCTGGGCACGTGGCCGCACTTCGTGATCCCGCAGTTCGCCGGGGCGATGCTGGGGCGCTATGTCTTTGCGAGGCGGTTCGGGCGGGAGCAATGGGGGGCCTATGCGCCGGTGCTGCTGGCGGGCTACTCCTGCGGCATGGGGCTGGTGGGCATGGCCTCCATCGCCGTGGCGCTGATCGCCAAGTCCGTGTCGGAGGTGATTTATTGAGGATATTTTAAACTGATAATTCCAGAAGATGCCTACAGGGCTGAAAGAGTTCAGGTTGCAGGAAGATGGAGATGAAAATGCTCCGTCCAGAGGGTTTTCAGGTCCTCCTCTCGCTGGATCTTTCTCATCAACTGGATCAGCGTGAATTTGGAAAAAGCCCGTTGGGTCTGGATTCGGACGGCCAACAGATAAGGATCAGAAATTGAATAACTTCACCGATCGAGCAGTTCCCGGAAAGAGCCTGTAGTTCCATTTGGGTAGCACTTCATCAAAGACTGGACATTGGCAAAAAAGTGATGATCAGGCAGCCAGGCAGAAGAAGCGATCCA
>CAYRZX010000056.1:0-1701 GCA_964428665.1 uncultured Gemmatimonas sp.
GGGAGAGGGAGGGGGTGTCGTAGAGGCGCAGCATGCTGCGCCTCTACAGCGACGGGGGAGGGTAAGGGGGGTATCTCACGTTTCACGTTTCACGTTTCACGTTCTTTTTCTCCTCCTCCTCTCCGCCGCGCCGGCTTCGGCCTACACCTTTCTCATTGTGGACTCGACGACGACGGGACCTGCGCCGTTCCGGTGGGATCCCGGCAGGCCGGTGGACTACCTGGTGGACCGGGGGGACCTGAGCCCGACGTTCAAGAACGCGGACGCGGTCCAGCTCATTCAGGGCGCGTTCGACCGGTGGCAGAACGGGGCGTGGGGCGGGCAGCGGGTCTCGGACCTGAGTGCGCAGTACAGAGGGCTGACGAACGCGGACATCACGAAGGACAACGTCCAGCAGTTCGAGGGGCAGACGGTCGTCATCTTTGACGTGGACGGTTCGATTATCAATGCCCTGCTGGGGAGAGGGGCAGGGGGGGAGGTGCTGGGCTTCTCGGAGGCGACGCAGTTTGACGAGCCGAAGGGGCTGATCACGGCGGCCCGCGCCGTCTTCAACGGGTCTGTGATCGGCAAGCCGGGCCTGGGGGACTTTGAGGCCACGGTCGTGCACGAACTGGGGCACTTCCTCGGCCTGGGCCACACCTACGTGGCGCACGAGCTCAAGAACGGCGATCCTGCGGACGACGGGCCGATCCCGACGATGTACCCGACCAGTCTGGACGACGACACGCAGATGCGGACGCTGGAGATCGACGACCTGGCGGGGCTGGGCGCGCTCTACGGGTCTCCGGCGTTCCGGCAGATGCTGGGGAGGGTCGAGGGGGCCGCGTCGTGGTCCGGGGGCCTGCCGGCGCTGGGGGGACACGTGGAGGTCCGCCACCTGTCGGACCCGGGGCTGCGGGTGGGCGCGATCACGGGCTATCTGCAGGATGGGACGGGGG
This sequence comes from uncultured Gemmatimonas sp., assembly GCA_964428665.1. Taxonomy (GTDB): domain Bacteria; phylum Latescibacterota; class UBA2968; order SICM01; family SICM01; genus SICM01. The sequence goes on from CAYRZX010000056.1 coordinate 939, forward strand.
GCTACCGGATGGCGGGCGTGCCGCCGGGGGATTACAGGGCGACGCTGGAGGCGATCCCGTCCCAGTTCAGGGCTGAGTCGGGGATCGGCCCCTACGAGCCGCCCGTGCGGGACCTGTTTTCGACCGTCACCTACAGGGCGCCTTCGGAGCCCTCGGATTTCACGCGCGTGTCGGCCTCCGCTGGACAGGCCACAACGGTGAACTTCACGGTCCCGGAGGAACCTCTGCCGGCGGGCCTCACCGCGACGCGCTTCTCCCGGCTCAACCCGGTCCCTCTCAAAGACGCAGACGCCACGGCGGACACGCTTATGGTCTCTTCTGCGATCCAGGTCAAAGGGGTGAGTGTCTTCGTGGACGTGGCCCACCAGTACATCCAGGACCTGAAGATCAGCCTGACTTCGCCGTCGGGGTTGACCGTCATCCTGGTCCAATACGTGGGGTTTTCAGGGAACCTGATCGAGACGACGTTCACGCAGCAGAAGGTCCCGGAGCTCTCCCGATTCGTGGGCGAGAACGCCGCCGGGACCTGGACGCTGACGGTGGTGGACAGCGAGCCGGAGGACGTGGGGACGCTCCGCCGGTGGTGGGTCACGGTCCTGAGCGGATCGGGGACGACGGCGCTGAGGTCGGACTTCAACGGGGACGGGAAGGTGGACTTCGACGACTTTTTCCTGTTCGCGGATGCCTTTGGGGCGAAGCGGGGCGGGTCGGGCTATGACCCGAAGTTCGACCTGGACGGGGACGGGGCCGTGGACTTCGACGA
>CAYRZX010000056.1:1801-4477 GCA_964428665.1 uncultured Gemmatimonas sp.
GCGTGAGGGCCGCGCTCGCGGATGACCCGGATGGCCAGGTCCGGGTCGATCTGAAGGATCATCTCCGGCTCGATCCTGCAGTTGCCCGGCAGGTCGAAACCGGCCACGGCGCTGCGGGCGTGCCAGCCGGAGAGGGATTTATCCAGTCCGTTCTCGGCCCACTGGGAGAGGGGCCCGCCGAACACGTCGTGGAAGACCTTCGTGTAGCCGTCCACGACGCGGGGGGACTTGGTGAAGGACCCTCCGCCGTGCGAGTTGACCATGCCGAGGCACTTGACGCAGTACCAGACGTCGTTGAGGGTGCCGAAGGGGTGGAGGGCCCAGTGCAGGGAGAGGATGTGCTTGATGCCGGCCTCCCGGCCCGCCTGATAGCCCACCTCCACGTCCTTGTCGTCGTTGGTGAGGGGGCCGGAGCCTCCGCCCGTGCCGGACGTGAAGACCAGACCGGAGGGGGTGAAGGTGACCGAGCAGATGCGCCGGCCCTGGGGGGCCTGGATCGCATCCTCCTTCTTGCCCAGGTCGATGTGCAGGGCCTTGAGCCGGTCGTAGACGTCGAAGTCGCGCTTCCAGGACTTGTGCAACTCCATCGTTCTGCCTCCTCTGTTGTGAAACGGGATGATTCTTGCCGAAGCCTCTGATCGGGCGGGGATAAATATACGATGCGGGGCGGTATAATCCAAGGGTTCTGTGCAAAGGAGCGGATGCCATGTCCTCTTTGAAGGAGGCGCACGCGGAGGTCCAGGCCCGGTACGTGGCCTATCTCCAGGAGAAGCTGAGCCGGCTGCCGGAGGCGCGGATCGGGGAGGGGTTTCCGCGCTCCCGCGAGGCGTGGGAGGCGCACTGCGCGGCGCTGCGGCCGGCGCTCCGCCGGGTCTTCGACTTTCCCGAGGCGGACGGGCCGCTGAACCCCCGGACGGTCGGCAGGGTGGAGCGGGACGATTTCATCCTCGAAAAGGTGATCTACGACGCCGAGCCGGGGTCGTCGGTGACGGCGCACCTCTACCTGCCGAAGGGGGTGGCCTTCCCGGTCCCCGCGCTGATCTTTCCGAGTGGGCACGGGGGGAGCAAGGGCACGCCGTTCTACAATCAGTACGCGGGGCAGATTTACGCGAAGGCGGGGCTGGTCTGCCTGATCCCGGACCCGGTGGGGGAGGAGGAGCGGGACGAGGAGAACCGCGCAGGGGTGCGGGGGCATCGGCTGGAGTTCCGGGTCGACCGGTGCTACGAGGTGGGGCGGTCGGTGATCGGGAAGATGACCTACGACATCGTGCGGGGGATCGACTATCTCTGCGCGCGGCCGGAGGTGCGGCGGGACCGGATCGGGTGCGTGGGGCACTCGCTCGGCTGCACGATCACGATGAACGTGCTCTGCACGGACGACCGGCTGGCGCTGAGTCTGCCGGCGTCCTGGGTGACGCACTTCGACTACATCGTGGGGGACCTGAGCTGCGAGTGGCGTCCCTGCGGGCTGAAACATTACGCGGACATGCCGGAGCAGATCGCCGCGGGCGCGCCCCGGTGCGCGACGCTCATCTTAGCCGGGGAGTGGGACTACCACCCCCGCGCCTACCAGGGTCTCCTGGAGACGTGCCGGCAGGTGCGCCGGGTCTACGAGGTCTGCGGCGCGCCGGAGCGGTTTGGGGTACACGTCACGCCGCAGGGGGGGCACCGGCCCTACTTCCTCAACAAACCGGCCTTCGCCTGGGTGGAGCGGCACCTGGGCATGCCGAAGTTCGACGCGAAGGCCGTGGGGGCGCTGCCGGAGGTCTACCTGGGGGACTGGGCGGACGCGAAGGGGGTGCAGATCGAGCGGGGCTACCGGAGCCATAAACACTACGCCGGGACGGTCGTGGTGGACCTGGGCGTGGAGCCGATCGCGGGGGAGGAGCTGGCCTGCCTGCCCTCGGGGGGATTCCGGGAGCCGCAGTTCGCGATGCGGGGGTGGGTCGCGTCCGTGAGGGCGGGGCTGCCGCCGGCCCTCAAGGTTCCCGAAAATCTGAAGGGCTGGGAGGAGATGCGGGCGGGGCTGCGGAGGGCTGTGGCGGAGGTGATCGCCATTCCGGAGGACCGCCTGGCCGTGACGCCGGAGACGGTGCGGACCTTCGAGGGAGACGGGTACTCCGGGGAGGAGGCGCGCTACGGGGCGCTGGGCCTGTCGTCCCTCCTGCTGACCCCGAAGCGTCCGACAGGGGAGGCGGCCATCTATCTCCACGGGAGCCGGACCGGGCAGGGGGCGCTGGCGTCGGACGAGGCGATGGGCCTGCTGGCGTCGGGCGTGACGGTGCTGGCGCTGGACTGCGTGGGCATGGACGACAGCGGTCTCCTGATCGGGGAGTCCTCGACCACGGTCAACGCGCAGCACGTGATCGAGTCGCTGGACTTTCTGGGGCAGCGGGGCATCCGGGGGGCGGCCTGCCTGGGCTATGTGGACGACGTGGCGCTCTACGCGGCGATTCTGGATGACCGGATCACCGGGGTCACGCTCGGGGCACGCGGGGGCGCCACGCCGAACCCCCGGCAGGGCTACCGGCAGGAGGGGGTGGTGCCTTACATCTATCGCCACATCGGGCGGCCGGGGCTGCTCGCGCTCGTCGCGCCCAGGCCGCTCACGCTGAAGGTCGAGGAGGAGGGCCTGGAGGCCGTGCGCCGGGTCTACCGGCTCTACGGGGCGGAGGA
>CAYRZX010000056.1:4577-12437 GCA_964428665.1 uncultured Gemmatimonas sp.
TCAGGACGGCTGGCGAATGAATCGCGCCTGTTTCCGGTTCTACGCGGAGCTGAACGACTTCCTGCCGCCGGAGCGCCGGGGGAGGCCGTTCGAGCACGCCTTCGAGGGGAGTCCGTCGGTCAAGGACGCGATCGAGGCCATAGGCGTGCCCCACCCGGAGGTGGACCTGATCCTGGTGAACGGCGCGTCCGTGGACTTCTCCTGTCTGGTTCAGGACGGGGACCGGGTCAGCGTCTACCCGGTGTTCGAGGCCATAGACATCGCGCCGCTCGCGCGCGTGAGGCCCAGGCCCCTGCGGGAGCCTCGCTTCGTGCTGGACGCGCACCTGGGCCGGCTGGCGGCCTACCTGCGCATGCTGGGGTTCGACACGCTGTACCGGAACGACTACCGGGATGAGGAGCTGGCGCGCATCTCCAGCCAGGAGGGGCGCATCCTGCTGACGCGGGACCGGGGCCTGCTCAAGCGGGGCGCGGTCACGCACGGCTACTACGTGCGGGAGACCAACCCGAGACAGCAACTGATGGAGGTCCTGCGGCGGTTCGACCTGTCAGGGGCGATGACGCCCTTCCGGCGCTGCCTGCGCTGCAACGGCCTGTTGCAGCCGGTGAACAAGGAGGCGGTCGTGGACCGGCTGCCGCCCAGGACGAAGGAGTATTACGACGAATTTCATGCCTGCGGGTCGTGCGGCCAGGTCTACTGGAAAGGGTCGCATTATCGGCGGATGGAAGGGTTCGTCGAGCGGGTGGTGGATTCATATTCGCCTGTCTCCGTAGCTCGGAGATGAAGTCCCCGCGCTACAATGGCGGAGTGCCTACGCCTTCGCGCCGCGTTTACGGAGAATTTCAGCGATCTCTTCATAATCCTTCTGCTTCTCCGGCTGCCAGTGGTCCGGCCTGGGGCCTCCGCCCGGGTTCATCGGGGGGACCGGCGCGCGGGCCTTCTTCTCGGCCCAGGCCAGCGGCGTGGCCCAGGGCGGGTCGTCGGGCAGGTTCACGGCCGCGCCCTTTTCGAGCAGGCGTTCGACCATCTCCTTCTGCCCCCACCGGGCCGCCCAGCCCAGCGGCGTGGACAGATACTCCTCGTCGCGGGCGTGGAGGTCCGCCCCGTACTCGATGAACAGCGCGGCCCCCTCGCCGTAGCCGTGCATCGCGAACACGTGCAGGGGTGTCACGCGCAGCCAGTCCGAGGCATTCGGGTTCATGCCGTGCTCGAACAGGAGCCGGGCGGCATCCAGCATCTTTGGGGACCGCCTTCTTACCAAACTCCTCGTGAACCCGAAGTTGTTAAACCGCTTCACCCCGTCCGGGTCGTACTTCAGGCACAGCTTTGCCACGTCTTCCTGGATGCTCTCTCCATAGATGTCATATTTCTCGACCGCCAGGTCAAACACCTCCCGCACCAGGCCGAGGTCTGTTTCCAACTTTGCCTTAAGCGTATCCACGTCGCCAGTGTCCACGTAATACCGCAGGGGCAGATCATCGCCGTACATGAGTTTCAAAATATCCGCATCCTTATCTTTCAGGTTCATATCTTCGTGGAACTTGCCACCATAGGAGGCCAGGAGCTTGATCATCTCCAGATGCTTCTGGGTCCAGGCGATGGAACAGCAGTTCCACGATGAATCGACGTCCTGGTTGGGGTCTGCTCCGGCCTCCAGCAACAGCTTCGCAATCTCCAGGTTTCCTCCCGCAGCCGCTGCGTGCAGCGCCCTTCCTCGGGGGGCCAGCCCTGGCTCAGGCGTGTTCGGGTCCGCCCCGGCCTCCAGCAGCGTCTTGACGACCTCCAGGTGACCTCCAGCGGCATTCGGGAGAGGGAGACCTGAATAATACGTCGAGTAAGACGGAACCCGATTGGCCAGCTCCGGGTCCTTCGACAGCAGTTCGCGTACCCGCTCCGCATCGCCGAGTTTAGCCGCCACACTGATATCATAGTCTGCCCCCTTCGCAAGCAGATATCCGATCAGCACGGCGTGATTTTGGAGGGCTTCCCGGGGTACATGCCGCCAGCCCCGGTACCAGTAATCCCCGTTGGTCAGATCCAGGGGCCGCGCCCCGTCCGGACGCCTCGCGTTGATGTCCGCGCCCTGTCTGAGCATTTCATCGATCAGCTTCATCTGTCGGGTCATGACCGCCCAGTGGAGAGGCTGATTGCCACGCCCATCTGTCGCCCGGATTAACTCCGGGGATCGGTCCAGCATCGCCTTCACTCGCGTCAAATCCCGTTGACGGATGACTTCGGCAACCTCCTCCCCCTCCTGGTTGATCTGATGATCCCGCTTGAGTCGGGCCTCCAGAAAGGCGGCCAGTTCCCCATAACCCCGGTCCTGCGCGATCACCAGCGGCAGTTCGTGCCAGGGATTGCCCGACCGGGACGTGGCGTCCACCCCGGCATCCATCAGGAATTCCACGACCGCCCTCTGGTTCTCCCGCACGGCAAAATGGAGGGGCGTGCGGGACTGGTAGCTACAATTCACCAGGGTCGGCTCCTTCTCCACCAGCCGTTTGATGGTGTCCAGGTCCCCGGTGATCGCCGCGCAGATCATCTCCCACACGTCTGTTCCCCGTCCGCCTGACCACTCATAGAACTGCTCCGATTTCAGCTCTTCGGGCCGGATCATCCGCAGCACCTTCTCCTTGAACTCGGTGTTGCGGGACGGCGCGCCTTCGTGCAATCGTTGCTTCGCCATGTTCAGCATCCTCATCTTCAGCCGCTTCCGGGCCGCCCGGAGCCGGTTGTTCACCGTAGCCATCGGCAGGCCCAGAAACCCGGCGATCTGTGTGTGCGAATACTCACTGATGTAGAAGAGGGTCGTCACCGTCCGCTCGTCCTCCGGCAGGGCCTCGACCGCGTCCAGCACCCAGTCCTGCATCTCCCGCTCCTCAAGAGTCTCCGCCGGGTCCTTTTCGCCGGAGGGCATCTCCGCGATGGCTTCGAGGGGCGCCGTCGAGACGCGCCTTCCCCGCGTGAGCCGGTCGCAGTGCTTGAATACGATCTGCCGGAACCAGGCCGGGAACGCCTCCGGCGCTCGCAGCGAGGATAGATCCTGGAACGCCCCGATGAACGCCTCCTGCGAGGCGTCCTCCGCCAGGTGGAAATCCCGCAGCAGCGAGTAGGCGTAGCCCACGGCCATGTCCTGGAATCGCCTCACGAGCATCTCAAAGGCGTCTATGTCGCCCCGCTGCGCGCAGGTGACCAGCAGTTTCACATCTTCCACATCAGATCCCCTTTGTCTGAAGGCCTTCTGAAGGTAAAGCCCCACCTTCGGGGGGAAATTGGTAAAATTTTGGTGGATTGACAATTTTTTTCTGTCCAGCGGATCGGTTTTCTTCTTGACGCGCCTTAAAATAGGGTTTATCTTGGTTTACGAAGGTGTAAAGGGGGCTCCAGGTCGAGCAGGAGAATCGGAATGATCTCTGTTGAATTCCCAACTGTAACCGACGATCTTCTGACCCGTATGGTTCAGAAAATCGTTGAGGCGTTTCACCCTGAAAAGGTCATTCTTTTTGGCTCACGCGCCTGGGGAACACCCCGTCAGGACAGCGATGTGGACGTGTTCGTCATTATGGAGAGCGATTTGACGCCTGCCCGGCGCAGCGCCGAGGTGAGCCTTGCGTGTCGGCCCCGGGGTCTGGTGGTGGACTTTCTGGTCAAAACGCCGGCTGAGGTGGATCATCAGTTGAAGATCGGAGACCCCTTCCTTCGCCGCATTCTGGAACAGGGCAGGGTCCTGTATGCCCGATGAACTGGTGGGACAATGGGTCGAGAAGGCCGAGGAGGACTGGATCGGTATCTCCCGTCTGCGCGTCGGGGATCTGGCTCAGGTTGCGGACCCTGTGGCGTTTCTGGCCCAACAGTGCGCCGAGAAGTACTTGAAAGCCCTCATCCAGCAGGAGGGTGTTGAGCCGCCCAGGCATCATCACCTGTCCGTCCTGCTGGATATTCTTTTGCCTGTACATCCCGATCTGGAGGGAACTCGCGTTGCGTGTGAACGACTGACACCCTACGCGGTTGGGTTCCGATACCCCGGAGAGAAGGCCACAGGAAAGGAAGCGGAGGAGGCCATCGGTTTAGCCAGTCATATCCGCTCTGCCATTCGCCTCAAGCTTGGCCTGATAGACGACCCTTCGGCGAATGGAATTTGAAAGTTTGGAGAGATACTCATGTCCTATCAGATACCCCGTTCCATATCGAGATTCTGTCGAACCGCTCTTCCCCTGCTCCACCGGCGCACGGACGGAAGGCGCGTTCTGAACGCCATCGCCGAGGTCGCCGAGACGGACCGGTGGAACTCGTTTGACCGGTTTCACGACACGACGAAGACGCTCGTGCAGCGCTATGAGGAGGCCGGGGCAAAGGCGGAGGTCTACGCGATCCCGACCGGCGGACGGATCGGGTCCGGGCGGTGGATCGTGCAGGAGGCCGAGGACGTGCGGGGGGCGACGGTGGACGTGGTCCGGCCCGTCCGGCAGCGCATCCTGGACTACCGGGAGAACCCCTGGCACGCGATTCAGTGGACGTCGGGCACGCCCCGCGAGGGGATGACCTGCGAGATGGTCATCCTGGACACGGAGGAGGAGATCGACCGGGTCCGTCCGGGCGGGCTGAGGGGCAGGGTGGTCCTCACGAAGCTGGACCCGCGAGGCCGGTTGAGGCAACTGGCGGAGAAGGGCGCGGCGGGGGTGATCACGGACCGCCCGGTGGAGGGGCTGCCGGAGGCCACGGCCTGGGTCAAGTTCGGGTGGGGAGGGGTGCCGATTGAGAACGCCGCGGCCTGCCTGGTGGGGCTGGTGCTGTCGGAGAAGGGGGGGAAGAGGCTCCGGGGTCTGGTCCAGAAGCATGGGAAGCTGACGCTGCTCGTGAAGGTGGACGTGCGGCGCTACGTGGGGACGCACGACCTGGTGAGCGGGGTGATCCGGGGAGGGGCCGACCCGCAGGACGAGGTCTGGGTGCTGGCGCACAGCGCGGAGCCGGGGGCCATCGACAACGCGTCGGGCGTGGCGGTCTGTCTGGAGATCGCGCGGGTCATCGAGGGCCTGGTCCGGGAGGGGGCGCTGCCGAGGCCGCGACGCTCCATCCGGCTGCTCAACGGCTACGAGTGCTACAGCTTCTTTCATTACCTGGAGAATGTGAGACGCCTCCAGACGCCGCTGGCAGGGGTCTGCCTGGACACGCTGGGCGCGAGGCCGGAGGTGTGTGACGGACAGCTGTCGTGGCGGGCGACGATCCCGATGTCCGCCGGGTTTGTGGACCGGGTCGGGGAGGCGTTCCTGCGGGCGACGCTGCGGCTGGGGAGGCCGGTCTACAGGCTGATCACCGGGCCGTTCGTCTCCACGTCGGACACGCTGATCGGGGACCCCAAGTTCGGGTTCCCGTGTCCCTGGCTCACGACGCACTACCGCAAGAAGGGGGTGTACGACGCCTACCATACCTCTGCGGACACGCTGAGGCTGCTTAGCCCGGACGGCCTGGCGAGGTGCGCCACGGCGATGGCCGCCTATCTGTATTACCTGGCGGACGCGGGGAGCCGGGAGGTGATGGACCTGGCGGGCGCGGAGACGGAGTGGGCGCTCAAAGAGGTTCAGGGGATGCGCCGGAGGCCGGCCCAGGCCAGATACGTCCGCGAACGGCACCGGGTCTCCATCGAACGGCTCCAGCGCTGGATGTGGGGGGGGGACCGGGGGGCGATCCTGGCGCACCTGTCCGACTGCGAGCGCCGGGTACGGGAGGCCGCAACGGATAGACAATCTGATGCGCCGGGGAATGGCCGCGCCAGGGGGCGGGTTGCGCCGGGCGGGAACCGGGCGCCGAGGCGAACCGTGCCGCTGGCGCCCACGCTGGAGAACACGCCGGCCTCTGTGGGGGAGCGCATCCGGGGGGCAAAGCTCGCCTCGTGGGCGCTGTTCTGGGCGGATGGGCGCCGGACGCTCGCGGAGATCGCGGAGGCGGTCTCGTGCGAGCAGGGGAAGGCGGCCACGGTGGAGCAGGTTGCGACGTTCTTCGAGGCGCACGCGGACCTGGGCTACGTGGAGCTGATTCAGCCGAAGGACATGGTGTCGAAGGCGCAGATCATCGCGGACCTGAAGGCCCTGGGGCTGAGGCGCGGGATGGATGTGATGGCGCACAGCTCCCTGTCCAGGATCGGCCACGTGATCGGCGGGGCGGAGGCGGTGGTGGAGGCGCTGCTCGCGGTGATCGGGAGGGGGGGGACGCTCGTGATGCCGTCGTTCAACCACCGGGGCGCGGAGGTGTTCAACCCCCTGGCCACGCCGACCACGAACGGGGCGATCCCGGACGCCTTCTGGCGGCGTCCCGACGCCGTGCGCAGCCTGCACCCCACGCACCCGGTGGCGGCCGTGGGGCCGAGGGCCGAAGCGCTCTGCCGGGACCATCTGGAGGTCGGGATCTGGGAGCGGGAGAGCCCCATCGGGCGGCTGATCCACGGAGGGGGCTATATCCTGTCCCTGGGCGTGGACCACAACGCCAGCACGGCCTACCACGTGGCCGAGACCTCCATCCCGTGCGGGTGCAACGACCCGTTCGGGAATGTGGACCGGATCGTCACCCCGGACGGGGAGGTCCGCGAGGTGCGGGGGCTGGCGTTCCGGTCCAGGCCGTGCCCCGTGCCTCCGTCGAGGCTGAACGAGACGCTGGACCGCCGGAGGCTTCAGCGAAAGGGGCTGGTGGGGAAGGCGGTCTCCACGCTGGTGAAGGCCATAGACCTCTACAACGTCCGCCGGGAGCACCTGAAGGACGTGTGTCCGACGTGCACGATACAACCGAGGATTCGGGAGACCTAACCCCCCGTCCCCCTTCCCTGAAGGGAAGGGGGAGACAATCAAGACCTTCTCCCCTCTCCTTTAGGAGAGGGGACGGGGGAGAGGTCTGTTTCTAAAAAGGAGACCGTTATGAAAAAAATCCGGCTGATCCACGTGGGCGTGGGGGGGCGGGGGAAGTGGCCTGTGCGGCGGGTGACGGAGCGGGAGGACTTCGAGAGCGTCGCCCTGGTGGATGTCAACGAGGCGAACCTGAACGGGGCGCTGGAGGTCTCCGGGCTGCCCGAGTCGGCCTGTTTCCGAACGCTCCAGATGGCGCTGGGGAAGGTGGAGGCGGACGCGGTCGTGGTGATCACGCCGCCGCATCTCCACGCGGCGCAGTGCCTGGAGGCGGTGCGGGCGGGCAAGCACGTGCTGGTGGAGAAGCCGTTTGCGCTCAGCCTGGCGGACGCGCGGCAGGTCGTGCAGGAGGCGGACGCGCGGGGCGTCCGGGTGGCGGTCTGCCAGAATGCCCGCTACGCGGCGCAGTCCGTGACGATCCATCGGCTGGTGCGGGAGGGGGTCTACGGGAGGCCGGCGTTCGGGCTGATGACGAAGTACGGCTGGAGGCCCGGGGTCCACCACTCCGGGAAGGTGAGGCACTCCTACCTCTGGGAGCGGGGCATCCACGACCTGGACACGATGCGGTTCCTGTTCGACGCCAAGCCGGCGCGGGTCTGGGGGCACAGCTTCAACCCCTCGTGGAGCCCCTATGACCACGGGGCCGGGGCGCACGCCTGGGTGGCCTTTGAGGGGGGCGCGACGTGCGGCTATCTCTGCACCTTCGCGGCGCACAAGGGGGGGTCGAGCCTGCGGATCGAGCTGGAGGGGGGGACGCTGGAGGCGGTGGGCAGGGACCTCCTCCTGAGGCGTCCGGGGGCGGAGGCGGACGAGGTGATTCCGCTGGACCCCGCGCCCCCGGCGGAGGCGGTGCTGCTGGACGGGTTTTATCGTTACGTGACGGAGGGCGTGGAGCCGGAGTTCGGGGGACACAATAACCTGACGACGGTGGGGCTCGTGGAGGCCGTGGGCGTGGCGTCGGACGAGA
>CAYRZX010000056.1:12537-25838 GCA_964428665.1 uncultured Gemmatimonas sp.
AATAACCTGACGACGGTGGGGCTCGTGGAGGCCGTGGGCGTGGCGTCGGACGAGACGCGGGTGGTGGATTTTCAGAAGTTCCTGAAGGGGTAGGGGCGACTCCGAGAGTCGCCCCTACCGAGTCGCCCCTACGATTTCCCCGCCGATGCCTGGAAATCCACGATGTCGACCCCTCCGGCGTAGGGCTTGGTGGCGTACTGCCGGACGCCCTCCATGTTGCGCACGATCCCGCTGATCCTCTCCGACGCCTTGTAGAGGGCCTCCAGGTTGGGTCGCTGAGGGTCGTCGGGCGCAGCCTGCATCAACATGATCTCCGTCACCGCTATGAGCACGGTGAGGGGCTGGTTGATCTCGTGCGCCGCCGCGCCCGCCGTCTCGGCCAGCACCCGCACCCGCTCCATCTCTCGTTCCGTCTTCTCCGCCCGTCTGCGCTCGGTGATGTCCTCCATCAGGCCGTCGATGAGGGTCTCTCCGTCGGGCGCCACGCTGAGGGTCTTGGTCAGGGAGACATAAATGAGGCTGCCGTCGGCCCGACGCATCTGCGCCTCGCGCCCCCGGATGCGGCCGCTCTCCCGCAGCAGATTTATGATCTGGAGTCGTTCCTCGGGCTGATGGTAAAATGTATTGAGGTCGATGGGCTGGAGCTTCGATGGGTCCAGGCCGAAGAGACGCCGGAACGCCGGGTTGGCCTCCAGCACCTTTCCGTCCAGCGTGGACCGGAAGACGCCCACGTTCAACTGGTTCAGCAGCGCCTCCAGGCGCATCTCCAGACGGGTCGCTCGCTCACGGACCTCCGTGCGCTCCAGGGCCGACCGCACCGCGGCAGACAGGCGGACGAAGTGTTTGGGCGACTTGAGGACGTAGTCGTCCAGGCCGGCCCTCATCGCCTGCACGGCGATCTCCTCGCTGCCCGTGCCGGTGAACATGATCACCGGGCAGCCCGGATAGCTGGGTTTGACGGCTCTCAGGACGAATAGCCCATCCGACCAGTGGAGCTGGTAGTCGGTGATCACCAGGTCGAACCCGCCTGTTTGCAGGGCGCGGTCAAAGCCCTCCGCGTCTATGACCTGATCCACGTGGAGGTCGGGGAACTCGCGGCGCAGCTCCCGAATGACCAGGGCGCGGTCGTGGGGGTTGTCGTCGATCAGAAGGATGCGCAGGGGGAGGTTCACAGGCCCTCCGCGCCGGGCAGGGAGACGATCCCGAACCAGTATTTATTCAGGGCCCTCAGGGCGTCAACCAACCCTTCGAAGTCGTCCGGCTTGACGATGTAGGAGTTCGCGCCGAGGGCATAGCTCTTCCGGATGTCCTCCGTTGCCCGCGACGTGGTCAGGACCACGACCGGGATGAGCCGCAGCTCGGGGTCGGACCGGATCTCCTGGAGCGCCTCGTGGCCGTCTTTCCTGGGCATCCTCAGGTCGAGCAGGATGAGGGCAGGTCTGGGCGGGCGGGCCTCCCTGTGTTTGCCCCGGCGGCGGAGGTAGTCCATCAGCTCCTCGCCGTCCTTGACGGATCGGACGCCGCCGGTGAATTGGCATTCCTTCAGCGCTTCCTGGATCAGCAGGAGGTCCTCCTCGTCGTCTTCTGCGATCAGGATCGTGCCCCGGTTTTTGTTTTCTAACATAGAACGTCGCTCCGAAAAACGTTGCCATGAACGTTCAGCAATATCCGTGCTTGAAAGCAGGTCGAAAAACAAAAACCGCCCGGAACACAGATTCAAGCGGCTGCATATAAATAAATTATGATAATTTAGCGACCTCTCAGGGTATTTTCAAGGCCTGTCCCGCCCTGAACAGACTGGTGCATTTTACACAGGGAACAGGCTGAAACTGTGTCTCATGCACCACCCCGCCTCGTCCCCAGCCCGTATTTCCGCATCCGGTAGCGCAACTTCTCCCGGCTGATCCCCAGGAGGCGGGCGGCCCTGCTCTGGTTGCCCTTCGCCTCTCCGAGGGCCCGCACAATCTGCGCCCGCTCCACGCCCTCCAGTGTGTTGTGGGGGATGGGAGGGGGTTCCTCCGGCCCTGCGGGGGTCCCCTGCCGGACCTCCGGCGGGAGATGCTCCGGGCGGATGCTCCCCTCTCCCACCAGGACGATGATGCGTTTGATGACGTTCTCCAGCTCCCGGATGTTTCCCGGCCAGGGGTAGGCCAGGAGGGCCTGCATCGCCTCCAGGGAGACGCCTTCGACCTTCCCGACCAGTTCCCGGTTGTATTTCTCGATGAAGTGATTGACGAGGAAGGGGATGTCATCGACGCGCTCCCGCAGGGGCGGGAGGAGGATGGGGACCACGTTGAGGCGGAAGAAGAGGTCCTCCCGGAAGGCCTCCTGTTTCACCGCCCGTTCGAGGTCCTGATTCGTGGCGGCGACCAGGCGCACGTCCACCTGGCGGACGTGGGTCTCCCCGACCCGACGGATCTCCCCCTCCTGCAACACGCGCAGCAGCCGGGCCTGGAGTTCCAGCGGCGTGTTGCCGACCTCGTCCAGGAAGATCGTTCCGCCGTGGGCGGCCTCAAAGAGGCCCTCCCTGTCCTGGGCCGCCCCCGTGAAGGCCCCTCTCCTGTGGCCGAACAGTTCGCTCTCCCAGAGGCCCTCCGAGATCGCCCCGCAGTCCACGGTCACAAAGGGCCTGTCTCTGCGCGGGCTCCAGTCGTGGATGGCGCGGGCGACCAGCTCCTTTCCCGTCCCGGTCTCCCCGCGCAGCAGGACCGTCACCTCCCGCCGGGCCACGCGCTCGATCTGCTGGGTGACCTCCCGCGTGGCCGGGCTGGGGCCGAGGATCAGCCGCTCCAGGTCCAGGCGTGTCTGGAGGCGACGGTTCTCCGTTCGCATCTCTTCGTAGGCCCCGGCGTTGTCGATGCCGACGGCGGCCAGGTCCGCAAAGGCCGCGAAGAGCCTCAGGTCCTCGTCCTCGAAGCATCTCCCGTCGCGCTTGTTCAGGACCTCCAGGACGCCGATGGTCTCGTCCTTGACCCGCAGGGGCACGGCCAGGATGGAGTGGGTTTTGAACCCTGTCTTCCGGTCGATCCCGTCGAAGAAGCGCTCGTTTCGGCGGACGTCTGGGACGATCCTCGGCTCCCCGGTCTCGGCGACCCACCCGGCGACGCCCTCCCCCTTCCGGAACCTCTTGCCCTGCGCCTCCTGCCCCTTGGGCCCGGTCGCGACCTTGATGACCAGCTCGTCCGACTGCCTGTCCAGCAGGATGACCGACCCGGCCTCCGCGTCCATCACCCGCGTGGCCCACTCCAGGGTCAGGCGCAGGACCTCCTCCAGGACGCGCGAGGAGTTGATCAGCCGGGCCACCTCCATCAGCGTGGCCATCCGGCGTTCGATCCCCCCTTCTGCGACGGGCAATACCACTTGGACCGGCCTCCTGTCGATTGTTGAGGGGTGGTTACGTTCCATCCTTCAATTTAACGGACTTGAGGGAGGAACGCAAACCCCTTCCTCCGCCTTACGGCCCTTCCTCGTGGATTTGACGCAGCTTTCGGTCCGGGAAGGGGCGGTAAGGATACTTTGCAAGCGCCGCCTCGTTCAGCTCGACGCCGAGGCCGGGCCTCGTGGGGAGGGGGATGTACCCCTTTTCGACCCGGAGCGGTTCGACGGAGAGCTCGTCGCCGAGGGCCGTGAAGTTGACGAAGTACTCGGTGATCAGGAAGTTGGGCATGCCGGCCGTGGCGTGCAGGGTCGCGGCCAGGCCCACGGTCGTGCTGTTGTAGTTGTGCGGGGAGACGGCGACGTGGCAGGGCTCGGCCATAGCCGCGATCTCCCTCAGCTCCAGGATGCCCCCGCAGTTGCAGACGTCCGGGTTGATGATGTCGGCGGCCCGGCGCTCGAACACCTCCCTGAACTCCGCCTTGGTGTAGAGTTCCTCGCCGGTCACGACCGGGATGCGGATGTTCCGCTTCGCCTCGGCCAGGCCGCTCCAGGTCCCGCGCGGACACGGGTTCCTCGTACCAGAAGGGGTTGTAAGGCTCTATAAGGCGCGCGACCTGGACGGCGTGGACGGGCGAGAGGCGGCGGTGCGCCTCCACCAGGATCTCCACGTCGGGGCCGACGGCCTCGCGCACGGCCCGCACCCGGTCCGCCGCGGCCTGCTCGGTCCGCCGGTCGATGATCGTGCGCCAGGGGCCGGGGAAGGGGTCGAACTTGAGGGCCGAGAACCCCATCCGGATGACCTTGGCCGCGTTTTCCGCGAGCTGGTCGACGGTCCCGCCTCCGCCCCAGCCGTTGGCGTAGACCTTGATTTTGTCCCTGCAGGCGCCGCCCAGCAGGTTGTAGACGGGCTGCCCGGCGGCCTTGCCCACGATGTCCCACAGGGCGTGCTCCAGGGCGCTGACCGCGCAGTAGAGGTCCATGGCCCCGCGCTTGCCCGCGAAGTCGGTGTAGGCCATGAAGGTGAAGTGCTTGATGTTGAACGGGCTGCGCCCGACCAGGTAGCGGCCCAGCTCCTGGATGTGGGTCTGGATGGCGCGGTCCCGGTCGTTCTGCGTGTAGGCCTCCCCCCAGCCGTGGATGCCCTCGTCGGTCTCAACCCTGACGAACAGCCAGTTCTTGGCCAGGCCGGGGTGGATGAGGAAGGTCTTGACTGCGGTGACTTTCATGGGAATGACTCCGAAGATGGATGGTGAGACGTGGCCCCTCGATGCGGGCCTCCCCTCGATACGGGGCCTTCGGCCCCTACTCGGGGAAGCGGTTATCCGTTTGTTCCGAGTAGCGAACGAAGTGAGCGTATCGAGGAACCCTACTCGGGGACACGGACCCGCTCATTCCGAGTAGCCCCGAAGGGGCGTATCGAGGAATTGTCGTCTGCCGTCTGCCCGGTTTTAATCTGTCCGATTTCGCGCCGGATGTCAACCCATTTTGAGCCTGTTCTGACCGCTGAGCCTTTTGGCTTGATTTTCAGTGAGCGGAGTGTATATTGACTTTTATTTCATTCTATTAAAGGAGGAACATCCGTGCATCGAACTGTCACCACGTGGGCGGAGGTCCGGCAGGTCTGGGACGGCCTGCACAACTTCTTGATGACCGGCGAGTGCGTGCCGTTTGCGTTCGACATGCCGGGGGTGGAGCAGGTGATCGACGAGGTCCGGCGCGACCCGGACGCGCGCATCTGGCGCGGGACAAAGGGGGAGGGGCTGGACATGACAGACATCTCGGAGGCGTTCCGAAAGCTGCCCATCGAGAGGGCGGCGGAATCGCCGTTCCAGATGTCGCACTTCAAGCTGCCCAACTTCTACGCGCCGGGCAGGCTGTTTCACGGGTTCGAGGGGCGGGTGATGGGGCCGTGGCGGCGGGCGCTGGCCGGGGCGGGGTTCACGTGGACGCGCTGCTACCCGATCCTCTTCATCAGCGGGCCGGGCTGCGCCACGAACTATCACATGGACCGCTCGCACGTGATCGCCTGGCAGCGGCACGGGGTCAAGCGCTTCTGCGGGCTGAGGGACCCGGACCGGTGGGCGCCGCCGGAGGAGCGGATGAAGCCGGGCGGGACGGTTCGGCGGCCTCCGGGGATCGCGGAGGGGGATGCGCTCGTGTACGAGATGGGGCCGGGGGACGTGCTCTGGAACACGCTGCTGACCCCGCACTGGGTGGAGGCCACGGACCAGGTGGCCTACAGCCTCAACCTCTCGCACGGCGGGCTGCGGCTGAACGGGAGGCTCTGCCGGCACGAGCAGGAGTTAGAGGACTGGAGGCAGGCGCACCCGGAGGGGTAGGGGAGGAAAGCCTTGCCCTTCATGCGGAGGGATGGTATATTGTAAGGGCGAGGCGTGCCTTGCCTTTACAACACCTTCGCAAAGGAGTTCGATCATGTATCGGCAACTGAATCCCCCGCAGCGCATCCTGATGGGCCCCGGCCCGTCGGAGGCGCACCCCCGCGTCTACGCGGCCCTGGCCGCTCCCATCGTGGGGCATCTGGACCCGGAGTTTCTGGCGGTCATGAAGGAGACGCAGGACCTGCTCCGCTACGTCTTCCGGACGAAGAACCCGGTGACCCTGTCGGTACCCGGCACCGGGGGCGCGGGCATGGAGACCTGTCTGACCAACCTTCTGGAGCCGGGAGATAAGGCGGTGGTCTGCATCCACGGCTTCTTCGGGATGCGGATGCGGGAGATCGTGGAGCGGTGCGGGGCGACGCCCATCGCCGTGGAGGCCCCCTGGGGGAGGCCCATCGACCCTGCTGACGTGGAGCGGGCGGTGAAGGGGAGTGGGGCCAAACTCGTGGCCATTGTCCACGCGGAGACGTCCACGGGCGTGCTCCAGCCGCTCGATGACATCTGCCGGGTCGCGAAGGCGCACGGGGCGCTCGTGGTTCTGGACACGGTGACCTCGCTCGGCGGCTGCGAGGTGCGGGTTGACGAGTGGGGGATCGACGCGGCCTACAGCGGCACGCAGAAGTGCCTGGGGGGGCCGCCCGGCCTGTCGCCGGTCACGTTCAACGACCGGGCGATGGAGGTCGCTCAGAAGCGGAGGACGAAGGTCCGGTCCTGGTACCTGGACATGACCCTGATCGCGCAGTACTGGGGGGAGTCTCACGTCTACCACCACACGGCCCCGGTCCCCCTGAACTACGCCCTGCGGGAGGCCCTGCTCCTCGTCCAGGAGGAGGGGCTGGAGGGCCGGATCGCGCGCCACAAAAAGAATCACCTCGCCCTGGTGGCCGGCCTGGAGGCGATGGGGCTGGAGATGTTCGTCGAAAAGGCGCACCGCCTGCCCAGCCTGAACACGGTGAAGGTTCCGGACGGCGTGGACGAGGCGAAGGCGCGCAGGCGCCTGCTCGACCGCTTCAGCCTGGAGGTCGGCGCCGGGCTGGGCCCGCTCAAGGGGAAGATCTGGCGCATCGGGTTGATGGGCTACGCCTCGTCCGCCCGCAACGTGACGACCTGTCTCGCGGCCTTCGAGGACGCCCTCCGCGCCCAGGGCCACAGGGTCCCGGAGGGGGCGGGCGTGAAGGCGGCGCTGGAGCTGTTATAAGGAGCTATGATGTCCGCACGTTACACTGTTCGCGAGGAACAGGTTGAAGGGCAGGTCGTCTATGCCCTCCGGGACGGGGAGGCCCGCGCCGAGGCGAAGGTCCTGCCCGCCGTGGGGGCCAACTGCTTCGCCTGCGCCGTGGAGGTCGCCGGGCGTCGCCTGGGGATTCTCGAATCGCCGCCCGACCTGGGGACGCTGGCCGGACGCCCGTCCGGGTCCGGGTTCCCCATCCTTTTTCCGTTCCCAAACCGGGTGCGCGCCGGGCGGTTCGCGTTCGAGGGGAGGACCTGTCAGATGGACGCGGGGTTCGGGGGGAACGCCATCCACGGGTTTGTGCACGCCCGGCCCTGGAAGGTGGCGGGCAGCGACACGACGGACGGGGCGTCCCTCACGCTGCGGTTCGAGTCCGGGGACCATCCCGACGTGGTGAGGCAGTTCCCGTTCCCGTTCCGGGCCGAGGCGACCTATACGCTCCGGGAGGGGGCGCTGACCCTGAACTTCAGGGGGGAGAACGCGGGGGCGTCCAGCATGCCGGCGGGGTACGGCGTTCATCCGTACTTCCGCGCGCCCCTGCTCCCCGACGGGGACCCGGCGCAGTGCCGCGTGAAGGTCCCGGTCAGGAAATTCTGGGAGTTGAAGGACCTGCTCCCCACGGGGAGGCTGATCCCGGCGGAGGGGGATTATGAGCTGCTGAGGGGGAGGCCGCTGGCCGGGTCGAAGTTCGACGCGGTGTTCACGGACGTGGTCCGGGACCCGGACGGGGTGATCCGCTGCGTCCTGACCGACCGGGGGGCCGGGGTCGAGGTGGTCGTGGAGGCCGAAGGCCCCTTCCGGGAGGTCGTGGTCTACACCCCGCCGGGCAGGCCGTCCATCTGTTTTGAGCCCTACACCTGCACCACGGACGCCTTCAACCTGCAGCCTCAGGGGGTGGATGCGGGCCTGATCGTCCTGAAGCCGGGCGAGGCGCTGACGGGCGCGGTGCGGGTGATCCCGAAAAAACTGTAATACAGGAGACCTCATGAAAGCAGCCCAGCTCGTCGCCCCGCGACGGTTCAAGTTCGTGGACGTTCCCACGCCTGAGATATCCGCGCCGGAGGGGATTCTGGTCAGGGTGGAGCGCGCGGCCATTTGCGGGAGCGACATGCCGTCCTTTGCCTATGACCACCCGGCGTCCGCCTACCCCATGCCGCCCGGCGTCTCCGTTCACGAGTGCATCGGGGTCGTGGCCGCGTCCAGGTCCCCCCGGTTCAAGGAGGGGGACTGGGTTCTGGCCCTCCCGGACCGGAGCAACGGCCTGGCGGAATATTTCACGTCGGCAGCGCCCCGCGCCATTCACCTGGCTTCGTTCCCGCACAAGGAGCAGATCCTGATGACGCAGCCCCTGGGCACGGTCGTCTGGGCGTGCCGGAAGCTGCCCAATCTCCTGCTCAAGGACGCCGTGGTGATGGGGCAGGGGCCGATGGGCCTGCTGATGGCGCACACCCTGAGCAACTTAGGCGCGAGGACGGTCATTGCGATGGACAGGCTGGACTACCGGCTGGATGCCTCCAAAAAGATGCGGGCCACGCACACGGTCAACGTGGACCGGGAGGACCCGGTCGAGGCCGTCCGGCGGGTCACGGACGGGCGCATGGCCGACCTGGCCGTGGAGATCGTCGGGCATCAGCAGGAGACGCTCAACCGCTGTCTGGAGCTGGTCAAGCGGGGCGGGACGGTGCTGGCCTTCGGCGTGCCGGACGACCAGGTCTACGGCGTGGACTTCGCCAGGATCATCCGGCAGAACATCACGCTGATCGGGACCATCGGCCCGGACGTGCAGAACGACTTCCCGATGGCGATGGACATGATCGTGCAGGGCCGCGTCAACGTCGCCCCCATGATCACCCACGTCCTGCCGTTCGAGGCGGCGCAGCGGGGGTTCGAGATGTTCGTCAACCGGACGGACGGGGCGATCAAGGTGGTGCTGAACTATGACGGCGCATGAAGGTGAGGAGGTGATCAGGCGATGAGCACGTCTGCGCCACAGGCGCGGCGATGGATGCGAGACGAGTACAGGAAGATGGCTGAATATGGGCTCTTCGCTCCCGAAGAGCGCGTCGAACTCATCGAAGGGGAGATCGTCGAGATGAGCCCGAAGAGAAGCTCGCATTCGACCTCAACCACGCTCGTTGGAGATGCCCTGCGCCTGGCCTTTGGGCGGGGTTACACCGTGAGAATTCAGGAGCCTCTTGCCCTCGGCCCGGCTTCGGAGCCAGAGCCGGATGTCGCTGTCGTGCGGGGGATGGCCCGCGATTATCGAGATGAGCATCCTTCATCGGCCCTGCTCATCGTGGAGGTTGCCGAGACATCCCTGATGTACGACCGCACTACCAAGGCAAGTCTTTACGCTAAATCGGGCATCCCGGACTACTGGGTCGTCAATCTCCAGGACAACCAGGTGGAGGTTTATCGTGACCCTGTCCAGAGGGTCGATCAGCCGTTTGGGTACGGATATTCCACGTCTGCCATTTACAAGTCATCCGAAACCATCGCGCCTCTGGCCGCACCGGACAGGGTCGTCGCCGTGGATGAACTTCTGCCCTGATGAGGCGGAGGCGGTCGCGCCGGGGGACCTGCCTTCGAGGCTGCCGGAACACGCGGACGAGAAAAGGCGAATGAGCAACGGCAGGGTGGTGGCGCGAAGAGGGTTGAGGACAGGCTCTTTACAAGGAGACTTCCCGTGAAAAGGTATGACTTCGGAAGCGGCCGGCCAGACCCGGCGTCGTTCCCCGTGCAGGGCCTCGTGGAGGCGGCCATCCACGCCATCCCCAAGATCGGCGGGGATTTCGTGCTCTACCCCGGCGACAAGGGGCACCTCGGCCTGCGGGAGGTGATGGCCGCCCGTGAGTCCAGGCGGGAGGGGGTGAAGGTCTCGCCCGACGACATCGCCCTGATGACGGGGTCCATGCAGGCGGTCACGCTGATGGCCGAGGCGTTCATGGAGCAGCGCGGGGACGTGATCCTCACCGAGGAGTTCACCTACTCCGGCACGATCGGGGCCTACAAGAAGCTGGGGGCGGAGCTGGTGGGCGTCCCGCTGGACGGGGACGGCATGCGGCCCGACCTGCTGGAGGAGACGATCAAACGCCTGATTGCGGAGGGCCGGAGGCCGAAGTTCATCTACACCCTGGCGACGTACCAGAACCCCACCGGATCGGTCATGCCCCTGGACCGCCGGAGGGAGATCCTCGGCATCGCCAACCGCCACGGCGTCATCCTGGTGGAGGACAACTGCTACGGGGACGTCAAGTTCGAGGGGGAGCACGTCCCGGCGTTCTACACGCTGGACGGCGCGGAGAACGTGCTCTACATCTGCTCCCTGTCCAAGGTCCTGGCCCCCGGCGTGCGGCTGGGCTACCTCCTGGCGAGGCCGCCGATGATGCGGCGCGCCCTGGACCGGCGCTACGACGGGGGGAACAGCGTCCTGGCTGCGTGCATCGTGGGGGAGTATTTCCGGGAGAACATGTGGGACCACATCGGGAAGGTCTGCCGGATCATTCAGGAGAAGCGGGACACCCTGTTCAACTCGCTTGAGAAGCACCTGGGGGACATCGCGACGTGGTCCCATCCTGTGGGGGGGCTCTTCCTCTGGCTGAAGCTCCCGGAGACGACGGACATGGACCGGCTCCAGCAGCTCGCGGGCGAGAGGGGGGTCGTGTTCGCGCGAGGCAGGGGGTTCCACGTGTACGGGCAGGACGTGAAGTATATCCGCCTTGCCTTCGGCTACCCCGGCCTGGAGGAGATCCGGGAGGGGGTGAAGGTCCTGGCGCAGTGCGTGCGCGAGGCGCAACGGATAGACAATCCGATGCAGGCGTAAGGGGGACGAGTTATGTGGTGGCTCCTGTGGATTATAACGATTCTAGCGGTCATCGGTACCCAGATCTATACCACCCGGACGGTGATCAGGACCCGTTTCAAGCTCAACGAGTTGATGAAGCGGGTGGCCAGGTCGAAGATGGATGAAAAGGTCGCCAAGAGTAACCTGGAGGTCTCCAACAGAGAGCTGACGATGACCCAGAGGGCCATCACCGCGCAGGAGGACGCCGTCGAAAAGCTGAAGGATACCATCACGACCCTGGAGCAGGAGAGAAAGAAGAGGTTGCAGGAGACGAAGAACAGGCTGGCGCACTGAGGGGGACATGGACTGGATGCCGTTCTTTCTCACGTTCGCATCGGGGGTCTTCCTGGCGCCTCTGCTCATCACCTTTCAAAGGCAGATGGGGGAGCTGGACAAGAGAATCCGCGCGGGGGAGGCCCAGATTCGGGAGAGCGAGGCGAACATCAAGAAGTTCGTGGAAGAGGAGGAGCGCGTCAAGCAGGAGATCGGGAAGGCCAAGGCGGCCCTGGCGGAGGTGGATAAAGCAAAAGAAGAACAGGAAAAGAAGTTTCAGGAGTTGAAAAAGCAGCTGATGTCCGACACCGAAGATGAATGAAGCCCAGCTCAAACAACTCGTCGCCACCATCCAGAAACTGGCGATCTTCAGGGGACTTGTCCCGGCGGAACTCCAGCGCCTGCTGCGCATCTGCCGGCTCCGGCGTTACGAGGAGGGGCAGCAGGTCTACCAGAAGGGGGCCCCCTCGGACGAGATGCTCATCCTGATCCAGGGGGGCCTGTCGGTGCTCTCGCCGGTGGGCACGGAGCTGGCGGAGATGGGGCCGGGCATGACCATCGGGGAGATGGGGCTGTTCACGGGGCAGCCCCGCTCGGCGGACATCGTGGCCAGGCAGCCGGCGATGGGGTTCGAGATTCGGAAGCCGGAGCTGGACGCGCTGCTGACGAGCGAGCGGGAGATGCTGATCAAGGTGCAGCAGAACGTGATCCGCCTGCTGGCGGAGCGGCTGCAGGAGACGAACGTCAAGCTGGACCGCTACGGGGACACGATCGAGCGCCTGCGGAAGAGGATCGAGAAGCTGGTGGGGATGTCCGAAGAGGAAAAAGGCAAGGGTGAGGAGGGGGATGACAGGGGCGCGGACGCCTCTGAGGCGCGTCAGACGCCGCCATGATCGTTCTGGGCCTTGAGACCGCCACCCCGGTCTGCGGCGTGGCCCTCGGAAGGGGGGACTCCGTCCTGGTCGAGCGGAGCCTGAACGTCGGGACGCACCACGCCGAACGCCTCCTGCCGATGATCCGGGACGCGCTGGAGGAGGCCGGGATGGGGCTGCGGGACATAGACGGGATCGCCGTGTCCATCGGGCCGGGGTCCTTCACGGGCCTGCGGATCGGCCTGAGCACGGCCAAGTCCCTCTGCTGGTCCGCCGGTCTGCCGCTCGTGGCCGTGCCGACGCTGGAGGCGATGGCGGCCCAGTTTCCGCACGCGGCGTGCCCGGTCTGTCCGGCGCTGGACGCCCGCAAGAAGGAGGTCTACGCCGCGCTCTACGATATGTCTTCCGGGGGTCCCCGGACGCTGATCGCTCCGGCGGCCGTCCTGCCGGTCCCCTTTGTGTCGTCGTTGACCGGTCCGACCCTGTTCGTCGGGGACGGGGCGAGGCTTTACCGGAAGGAGATCGTCGGCATCCTCGGCGAGGCGGCCCGGTTTGCGCCCCCTCCGCTCGACCGGCCCTCCGCAGCCGCCGTGGCCGCTCTGGGCCTGTCCAGGCTGGGGCGCGGAGAGACGGAGGACCTGGCGCGCGTCGAGCCGGTCTATCTGAGGAAGTCGGAGGCGGAGTTGAGGCACGGAAGGTGATATGGCACAACCTGCCGAACGAGCAAAGCCGGATCTCGCCCTGGAGATCGTCCCCATGTCCCCCGCGCACCTGGAGGAGGTGCTGGAGATCGAGCGGGAGTCGTTCTCCAACCCGTGGCGGAGGAGCGATTTCGAGTACGCCCTCGGCAGGTCCAACGGATACGCCGTCGTCGCCTACCAGTCGGCCCTCCTGGCCGGCTATGTCATCGGTTTTTTCGTGCGCAAGGAGTTCCATCTGGCCAGCCTCGCTGTCCGGCGCGGGCTGCGAAGGCGGGGCATGGGCGCGGCCCTGCTGTCCTGCGCCGTTGAGGGGGTCAGGGAGCGGGGGGTGAAGGTCGTGACCCTGGAGGTGCGGATGTCCAACGTCCCCGCCGTCTCCCTGTACGAAAAGGCCGGGTTCCGCCGGGTCGCCATCCGCGAGGGCTACTACTCCCACCCGTCCGAGGATGCGCTCGTCATGATGAAGGCCCTCCAGGACAACCCGTGGGCGCCGTGAGGGGACATTCCGCTTGACAAGGCCCTCCGCAGCGCGTACTTTTTCGCATATTTGAGAACTATCGGTACATCGTAGGCGATTTTTGTATCGGTAGATCGAGGGCGTTT
>CAYRZX010000057.1:0-25634 GCA_964428665.1 uncultured Gemmatimonas sp.
CGACCGGCAGAGTCCGACCCGGGCCGTCTTCAAGATTGTCAGTAAGGACAGTAAGCCAGACCAGCGATATGTCGTCCAGCGGTTCGCAGGGTATGTGGACGAGAAGCTCGAGTTCGAGGGCATGGTCGTGAACGCGGGCCTCCGGTTTGACGCCCTCTGGGGTGGCCCCAGGAGGGCGTTGTCGGGATCTCTGAAGGCGCTTCCAGGCTATACGACGTACACCGCCTTCCAGACCCGTCTCCCGCTGGCGCAGTCGAGGCCGATGTACAGTTGGTCTCCCCGGATCGGCCTGTCGCACCCGATCACGGCCCGGTCGGTCGTCCGGTACTCTTACGGCGTCTACTACAAACCGCCGGATTTCTCTCTGATGTGGCAGGAGCCCTGGGTCAACAAGGACGCCGCAAACCACCCTAACCTGGATGCTACCTGGACTGATGATGCGCAGCAGGGGGGTGGGGTCTGGCGTCTGGACAGCGGCTATCATAACCCTGGGGGGCTCCCGAACACGGCCGAGTTTGAGGTGACCGGGGAGTGGAACTTCGTCAGCGATTTTGTGTTCGAGCTGTCCACCTACTTCCGCCGGACGGAGCGCGTAGGCTCGCAGAACGTCAGGAAGTTTATAGACCCGGTGAAGACTCTGCCTCTTGTCCTGGGCCGGGGGGCGAACGCCCGCCTGGAGTCCAAGGGCATCGAGGCCGGGTTTTCCAAGGGTCTCTCCCGTAACTTCTCCTTCCGGGCCTCGGTGGACGTGGGATGGACTCTGTTCAACTGGTCGAGCGGCTCACCGCTCAGCGTGGATACCTATCCCGACTCCACCTACATTGCCGGGCCAAATTACTTCTTCGTGGATGCAAAGGACAACGTGGTGCGGTTGACGGACGCGGAGATCCGGCATGTCGGGAACAGGGCCAATGAGGCCATCCGGAAACTACAGCGAGGGGAGTACCAGGAGTTCGTGGGCGCGTGGGGCACCAACCGGATCTATCCGCTCAAACCCTGGTCGGAATTTCCGGGCCTGAGTGACGAAGAGAAGAGCAAGATGCAGGGTCTCTGGTATCAGGAGGTCTGGCGACAGGTGGATGCGTACAACACGCAGCCACCAACCACGCAGGCCTCGTTCCAGTTCCTCTGGTCCACCCCCCCCGGCTGGGGGCCGGGGCCGACTGTGGGCGGGTCGAAGCTGTTGGGCGGCATCCAGGCGAACCTGGTCTGGCGGTTCGACAGCGGAACGCCCTTTGCATTTACCCCCCCGGGCACGAAAACCGAGAACGTCCGCAACGGGCCGATATTCGTTCGGACGGACCTCAACTTCCAGAAGACATTTGAGGGGGGCAGGGTCAGGCCCACGATCTACGCCGAGGTCTTCAACCTGTTCAATTCCTATGTGGATGGGACCCGCGGCGACGCTTACGCCCGGTGGGGCCTGAAACGGCCGGCGCCGAACGACGCAAACTACCTCAGGTATGGCGATCCGAGCCCGTTCCGGGGTGACGTCCCGAGGTACGTGAACGTGGGGGTGCGAGTGGGGTTCTGATCGGATAGAGATGCAGGGGCGGTTCGTGAACCGCTCCTATATCAATAATCGGGAGAGATTCGATGATGCGAGTGAAAGCATTTTTCGGCGTGGCGCTCGGCCTGGCGCTGGGAGCCTTTTGCTTCTCTGTGGAAGCGCAACGGCCGACCTTATCTAACACAGCCAACCAGCCGCTGCCCCCCCGGCAATTGACTAGAGGGATGCTCTGGCACAGTTACACGAACACCGGCGCGGAGGGGGCACGGCCTGCGACGCAGTTGGAATACACCGGTTTTTACGCCGACCTCGATTATCCG
The DNA here is from genome assembly GCA_964428665.1 of uncultured Gemmatimonas sp. Taxonomy (GTDB): domain Bacteria; phylum Latescibacterota; class UBA2968; order SICM01; family SICM01; genus SICM01. The sequence goes on from CAYRZX010000057.1 coordinate 1,831, forward strand.
GGCAATGCGCTCGTCAGTTGGGGAGGGGGGAGCGCTCCCGACTTTGCCGAATACTACGGGGCTCAGCGGTCCACCGGCAGCATGCAGGTCGACCTGACCACGCACAACGGCCGCGGGCACGGCTGGTGGATCGCCGCGAAGGTGGATGGCAAACCGGTGGTCAGCTCCGGCAATAGCCTTAACCAGGGCAGGGAGGAGACGGACGACGTCGTCGCCATCGCGGTCGATCCGAGGATAGACTTCGGCGGGCGGTTCGCGCAGGTCGGGAGCGACGTGGTCAATCCCAATACAGGCCGTTCAATGGCCAACTGGTGGCCGGGCACCCGCATCGCCCTCGACGCAGGCGAGCCGAGGGAGATCCTGAACTACAAGATCGGGCAGTACACCGACGCGGCGATAGACAACTTCCCCGAGGACATCATTCTGAGCAAGTGGACGACAAAGCTGGGCATCACCGGGGAGAAGGCGGCCTACGCCTGGAGCCACCCGGAGTATGACGACTTCATCATCGGGGAGTGGGTGTTTGAAAATACGGGGGATACGAACGGGGACCGGAACCCGGATATTGCAGGGGGGGGACGCGACCTCAAGAACGTCTATTTCGCCTTCCACCACCGCCTGTTGAACTCTTCCGCCGGGGTCTCCCGGAGCAGCTACACGGCCTACCACGCGGACTTCGGTCCCCTGGACGCGTGCGGCAGCAGCTTCGGTCCACGGGACAATGGTCAGGACGACAAGATCAAGTATACGGAGTCCCCCAACTACGACGGTCCGTCGTCGGCCAGGGGGTTGAAGATGACCTACTCTTATGACTGGAACAACTACTGCCTCACCGGGCCGCTGGCCGACGACGTGGGCGACCCGTATCGTCCCGAGCTCAGGTGCGCTCAGTGCAGTTTCCCCACCCTCACCAGAGAAGGCGACCTGACATCGCCCGCCTGGGTAGGATGGGCGGAGATCGACGTGGACCCAACGGATGGGTTCGTGGGGGACACCGGGGTCTATCAGGCCCCGAAGGTGGCGCAGCAGCCGTTCGCGCATAACTTCTTCCATTTCACGCAAAGGTGGAGCAATGCCGGCGCCCGAGTAGGGGACGAGCCAGATCCGATCGCGATGAACGAGGATACGATATATCGGATACTCACCAGCACGCCAGACCCGTCCTACTTTAACACGCCCCGTGACGTGCGCAAGACCCGGGGATCGGGCGACCCGAACAAGGGCGTGCCTCTGCTCTCCCTGGATGACAACCCGACCAGGACGATGCCTTACATGCCCGACCCTGACTGGGAGTGGAAGGGCCGGCACGGGATCGCGGCTGGCTATTCGTCGATGGACACCTATGGGCCCTACGACCTGGCGCCGGGGCAGAAGGTGAAGTTCGTGTTCGCCTACGTGGCGGGCACGCCGGTGGAGAGCAACGTCATAGAGTTTAACAGGGCGAGAGACAACAGCGAGCTGAAGAAGGAGGAGGGGGGGGCGGCGTTCGCGAACCTGGTCAAGCACCTGAAGAAGGCGAAGGAGGTCTATGCGCTGGGTTACGACCTCCCGAACCAGCCGCCCGACGTGGATGCTAAGATCCAGTCCTCGGAGAACGCCACGAACCTGATCACCTGGAAGAATGACCCGGAGAAGTCGAACAATCCCGACACGGGCAGCCCGGACGTGGGGGGCTACCGGGTCTACCGGTCGGAGACGCTTCCAGGCGTCTGGAAGCTGGCGGGGGACGTCAAGGCGAGCGGCTCAGTGACCTACTCGTTTGAGGACAAGGAGTCTCTGGCGGGCTTTCAGTACTATTACAGCGTGCGGGCCTACCAGGGGAGCGCAAACGCTGCGTTCAAGAGCCGCTTGACAGGCAGGGCGGTGGAGGGCGGCATCTCTGCGTATGAAGGGGGATCGGGCGATCCTTCCACATTTTTCTATCCGCCCAAGGGGACAGCCCCGTTCAGCCCACTACAGGTGGCCTCGGCCGCGGCGGATCGACTGGAGAAGGACATCGCCGTGGTTCCAAACCCTTACAGAGACGATGGCGTGCATACCTACGAGGGCACGACCAAGCTGCGGGTCCTGAACGTGCCGAGGAGATGCACCATTCGCATCTTCTCCGTGGCCGGGGACGTGGTGGGGGAGATAAATCACGAGTCGGCGACGGTGGGTGAGGCGGCCTACCTCCAGTTCAACCGGACGCACACCACCCAGTTGCGGTTCGGCGTCTACTTTGTGACGGTGGAGTCCCTGATGCCGGAGAGCCTGGGCAAGGTCAAGGCCACCAAGTTCGTGATCATTCGATAAGCGATCAGCTTTCAGCTAAACCGGGCGGGCTTTTGTCTTTGTCTTTGTCTGACGGCTGATCACTGACTGCTCGTTCAAGGAGACTGTCATGCGGAGCATCTATCTGATCGGACTTTTGGCTCTTCTGGTCGGGCTTTTCGCATCCGCCCCGGCGCAGGCCGGGATATCGAACCAGACGCCGGTGGGGGAGACCTACGTCAGCTTTCTGGAGGTGCCCCAGGGGGCGCGCCCGGCGGCCATGGGGGACGCCTATGTAGCCGTGGCGGACGATATCAACGCCGTGTTCTGGAACGTGGCCGGGCTGACCGACATGCCCAGGAAGAAGTTCCAGTTCAATTTCAACAACGCACAGTGGCTGGTGGATTCGCAGTTCAATTCCGGGGCCCTGGGGGTGAACACGGACTACGGGGCGTTTGCCCTGAGCGTGGTGACGTTCTCGCCGGGGAGCATCGAGGAGCGGACCATTCTGAAACCGGGCGGGACGGGCCGCAAGCTGGACACCGGGAGCTGGGCCGTGGGGGGGGCCTACGCCAAGAAGTTCACGGACCGGTTCTCGATGGGCGGGCAGTTTCGGTTGATCGAGGAGAGGCTGGACAGGGGGTTCCGTTTCCGGACGTTCGACTTCGCGATCGGGACGAAGTATTACACGGGTTTCCGCAGCCTCCGGATCGCCATGTCGCTTCGCAACTTCGGGAAGGACAAGGTGCTCCTGCAGGACGTGGCGATCAAGGGAAAGATGCCGACCTTCTTCAACCTGGCGGTTGCCAGCGAGGTGATCGGGAAGAAGGGGAACCCCTACTACTTCACGGCCGCGCTGGAGGCCATCTATAGTGTGAGCGTGGAGCGGCGGGTCCACGTGGGGGGAGAACTCTGGCTGCGCAACATCCTGGCGCTGCGGGGCGGCTACAAGTGGAACTACGACGTGCAGGACTTCACGGCAGGGGCCGGGGTGCGGCTCAAGCGGGGGGACCGCTATCTGGAGGCCGGTTTCGCGTGGGTTAGGTTCGATAAATTTCCCACGCATCCCCTGCGGTTCTCGGTGACGGGGTCGTTTTAAAGGGAGTTGCGAGTTCTGCCTCACAGGTCCATAATCAGACACAGGCTCGCGACCCAGGTCCTGATTTACAAATAGGCGACTTTTTGTCGCGTGCGACAGGGTCGCCTATCTATTTTTTCGGTGGGTGCGTCCGTGCATCGAAGGTCGGTTTTATTGCGATTCGGGGTGTGGGTCGTCCTGAGCGTCACCTGGCCGGGGGCAGGGGAGGGTCTGGAGGGCGTGTCTCCAGAGACTGACAGCCTGCTGGCGGCGGCGAAGGCGCTGGAAGGCTCTGCCTCCCCGGATGGCGCGGAGACGCTGACCCGGGCCGGGATGCTCTACCTGTGGGCGGGGGAGGCGGACAGCGCACGTTCGGCGTTTGGACGGGCGATCCGGCAGAAGCCGGGGCTGGCCGTGGCGCACTGTGGCCTGGGGCGCGTGTATCTGGAGCTGATAGGGGACCCGAAGGGGGCGCTCCCCCATTTACAGGCCGCGGTGAGGGCCGACTCCACGAACCCGGATGCGCACTACTTCCTGGGCCTGGCCTATCTGAGGCTGGGATGGGCGGAGGCGCGGCGGGAGGCGGACCGGGCGATCCGCTACGACCCGAAATATGCCCCGGCCTACCTGCTGCTGGCCCAGGCGCACCAGCAGGAGGGCAACCGGCGGGAGGCGGGGTTTTACTACAGGAGATACCTCGACCTGTCGCCCGCAAACCAGCTCCCGGTCTACGCATATGCCCTGGAGCTTCTGCAGGAGGGGCGCTTCGGGGAGGTGGAGGAGATCACCTCCCGCATGACGGACGAACAGGCCCTGCCCCTGCTCGCGCAGGCCCTGATCCACCGGGGGGATCACGAGGGGGCGATGCGGGCGTTCAAGCTCTACATCGACGGCTTGGACCCGAAAGAGCGGGATCTCTACCTGGACATCTCCCTGGTGAGCGCGCCTCAGGTTGCGGAGGTCTACCGGGGGATGCCTCCGGCGCGGCGGGAGGGGTTTCTTCAGCAGTTCTGGCTGCGTCGGGACTCGTTCAAGGCCACCGGGGGAGCGATGCGCCGGGCGGAACACTGCCGGAGGGTCTGGCACGCCCTGACCTTCTACGGGCAGAAGCAGTGGCCGTGGGACCGGCGCGGGGAGGTCTACATCCGCTACGGGGAGCCGGACTATCGCTCTTCTTCACAGCAGATAAACGCCAAAGTGCCCCCCAAAGTACAGCGTGTGCAGGACAATATGGCTTACCAACTCTACGGAACGTCAGGGCTTGGTATCACATTCGTGGGGCCGGTCTTTCCGATTCGGACAGACCGCGGTTCCTTTACAGACGCCACCGATGATCAAAAAAGGGAAATGGACAGGGCGCTGCTCCAGACGCTCATCCCAACCTCGCCGGCCTCTCCCAATGAACCCCCTGCGGGGGAGGGGGTTTCCGTGACTACGCCTCAGTTGGGGGACATCAGAGACCCCGCCAACATGGCGGGGGTAGAACTGGACCCCGAGTTTGCGATCGGGCTGAACAGGTGGAAGCCCGTGGTCATCGGGAATAACTGGGCGGCGGTGCCCTGGGAGGTCTGGGTGTATGCTGATGTAGGAAAGGGTCTGGAGGTCGCCTTCACCGATGAGTTCAAGTCCGGTGTCTACGAGTATGCGCCGATTCCCGGCGTGGATACGAAGGACCTGCAGCGTCTGGATAAAGATCAGTATATGGGGCAGGCCGCTTATATGCGTCTGGTGCAGCGGCTGACGGAGTTAGCCCCTGCGACGCGGATGGCCAAGGTGTCGCGGGAGGAGCCTGAACGCTACGATCTCTCCCAGTTCGAGCCGCTCGATTTTGCATACGACGTGGTCTCCTTCAGAGGGCAAAAGGGGCTGACAGACGTGCAGGTAAACCTCGGTATCCCGATCGACAAGGTGGCCCTGCCGGAGGAGACCGACACTACGGTACTGGTGGATCGCCGGGTTGTGCTGATTAACAGCCAGTACACGAGGATATTGCCCGCGCAGCAGGACATAGAGGCGCCGATCTCCCCGCGCACGCGGGGACAGGGACTTCTGGACCGAGTGGACCTGATGAATGTCTCGCCGGGGGATTACGACCTGGCCACGCAGGTGCAACGTCGCGACACGAAACGGCTCCAGGCCCACATCCAGCGCCTCTCGCTCCGGAGCTACCCCGCGGACAGGCTGGGGCTGAGCGACCTGTTCATCGCCCGGCACGTGGCCGCGACGGAGGGCACATCGGACCCGAGGTTCGTGCGGGGTAAATGGCGCATCACGCCGCTGCCGTCGCACATCTTCGGCCCCGGCCAGCCCGTGTTCGTCTACTTTGAGATCTACAACCTGCGCCGGAACCCGTCCGGGGCCACGCGCTACGAGGTGGCCTACCAGGTGCGGGCGGCCGGTGCGGAGGGGGTCGCCAGGCCCCTTCCTGCGACGCAGGTCCGGGACCGGTCGGGGGAGACGGTGGCCATGCGCTATGAGCGGACGGGAACAGAGGCGTCGGTTGCGGATTACGTGGAGCTGGACGTGGGGGACGCCAGGTCGGGACAGTATTCGGTCCAGATGACGGTCAAGGACCTGAATGGCGGGGAGGAGGTGACCCGGGAGGGCGTCTTCTGGGTGGCGGAACGATCCAGGTAGAGAGGGACAGGCCGTATGGGTTCATTCAAGGAGGGTGGCGGAGTGATCCGGGTGCCGGACTTCCGCCCGAATGCCCATCGTCCGGCAGGACAGATGCCGAAGGACCTGGGCGGGGTAGGGGTGCGATGAACGTAACTTGAAAGAGGCCAGAGGAGGGAAAAAGGATGGACGAGCGCAGGCGGGCGCTGCTGGAGAAGGTGACGTCCAGGGAATGGGACGTGGAGAAGGCGAGGCAGGCCAAGATGGAGCGGTACCTGAGGTGGCTGAAAGCGGAGAAGCGGCCTCCTCTCAAGGTCGCCGGGCCGGACAGGGGCGCCTCCGTCCTGGCCGTTGGTGTGGTGGGACTCGGACGGGGTAGAACCATGGCCAATTTCTGCAACAGGCTGCCTCAGGCCCGGACGGTGGCGGTGTGCGATACGGTGGAGGGGCTGGCCGAGTTCGTTTCGGAAAAGCAGCAGATCCCCAGGTGGTACCAGGACTACGAGGAGATGCTCAGGGACGACGAGATCCGGGTGATCGTCGTGGAGACAGGCACGGATCGACACGGGGAGCATACCATTCAGGCGCTTCAGGCGGGCAAGCACGTGTTCGTGGAGATGCCCGCGGCGGTCACGCTGGAGGAGTGCCGGGCGATCGTCGACCTGAGCGAGTCCACCGGCCTGAAGGTGCAGATGGGCAACCAGTTGCGATGGTACAACCGGTACGAGGCGCTCAAGAAGCTGTGTCTGGACGGAGAGTTCGGGAAGGTCCAGTATATGGAGGCCGAGTACAACTGCGACTACCGATGGCGGAAGCGGTTCTGGGTGGACCGGGAGGCGGAGGTCGGCCAGGCGGCGGACAGAGGATGCAAGGGGGGAATAGAGCCCCCCCTGAACGCGGCGGTGCATACCACCTTCGATACGGCGCGCTGGCTGCTTGGAGACGAGCAGGTCGTGGAGGTGGAGGCCTTCGGGATGAGGGGAACGAGCTTTGTGAAGGGGAGACCGCAGGATGGGTTTGGGGGGAAGACCGGCGAAGGCCCCGACAGCGTGGTGGCCCTGATGAGGACCGAGAGCGGGGTGGTCATCAAGGCGCTACAGTGCTACGGTTTTCGTCGCCCCCATCTGAATTACCTTGCGCTGTATGGGACGAAGGGGTGTTATGAGGGGGAGCGCCGCAACGAGGTGGGTTCCGGGTATGTGCACCTGCCCCACCATTTCCTGAACACCGTCGAGTCCGGGAACGGGTGGATGGAGTTGCCTCTTGTAGTAGGTACGGGGCCTGGTCACCAGGGGGCAGAAGTTTTCATGATGACGGACCTGTTCGACGCCATCGTCCAGGATAGACGCCCGCTCATCGATGCGGTCCAGGCCGCCCGGTCGTGCGCCGCAGCAATCTGCGGAGAGATCTCGGCGGTCAGGGGGGAAAGGATGTCCGTTCCTCAGTTTTGACCCGAAAGCGCCGGACGAATGCCCAACTGCGACGGTGCTGGATCATCCGGCCAACGAGGGATGATGAAATAGTGGTGGGAATGAGACCGTAGGGGAGCGATGGGGGTTCATGGCGGAAGAGGTAAAGGACCTGGCCGAGGCGCGAAGAAGCGCACCGGGGGATACCCAGAGGATCAGCTTGGAGGGGCAGCAGGAGCGGGGCGTGACCCTTCGAGCGGTCATCTTTGGCCTCTTCATCTCCGTCGCGGTGAGCCTGCTGGCCACTTCGGTCCGCTACATCCAGAAGGGGTCGCACATGACCATCAGCCTCATGCCGATGGTGACCCTCATCTTGTTTCTGCTGTCAATCCTGGTCTGTGCGGCGTTGGCCCGTCTGTTCGGGCGCCGGTTTGTCTTCTCCCCGTCGGAATGGATCGCGATCTTCTGCATGGGGCTCAGCAGTGCGATCTGCCCTACCTACGGGATCAGCGGCTATCTCCTCAGCGTTGTGGTATCCCCGTATTACTTTGGGACGCCGGAGAACCGGTGGGCAGAGTATATCCATCCCTACCTGCCCGGGTGGTTGATTCCCACGGACCAGAGCAGAGCGATCACACAGTTTTTCGAGGGACTCCCCCTGGGGGCGTCGATTCCGTGGAACGCCTGGGCGCTTCCGCTGCTGTGGTGGTTCGTATTTGTCGGGGCGTTTGTGTTTGCGTGTATCTGCGTATCGGTGATCCTGCACCGGCAATGGGCGGACCACGAGCGGCTGGTGTATCCGACGCTCATTCCGGTCATAGAGATGGCGTCGCACGCAGGTGTGGGGCAACGGGTGCTACCGGAGTTCATGAAAAGCAAGGCATTCTGGGTGGGGTTTGGATTGATCTCTTGCATGTTCGGCTGGAACATGATCTCCTGGTTCTACCCTCACGTCCCGACGTTCCCGACGGCGAGCGGGTGGAGCGAATCCTTCCGGTACCTCCTGCCGAAGCACTATCCCCCTTTTTTTATCTTCCCGAGCATCTTCGTGATCTGCTTTTCCTATTTCGCCAGCCTGGAGGTGCTGTTCAGCATCTGGTTTTTTGACCTTCTCTATGTTGCCGAGGCGGGTGTTCTGAACCGGGTGGGGATCGTGGCCACGTCCAGCGCCTACGTCGGGGCCGGACCCTACGCGGTGACCAGCTACAAGTGGCAGACAGCCGGGGCCTTCCTCGTGCTGGTGCTCTGGTGGCTGTGGATTTCACGGCGACATCTCCGGAACATCCTGCGGAAGGCGCTTTGTCCGGGCTGCCCCGGCGTGGACGACAGCCGGGAATTGCTCTCATATCGGACAGCGGTCGTGGGCCTGACGGTCTGCTGCCTCTACATCGCGGTCTGGCTCGGGCAGGTGGGGATAGAGGCCAAGATGGCCGTCCTGCTGGTCCCTGCCTCATTTCTCGTCTACCTCGGCGTGGCGAAGATGATGGCGGATTCGGGGCTGACCTACCTCGAACCCCCGGCCTTGTGCTGGGACTATGCCCTGTTTGCTCTGGGGGGAGCGAGTGAGCTGAAGGCTTCCACGCACGCGGCCAGCGGTCTGCTGGCGTTTACGCTTAACCATCCCTGGGGTTTTGTCGTGCCGACCATGACACAGGTCTGTCGTCTCGGGGACTCTGTTTCGAAAGGCGGCCGTCGGCTCTTCTGGGGGGTCTGGGGGGCGTTCATCGTGGGGATGGCGGTCTCCACGCTCTACACGATCTGGCTGTCCTACACGATGGGGGCCTACAGCTTCCAGCCCAACTGGTCGCTCCTCAATGAGGGGAAGTGGCAGTACGGGCTGTCTGTAAGCGCCATGACCGATCCCCGGTCAATCCTGACGGTCGAGTACTGGCTTTTCCTGGTCGGGGCCGGGGTTATGACCTTCCTGACCACCATGCGCTACCGGTTCACCTGGTGGCCGTTTCATCCGGTCGGGTTTGCCTTTTCGGGCACGATTTTTACGCGGCTGGAGAGCTTCACGATCCTGGTGGCATGGCTGCTCAAGTTTCTGATGCTCAAGGTCGGGGGGGTGTCGTTTTATCGGCAGTCGAGGCCATTTTTCACCGGCATGCTGATCGGCTACATTCTGGCCGTGGTCGCCGGGATCGTGGTGGACGCCATCTGGTTTCCGAGGGCTGGACATATCGTGCATCAGTGGTATTAAAACCTGAAGGCCTGGATCTGAGTGGTACAGGTGATGGTGTTGCAGTCCCATCCCCTGGAGAAATGACACCCTTAAAATGGGGAGTGTGATATGGCATTGGGATTTCTTGAGCGGTTGACCCAGGGTCCGTTGCTGTGCGATGGGGGCTACTACCTGGAACTGGAGCGCCGATGTGTGGGCAGCTTCGAGAGAGGCGTGCCCATGGCGATCCTGGACCACCCGGAAGGGGTGCTGGAACTCCATCGGGAGTTTGTGCGGGCCGGCGCGGAGGTCATTCAGGCGATGGCCTGGGGGGTCAAGGCGTTTGATCGAGAAGAAGAGTTGCACCACATGGCTGTGAAACTGGCACGGGAGGCGGCCGGTCCGGGCCGGTTTGTGGCAGGGACGATCAGCCCGGGGGGGACGGCGACTTACCAGAGACGGTCGTCCCTCACCGCCGAAGAGAGACGCGAGTTGCAGGGGTTCTACGAGCGGCGGGTGGGGCAGCAGGCGGCGGCCGGGGTGGATCTCTTTATTGTGGAGACGTTCTATTCCGTGGAGGATGCAGCCCTGACTCTTCCCCCTATCAAGAAGTCCGGCGTTCCGGCTGTGGTACTGCTCAATTTCAAGTCCGGAGACTTCACCTCGGACCGGCACCGGCCGGGCGAGGCCGCCAAACGGCTGGTGGACCACGGCGCTGACCTGGTGGGTGTGAACTGTGGGCGTCCCTGGCACGGGTACAGGAACATCGCGCGGGAGATGATGGAGGCCGTGTCCGTACCTATCTGCACCCAGCCCATTGCTTATGTGCTGGAGAACGGGGCGGAATACGCCCGGGAGATCGCATCGGGCGCGAGCGTTCACGTAGAGCTTCGACACCAGCCCCGGCGAGAGATGGCGGATTACGCCCGGGATGCCTGGGATATGGGCGTGAAGCTGATCGGGTCGTGCTGCGGGTCCCTGCCGTATCACGTGCGGGCCATGGCCGAGGCGATCGGAAAGCCGACGGAGGTCCCGGACCGGCCCAGCCCTTATCAGCTTAAATAACACCGAACAGGTCTTCAAGCAGGTGACCCACACCCTGCTCCATTTTTAGTTTGTACTCAGGAGGGGTCTATGCGAGATCAGGTGCGCATCGGGATCGTGGGCCTGGGGCCGCGCGGCAGCCGGGCATGGCTCAGGAACTGCCAGCAGGTGAAGGGGTGTAGGGTCACGGCCCTGTGTGACCGGTTCGAGCCCCTGGTGCAGAAGGCCTTTCAGGAGGCGGGAGACCCGGACATCCGGCCCTTCACGGATTACGACCGGATGCTGAAGGAGGGAGATATCGACGCGGTGGCGGTGGTGGCCGCGCCGCACGACCAGCCGGACCTGATCTGCCGGGCGCTGGCGGAGGGCAAGCACGTGACGTGCGAGGTATCTCTGACGTATGACATGAACGACCTCTGGCGGGTGGTGGTCGCGGTGGAGCGGAGCGGGCTGAAGTTTCAGATGGGCGAACAACTCATCTACGCCAAGTTCGTGAAGGTCTGGAGGGAAATGTTCCTGGAGGGGAAGCTCGGCAAGGTCATCTTCGCGGAGGGGCAGTACCTGCACGGCATCACGCCGGAGCGCTTCTATGTGGACGCCGAGACCGGGGCGCCGCTTACCCTGGAGGAGGCCAAGGGCCATCCGAGGGCGATGAAGAGCCGGATGTGGAATTTCTTTCCGCATCCGATTCTCTACATGGCGACCGATCTGGGGCCGATCCTGACGGTCCTGGAGGACCGCGCGACAAGGGTCACCTGCATGGCCACGCGCCCGGAGAGCTATCACTATCCGGGGATGCCGGCGTCCGACATCGAGGTAGCCTTGATGCAGACGGAGAAGGACACGATCATCCGGATGGCCAGCGGGTTCACCTATGCGACGGTCAAGCCCTGGCACTGGTGGCACCTGGAGGGGACGGAGGGGAAGGTGGAGACGGCCCGGTCTGCGGAGGTCTACGGGGGCGGGTCCGGGATCGACACGCCGAAGGTGTGGCTGGTGGAATCGGGCGCTGCGGGCCTGGAGCAGGCGGAGTGGCAGTACGCGCCGGAGGAGCTCCCGCCGGAGGCCTGGGGGAGCGGGCACGGAAACCTGGACTATTTCGCGATCTCTTCCTTCGTCGAGAGCATCCAGAAGGGCACGGCCCCGGCGCTGGACGTCTATAAGTCTGCGGACCTGACAGCCCCGGCGATCGTCGCCGCCCGGTCGGTCGAACAGGGGAACGCCTGCCTGGAGGTGCCGGACTTCAGACCGTCCGAAAGGCGGAAGGCCGGAGCGTTTCCTCAAGGGTCGTGAGACGGCAAATGCCCTTCACCCTCCCCCAACTCAAGCGGCACACGGACAGGAACCGCATGAGCACCACCTTCTCCACGATTGCCCTGTGTCGGGAGCGGGTCCTCCTGACGGCGTGGGGAAAGCCCTGCGACACGGCGTTTCAGGCGTACGGTTTTTGACGGGGTGAGAATGAAAACCCCTCAAATCTTCTTTGACAGTCCAGTAATCCCACAATAGGGAGGTAAAAATGGCGAAGCGGAGTATCCTGAAGGCGCTCAGGAAAGGGTTCGTGCTGGGAGATGGAGGATACCTGGATGAGGCCAAGTTTCGCGGCTACAGCACGCCGAAGGTCATCGTGGAGTTCCCGGAGGTCCTGCGGCTGATCCACCAGGATTTCTTCCGGGCCGGCTCGCAGGTGCTTCAGGCCCTGACGTGGTGGACCACGCGCAGCCATCTGGACCGGCGGGGAAATCGCGGCTGGGGGAGTCGGCTGGAGGAGATCAACCGGACGGCTGTCCGGCTCGCGAAGGAGGTGGCCGGAGATGAGGCGCTGGTGGCCGGGTGTGTGTGTCGAACCGGTCTGTTCAACCCTGGCGATGCCACGTCGCGCGACGCGATCCGGGCGGAGTGGGATGAACAGATCGCCGTGATGGTGGATGAGGGGGTGGACCTGATCATCTGCGAGGCGTTTCTGACGCTTGAGGAGGCCCGTCTGGCGCTGGCGTGCTGCAAGAAAGTCCAGGTTCCGACGATGGTCTGCATGAGCGTCTATCCGGTTGAGGCGACGACGCGGGATGGAGTATCTATGGCGGAGTGCGCGCGCGTGCTGGTGGACGAAGGGGCGGACATTGTGGGGTCTAACTGCGTGCGGGAGCCCCGGGATATGTGGCCGCACGTGCTGGAGATGCGGCAGGCCGTGGATGTCCCCATCGCCTTCCAGCCGGTCGGCTACCGGACGAGCGCCCCTGGCTGGCGGGCCATCCGGGAGTCTATGATCGTCCCCGGGAAGGAGATGGCCGAATATACCTTGCGGGCGAAGGCCGAGGGGATCAACTACATCGGGGCGTGCTGCGGGGCAGGGCCGGAACTGATCCGCGCGATGGCTCAGGCGCTGGGATGCGAGCGGTATCCGATTTAAAATCGATCCAGAGTACAGAATCACAAGTAAAAAGTCCAACTCGGGACAGGATTAAATTAAAGGAGGATGAGAGTGGCAGCAACAGGGCTGGCGCTGCACGGAGGGCCGAAGGCCGTAACCATTAAGAATCCGGAGGGGTGGCAGCCATTCGGAGCAGAAGAGATCGAACTGGTGGGACAGATGGCCGCGAACGCGGAGCTTTCAGCCACCGGTGATGGGGTTACGAAGGCGTTTGAGGAGGGATTTGCCAGATATGTGGGACGGACCTATGCCCTGGCGCAGATGAACGGCACGTCAACGCTGTGGGCGGCCTATTTTGCGGTGGGGGTGGGGCCTGGAGACGAGGTGATACACCCGACTTACAGTTGGATCGGGGCGGTCACGCCGGCGGTGTTCCTGGGGGCCCGGCCGGTGTTCTGCGAGGTGGACCCTCAGACGCTGACAGCGGACCCTATGGACGTAGAGCGACGGATCACGATCCGAACGCGGGCTATCAGCGTGGTTCACCTGTGGGGCAACCCGGTGGACATGGATGGGATCATGGAGATCTCTCGCCGTTACGGGATTCCGGTGATCGAGAACTGCTCACACGCCCACGGGGCGGAGTGGGATGGGAGGAAGGTGGGGGCGATCGGGGATATCGGGTGTTTCTCTCTGCAAGGGGAGGGGAGAGGGGCGATGAGTGTAGGGGAGGGGGGGATGGTGGTCACGTCCAACCGGGAGTATTACGAGCGGCTGTTGATCTGCGGGCACCTGAATCGAAGGGGGATAGCCGAGGAACTGACACGGCCTGAGTACCGGGGGTTACGGAACACATGTCTGGGGATCAAGTTTCGGGCGCACGCGCTGGGGGTGGGACTGGGACAGGAGCAGCTTCGAAAGCTGGACTCGGTCAACGAGAAGCGCCGGGCAGTCCACCAGCGGTTGAACCAGATCGCCGAGGAGATCCCCGGACTGGAGCCGGTAATGGTCCTGAAGAAGGCCAGGCCGGGAGGGTATTTCGGGTACCGGTTGCTCTATCGGGCGGAAGACCTGGATGGACTTCCGGTGGAGACCTACCTTGCAGCGTTGCAGGCAGAGGGGATGCAGGTGACCGCGTGTGACTATCCGCTTTTGCACAGATTGCCACTGTTCGCAGAGGGATTTGACCTCTATGGGGGGAACCGGGGACCTCTGGCAGGAGACTATCGGGGCTACCGGGAAGGGGACCTTCCGGTGTCAGAGGGGGTGCACCGGCGTGTGCTGGCGCTTCCAGCGTTGACGGAGCCAAAGGCTGGAGTTCTGGAACAGTATATGGAGGCCTTTCGAAAGGTGGCGGCGAGTGTGGGGGCGCTGAGATAGGATACGGTGTGATCTGAGGAGGGTACGACATGGCGGGTGGAAATGGGAAGCTGGCGATTCTGGGCGGACCCAAGTCGGTGACGGTCGAGAAACTGGATCGCTGGGAAACGATGACGGGGGAGATGATTCAGCGGGTGAAGCGGGTGGTAGAGGGAGAGGGCCTTTCAACGAGGGGGCAGCAGTTGGCCAGGGAGCTGGAGGAGGGGTTTGCCGCCTTCATCGGGGCGAGACATACAGTGTCCCAGCACAACGGCACATCGACGCTGTGGGCGTCCTTCTTTGCGCTGGGCGTAGGGCCTGGAGATGAGGTGATCCACCCCGATTTCACCTGGATCTGTTCGATTGCGCCGGCGATGGCCCTGGGAGCGCGCCCGGTCTTCTGCGAGATCGACCCGAAGACGTTCCTGATCGACCCGGAGGACATCGAGAGGCGCATCACCCCCCGGACGAAGGCGATCTCAGTAGTCCACTGGGGCGGGAACGTCTGTGATATGGACCCCATCATGGAGGTGGCCAACCGACACGGCATCCCGGTGATCGAAGACTGTTCTCACGCACATGGAGCGAGCTACGGCGGGAAGAAGGTAGGGACGATCGGGGCCATCGGAGGGTTCAGCTTTCAGGGGGTTCCCGGAGAGGGGAAACCGATCTGCGGTGGAGAGCTCGGGATGGTGGCCACGATGGACCGGCGCCTGTATGAGCGGGTGCTGCTGTTCGGGCACGTCGGGCGGATCGACCTGATGGATAAGCTTCATGATCCGGCGCATCGGCGGCTGGCGCCCTATGGACTGGGGCTGAATTTTCGGCCACATCCCCTGGGGGTGGCGATTGCGCAGGTGCAGTTCGCGCGCATCCGGGAGCAGAACGAGAAGCGATGGGCTTACACGCAGAAGATTATCCGAGGACTGGAGGAGGTCCCAGGGATTGATCCGCTCTACATCTACCCGAAGGCGCAGCCGGGGGGGCTATTCATGGGGCTACAGGCGCGATATCGTCCGGAGGATCTGGGAGGGCTGCCCCGGGAGAGATACTGTAAGGCGTTGCAGGCAGAGGGGGTTCGCGTTAGAGCTGGCGCCTATGCCGATGCCTTCGGCGCAAGCGCAGCAGGGGTGCGACATTTTCCATATCACCAATTGCCGCCGTTCTCCAGGGGGTTCGATTTCTACACGCACGGACGGGGGCCGCTGTGGGAGGGGTACGAGGGGTACGCCTCGAGCGATTACCCGCAGACGCGTGCGGCGCTGTCGCGGATGCTGCAGTTGCCGATCCTGACAGACCCTGAGGATGGGGTTGTAGAGCAATTCCTTGAGGCGTTCTGGAAGGTGGCGAAGGGTTACAAATCGATTCTTTGAGACTTCCTGTGGAGGAAAGAATGGCTAAGGGTATCCTGGAATCGTTGAAACAAGGGTTTGTGCTGGGGGACGGGGGGATCCTTGTAGAAGGCAGGTATCGCGGATATGATACGCCGAGAATCGTCGTAGAGTTCCCGGACGTCTTGCGCCAGATCCACGTGGATTTTTTCAGAGCAGGTTCCCAGGTGCTTCAGGCCCACACGTGGTGGACCACGCGCAAACGGTTGAAGGAACGAGGAAAAGACCGGGGTTGGGACGACCGTGCCGAGGAGATCAATCGGACGGCCATCCGAGTGGCGAAGGAGGCCGCTGCCGGTGAAGCACTGGTGGCCGGAAGCGTATGCCCTACCGGTGTATTTGATCCCGATGATTCAGCATCTGCTCGCCGGGCGCAAGCAGAATGGGACGAACAGATCGCTGTCATGAAGGATGAAGGGGTGGACTTTTTGATCTGCGAGGCGTTCCTCCGACTGGATGAGGCCCGACTCGCGCTGAATTGCTGCAAGAAGACCCGGTTCCCGACGATGGTCTGCATCAGCGTCAAACCGGAGGATAAGTCGAATAACAGGACCCAGGATGGGGCATCTCCGACGGAGTGCGCGCGCGTGCTGGTGGACGATGGGGCGGACATTGTGGGGTCTAACTGCGTTAAAGAGCCTGCCCAGATGTGGCCGATGGTGCTGGAGATGCGGCAGGCCGTGGACGTCCCCATCGCCTTCCAGCCGGTCGGTTATCGGACGAGTGCGGATATCGACTTCCGTCCGGTCCGGGAGGCCGTGGTCGTCCCCGGCGTGGAGATGGCCATGTACGCCCTTCAGGCGAGGGCCGAGGGGATCAACTACATCGGGGCGTGCTGCGGGGCAGGGCCGGAACTCATCCGTGCGATGGCTCAGGCGCTGGGATGCGAGCGGTATCCGGTCTGATAGGATCGCAAATAGCTGAAGGAGAAGCACAAATGCCAGCGAAGGGTACAGATCCGATGCTCGTGTTGCTTCGTCGGTGGCCGGGAGCGCCGTTCAACCCGTATCTGGAGGAGATCCTTCAGATTGAGGGATATCTCTGCTACCGGGTGACAGATGTGACGGACCGGACGATCGACGACAGAGTGCTTGAGGATGCGCCTGTGACCCTGCTGGCGCGAATGGAACTCGAGGCGGAGGAGATGGAGGCGTTGGGGCGTTACGTGGAGCGAGGGGGACGGCTGATCGCGTTTCGCCCCCCGGCGGAGATGGCCGGGCTGTTTGGCTGCAGGGAGGCGAAGGGGGTTCAGGGCGTGTACGCCCTGGCGTGCGAGGGGTTTGTGGTGGTGGACCAGGGGCATCCAGCCACGAGCGGGTTTCCGGAGAGCGGGATGCAGTTCAAGGGGGATGCGGAACTTTACATGCCGGAAGAGGCGAACCGGATCGCGTCGTTCTGCACCGAACCGGAAGGGTTGCTCCCGTTTGCGGGGGTAGCCTTGTGGTATCAGGGGAGGGGGGCTACGGCGCTGTTTGCATATGACCTTGTAGAGACAGTGGTCCGGCTTCACCAGGGGAACCCGGAGCAGGGTTCCGACGGCCTCCGACCAGACGCCGACCGGGACGGCATGTTCAAGCCGAACGACCTGTACGTCGGTGAGACGGACCCCCGGATGAAGCTGGTTCCGCAGGCGGACCTGCATCAGGACCTGCTGGTCCGGGTGCTCCGGTTTCTGACGGACGACGGGCTGCCGCTATTGCGGGTGTGGCACTACCCGGATGCGAAGCCGGCGGCGGTGTTCCTGAACGGGGATAGCGACGGGATGGTGGACGGGGACCTGCAGCGGGTGGAGACGTTGACGCGCCGGTACGGGGCGCAGTTCACGGTGTATGCGATGGAGGAGCATTTCTCCTTGTTTCCATCCGATGCGATTCCGGGTTTGAAGCGTCGGGGCCTGGACTTCGGCCCCCATCCGTTTTGCGGGAGCCGGACGCCGACGGTGGAGGAGATGGGTCGGCATCTGGGGGCGATATCGTCGGACTTTGAGCGGCACTTCGGGTATCGGGCGACGAGCGTGCGGAATCACAACGTGATCTGCCCCGGCTGGACGGGGACGTTTGAACACTTGAGCCGGCTGGGCTACCGGATCGACACGAACCACATGGCGACCCGGTATTTTTATCCGGGCTACCTGTCTGGGAGCGGACTGCCGTTCAAGTTCATCGACCGGAATGGGGAGATCATCGACCTTTATGAGCAGGCGACGACGCTCGTTGACGATCCCACGACGCACAAGTGGTTGCGTCCGACATTCTCTCTGGAGGAGGCGTTGGAGGTGGAACAGCGGGTCTTCGAGGACTGCGTGGGGCGCTATCACACGGTCTTCCATCACTATTTTCACCCCGGGATACAGAAGGACAAGAACTGGCACCGGTATGGGGGTCCAGACGGGAATTATGCAGCCAAGGCTCTCTACCGGGCATTGGAGTTGACTCGGAGTCACTGGCTTTCGACGTTTACGGGAGAGGCGTGGGCGGAATTTAACGACGGGCGAAGGACGATCCGAATCAGGGCGCTGAAGGCGGGAATTGGGCTTTGTGTGTTCGAGATGGAATCAGGGTGCAATGTTGAAGGGTTGACACTGATGCTGCCGGGCCGGAGCGACGGAGAAGCCCTGTCATCCGTGAGGGTGGATGGGCAACCTGTGGAGGTCCAGTCCGTGGAGTGGGAGGGGTTGTCATGGTGTGTATGGTCAATGGATATGGAGACGAAGGCTTCCTACAGAGTGGAAGGGATATACGGACAGGGTTGATAATTCCCTCCTGAACGATGTCGGTTGGAACCGTAGGGCACAGAGGGCACGAAATGGTAAACTATTATACAGACGCTTATCAACGTATTCAACGTTTGATCACTGAGGGGCAGTGCGTGATCCTGGACGGCGGCGTGGCCACGGAGCTGGAGCGCATCGGGATCAAGGACTATCGCCTCAGTGATAAGAGCCTCTGGGGGACCTGGGCGCTCTACCACGCGCCCGGCGCGGCGCTGGAGGTCCACTGCCGGTTTGTGGCTGCCGGGTGTGACCTGATCTCGACCAACACCTGGGCGATCATGAGCGCGCCGGAGATGGAGGTCCGCAGCAGCCTGGATAGCAGGAGACAGAACCACTGGATGGATGCGGCGCGGCTGGGGATCAAGCTGGCGCGACAGGCGGTGGAGGAGGCGGGGAAAGCGGGGCAGTGCGCGGTGGCGTTCAGCCTCAATGGGGATGTCTTCAACCGGCAACAATTGGGGACGCTTCAGTTGTTGAGCCGGGTGTTTGAGGAAGGTCCGCCCGACCTGATCTTAATGGAGACCATGTCCCTGATCCGTGACGACCTGACCTTTCCTGCCGTGGAGACGATGCTTCAGACGGGGCTGCCCGTCTGGTTGAGCTTCCGGCGCTGCCGACACGGGGTCTGCGGGGTCTTCGGCCAGCACTGGGGGGGGCCGGAGGGGGACCTGTTCGGCAGGACGGCCCGCCAGTTCGAGCAGATGGGGATCGGGGCGCTGCTGATCAACTGCCTGCCGGTGGACCACGTGCCGGACATGCTGCCCTGGCTGCGGGACTTCACGGACCTGCCCCTGGGGGTCTATCCCAACCTGGGGCGGTACCTGGACCCGGGGTGGAAGTTCGACGAGCGGGTGTCGCCGGAGGACTACGGCCTGCTGGCCCGGCACTGGCGGGAGGAGGGGGCGCAGATCGTGGGGGGGTGCTGCGGGGTCACGCCAGAACATATTGCGGCGGTTCGGGAAGGGCTGAAAGGGACCAGGCCGGGTCGAAGGCGCGACCTGGCCGGGCAGCCTCCTGCGCTCCATCCGACGGATGTGTCCCAAAAGGAGCAGATGTCTACGCTGTCTGAGCCGTGGGCAGACGAGCAGGGCCGGGCGCTCTATCCTCTTTCATTCCCCCAGATCGTCTGCGATCCGGAGGTCTTCAAACCCACGCAGGGGAGTTTTCTGGTCTGGAAACACCTGTTCGAGTCGGGCGCGGGGATGGGGAAACGGTGTCTGGACGTGGGGTGCGGGACGGGGATTCTGACCGTGCAACTGGCCCTCAACGGGGCCGAGCGTGTACAGGCGGTGGACATCCAGGCCGAGGCCGTGGCCAACACCCTGGCCAACGCCTTCCGAAACGGCGTCTCAGATCGGGTCAGCGGGAAGGTCGTGGACCTCTACGCCTACCTGCCCGAAGAACGGTATGACCTGATCGTGGCCAGCCTGTATCAGATGCCGGTGGACCCCTTCGGGGAGACCACTGGCCATCGGCCTGTGGACTTCTGGGGCCGGAATATGCTGGACCATCTCATCCGGCTCCTGCCGGACCTTTTGGCGGAGGGGGGCGTGGCCTACGTCATGCAGGTCTCCATCCTGGGCCAGGCCCGGACGGCGGAGTTGCTCAAGGAGGCCGGACTGAAGGCCAGGGTGGTCGATTACAGCTTTTTTCATTTCAGTCCGGTGTTCTACGAGAATATGGACCAGATCCGGCGCGTGGAGCAGCTTTCAGATGCCTATCATCTGACGTTCGGGGAGGACGCGGTGATGGTGATGTACTTGCTGGAGGTAAGTCGCTCCGCGTAGCTTGTATTTTATGGACCCGCACAGCCAATTTTGCCACTTTCCCCACAAGCAACACGCCTTTAAAAAAATCGCTTGACAAGAACAATTTTAAGATGATATTATATTTAGTCGAAGCGTTTCGATAGTTGGCCCTATCTTGCAGGGAAGAGGGAGCGTCTAATCCGAATATAGCAAAAGGAGGAGGGTATGTTGAAGATGCGATTTTTTCTTTTAAATGGGCTGTTGCTCCTGACTTCTATATCGACTTCGGCTGCGGAGAACAGCCCTAAAAATTGGGGCGTGGGGACATTTCTCGCTTACAACCTCCCTGTCCTTCAGCTGCAGGACAGGTTCTCGGCGACGAGCAAGTACGGGGCAAACTGGCAGTATCTGATCAACCCGAAGCTCTTTGTGGAGATGGAGTATCATCGCTCCCAATTTCTGGACGGGAAGCTGGCGAAGAGACCTTTCACGTGGTCTGTGGACAGCCAGCCGTATGTCAGCCCTCAAGCCAAATCGGAGTTGCGCTTCAACGGGGTGACCCTGAACCTGCTCATTTTCCACTCGGGCGGGCCGGCATTTCGGGCAAAGACCTTTTCCCCATACCTTGAAGCAGGGGTGGGCTTTTACAATTACAGATCGGAGAATCGGAATTTCATCTACCCCGGGCAGACGAAGAAGCCACTGGACACAGCGCTGGTGCTGCAACCTCAGGTCGACACCAAAACGGTCTTCACAGTGAACTTCGGCTATGGCATCCAGGCGTTTCTCGGGGACAGGGTGGCCCTCGACCTGCGAGCGCGTTACAACCTGGTGGTGGGCGACCTGCGCCCTATGTACGATTGGGGGGTCAGGAGCAAGACCTTCCCCATGTACCTGTTCGACGTGGGCGCGGGCTTGAAATTCTACTTCTCGAAGTAAGAGGAATGAATGGCTGATATCAAGGATGTCGCCCGGGAGGCCGGGGTCTCTGTCAGCACGGTTTCATACGTACTCAGCCGCAAAAGGCCGATCAGTGAGGCCACCAGGAAGCGGGTGAAGCTGGCGATCCAGCGGCTCGGCTACCGTCCCGACGCCCGCGGGAGGAGCCTGGGCGCGATGCGGACGGGCGTGGTGGGGTTGATCGCCCCACCGTTCTCTTATTTCGCCACCCTTCTGCTCTGGGGGATCGACCAGGCGCTTCGCGCCAAGGGCTACCGTCTCCTTCTCACCCACGGAAACGAGGACGACGACCTGTTCTCCCTGTACGAAAAGGGGCAGGTGGATGGGGTGATCTTTCTGGTCCCCGGGGTGTTTGAGGGGCGATGGGTCGGTCAGATCCAGGGCTGTGACGTGCCGTTTGTGGTGGTGAACCGCATCATCTCCGGGTTGCCCTGTGTGCGCACGGACTACCTGGGCGGGACAGCCGAGGGGGTGACGCATCTGATCGGGCACGGGCACCGGAGGATCGGATTTGTGGGGGATGACCCGAAGAACATCTCCCAGGTCGTACACCTGGAGGGATACCGACAGGCCCTGCGGAGACACGGCATCGAACCGGACCCCGCCTGGATCGCAGCCGAAAGCGATGAGGCGCTTTCGCGGTGGGCCTCTCATCCCGAATCGCCCACGGCCGCCTTTTTGGCAGGGGAACAGCATATTTTTTCGTTTTATTGTCTGTCGCGGGAACGCGGAGTGCGCATCCCGGAGGGCGTGGCCGTGGTGGGGTTCGGCGACGACCTGTACGACGCCGCTCTCTCGCCCCCTTTGACCACCCTGGTGCAACCCTATCGGGCTGTCGGCGCGGAGGCGGTGAGTCTCCTTTTCGAAAACATGGAAAATATGAGCGATATTAGCCGGGAGGTCCAGATCCCGGCCCGGCTCGTCGTGCGGGAGTCGTGCGGGAGCCACGCCAGCAGCGGGGGTTGAGGGCTGGTCCATCCGTACCTGAAAGGAGGGCGACCGGGGAATAAGAGATGGTTTCGTTCTGAGTCGGGCGATCATCCGCTTCAGGAAGGGCACGTTCCTGAAAAGAGGGGATAGAGAGATGAGAGCAGAAAGATCGTCTTGGACAGCCGTATGGGGGGTCATCGCGATCTCGATCTTTTCAGCCGGCCAGATGGCGGTGGCCGGCACGACGGGGAAGCTCACCGGGCGGGTCTCCGATGAGAAGGGGATGCCGCTGCCGGGGGCCAGCGTGGTCATCGAAGGCGCCAGACAGGGCGCCATCACCGACGCGGACGGCTTCTATGTGATTCTGTCGATCGGGCCGGGGACTTATTCCCTGTCCGCGTCTCTGATCGGGTATGCGAAGACGACGAAGCGGGATGTGAGGGTCTCGGTCGACTACACGACGACGGTGGACTTCAAACTGAAGGAGGAGGCGGTCGCGGCTGCGGAGGTGGTGGTGACGGCGGAGCGTCCGCCCGTGGAGCTGGACAAGACGTCGAGCAAGTATGTGACGTCGGCGGACGACATCAAGCAGATTCCGATTATCAAGACGACCGGGGAGTTCATCTCCCTGCAGCCGGGCGTGGACATGGGGGGGACCTTTTCGATTCGAGGGGGGGACATCAGCGACGGAAGAAATCCCACGCTGCAATCCTCAGGCTACGTGGGCAACGACGCCAATGTGATGATCGACGGGATCCGCGTCTCCAACAAGGACGGGCACAGCGCCATCCTGTTCACGGGCGTGAACAGGAGCGTGGTGCAGCAGCTCTCCGTGGAGACGGGCGTGACCTCCGCGGAATACGGGGATGCGCAGGCGGGCACCATCAACATCGTGACCCAGGACGGCAGGAAGGATTTTCACGGGTGGATGGAGTTCGGGTATGAGCCGCCGGGCAGGAAGCACTGGGGGGCGAACGTCTACGACTCTCCGATCCATCGGGATCACATGAAGTGGAACGACCCGGCGTGGGCGAATGAGACCGACCCCGTGACCGGCCGGCGGATTCACGTCCGGGAGGACTACACGGGCGTGAGCGGCTACCGGATGGAGGGGAGCCTTTCCGGCCCAGTCGGGTCGAGGGCGTCGTTTCTGGCCTCCCTCAAGCACGAGGGACGGGCGGCGACGCTCCCCTCCGCCACGAGCCGCGGGTTTTACGACGACCGGGGGCAGTTCATCACCGCGCCCCGCAACATCCAGGGGTCGGCCAGCCTGACCGTGAAGCCCACTGAAGGCATCAAAGTCAAAGCGGGGCTGATCCTTCAGCGGTACACGGCCTGGAACAACGAGACCACCGAGCGCGTGAGCGGCCTGGCGCGGGGGCTGGACGAGGACGGCAGAAACATCTTTCTCCCGAAAGACTGGGGGGCTGCGGGCAGGTACCGGTTCCGCGAAGAGCTGGAGTACCTGACCTTCACACACGCGTTGTCCCCCAGGACCTTTTACGAGGTGCGCGTCGCGCACGGCCGGACGAAGCAGGACACCGTCGGCGTGCCTTTTGTCACCCAGAACCCCAGGCGGGATAAGGATGGGTGGTTCA
Organism: uncultured Gemmatimonas sp.; assembly: GCA_964428665.1. GTDB lineage: Bacteria > Latescibacterota > UBA2968 > SICM01 > SICM01 > SICM01. Next base: position 25,522 of record CAYRZX010000057.1, read on the forward strand.
ACATCGAGCGGCAGACGGGGGCGTGGGTCCTGTCGGACCGGCGGCGCTGGAGCCTCAAGGCGGACCTGTCCAGCCAGATCACCAAGGGGCACTTCGTCAAGACGGGCTTTGAG
>CAYRZX010000058.1:0-8978 GCA_964428665.1 uncultured Gemmatimonas sp.
ACTGTCTAACTCGAAGAAATCAAAGCCTTTTTGTGCTTCCCGGAATTATCAGTCCAATATTTTCATGACAATCGCATGGTACGGCCATCTGAAATACAAGTCATCCGCGCTGTGGAAGGTGATCCTGGTGAGCTGGCTGATCGCGTTCGTGGAGTACTGCTTTCAGGTGCCGGCCAACCGCATCGGACACGGGAGGTTCTCAGCCGCTCAGCTGAAGACGATGCAGGAGGTGATCACGCTGGCCGTCTTCTGCGTCTTCTCGGCGGTCTATCTGAAAGAGGAGTTGAGGTGGAACGTCCTCGTCGGGTTTTTGATGATGGTGGGGGCGGTCTTTTTCGTGTTCAAGGAGTGGTGAGCCGGCCTGCCCGGACACTTCCGGAAACGCCGGAAAAGGCGTAATTTTTCCTTGACATGCCTGGTTCCGTTGGGTATTTTAATCTCTTCTGCGGTCTTCTCAGATCGCGACAAAGGCCCTTTAACCTGGAAATGCGACCATGCTCCTCGATTACGCGAATGTCCTCGTGTTCATGGCCCTGGGGGCGATCTTCGTCGTCTTCAACCTGTTCGTCGGCTGGCTGATCCGGCCCCACAACCCGACCCCTGAAAAACTGACGACTTACGAGTGCGGCGAGGAGCCGGTGGGGGGGGCGTGGATCCAGTTCAACATCCGGTTCTACGTGGTCGCCCTGATCTACATCATCTTCTCCGTGGAGATCGTGTTCCTCTACCCCTGGGCGGTCGTGTTCAAGGAGCTGGGGCTGTTCGCGTTCGTGGAGATGATGGTGTTCGTCGGCATCCTGATCGTCGGCCTGGCCTACGCCTGGAAGAAGGGGGACCTGGACTGGGTGAAGCCGGAGACGCCGTATACAAGATCATAAAACTATGACTCCATCCGAGATTCATCAGCGGCTCAAGGAGAAGTTCGGGGACCAGATTCTGGAGTTCGAGGGCGAGGTCCTGGAGCCCACGATCAAGGTGGCGGCCCCGGCCATCGCGAAGGTCTGCCTGTTTCTGCGGGACGACCCGGACCTGAAGATGGACTCCCTGATGTGCCTGAGCGGGGTGGACGACCCCTCCGGGGACCTGGTCGTCGCCTATCACGTCTATTCCATGGCCCATCGGCACCGGATCGCCCTCAAGGTCTTCGTCCCTCGCGAGAACCCGGCCGCGCCCACGGTGGAGCGTGTCTGGAAGATCGCCAACTGGCACGAGCGGGAGGCGTATGACATGGTGGGCATCGTCTTTGAGGGGCACAGCGACCTGCGGCGCATCCTCTGCCCGGACGACTGGGAGGGGTACCCGCTGCGGAAGGACTACAAGGTCCAGGAATACTACCGGGGCATGAAGGTTGAGGTCTGACATGGCACAGGTAGAAATCGTCGACACCGCCGACGTCAAAACCGAGGAGATGGTCCTGAACATGGGGCCGCAGCACCCGAGCACGCACGGGGTGCTGCGCCTGGAGTTGGGGACCGACGGCGAGATCGTCCGGTGGGTGCGACCCCACATCGGCTATCTGCACCGCTGCTTCGAGAAACACGCCGAGAACCTGACCTATCCGCAGGTGATCCCGTTCACGGACCGGATGGACTACATGGCCTCCATGAACAACAACCTCGGGTACGTCCTGGCGGTCGAAAGGCTGATGGACATCAAGGTGCCGGAGCGGGTGGAGTATATCCGGGTAATTATGTGCGAGCTGAACCGGATCGCCAGCCACCTGATCTCGTTCGGGACCTACGGCCTGGACATCGGGGCGTTCACGCCGTTCCTGTTCGCCTTCCGGGAGCGGGAGCGCATCTTCGACATGTTCGAGATGACGTGCGGGGCGCGGATGCTCTACAACTACATCTGGGTGGGGGGCGTGTCGCACGACCTGCCGGACGGGTTCATCGAGGCGGCGACGGCGTTCGTCAATGACTTTGAAAAATCGATCGACGAGTACAACGGGATCCTGTCCGGGAACAAGGTCTTCATCGAGCGCACGGCGGACGTGGGCATCCTCCCGGCGGACATGGCGATCAACTACAACGTCACCGGCCCGAACCTCCGGGGGTCCGGGGTCAGGTGGGATTTGCGGCGGGACGACCCCTACTCCATCTACGACCGGTTTGAGTTCGAGATCCCGGTGGGCCGGGGGGAGATGGGGACTGTCGGGGACTGCTGGGACCGGTACATGGTCCGCATCCGGGAGATGGAGCAGAGCCGGCGGATCGTCAAGCAGGCCCTCCAGCAGATCCCGAAGGGGAACGTCCACGCGGCCATCCCCAAGCAGGTCAGGCCCCCCAAGGGGGAGTGTTATTTCAGGACGGAGACTCCGAAGGGGGAGCTGGGGGTCTACGTGATCAGCGACGGGACGACCAGGGCCTACCGGGTCAAGGTCAAGTCCCCGTGCTTCGTGGCCCTGAGCGTCCTGCCGGAGATCTGCAAGGGGGCGATGATCGCGGACGTCGTGGCCATCGTCGGGAGCATCGACATCGTGCTCGGAGAGGTGGACCGATAGCCTATGCAAGCCCTCGCGCAGTATCTCATCCAGACCTTTGGCCTGCCCGTTCCGCTCTCGGTCCTCTCGCCGCTGCTGGGGTTCGTTGGCGGGGTCGCGGTCCTGACGGGCATCGCCGTCCAGGCGATGTACCTGATCTGGCTGGAGCGGAAGGTGGCCGCGCACATGCAGGACCGGCTGGGCCCGATGCTCGTGGGGGGCTGGCACGGGTGGGCGCAGTCGATCGCGGACGGCATCAAGCTCCTGTTGAAGGAGGACATCGTGCCGGCGGCGGCGGACCGGCCGCTGTTCCTGCTGGCCCCGCTGGTCGTGTTCGTGGGGTCGTTCGCGGCGTTCGTGTGTCTCCCGTTCGGGGACAGGGTCATCATCAGCGACCTGAACGTGGGCATCTTCTACATCATCGCCGTGACCTCCTTCGTGGTGATCGGGATCATCATGGCCGGATGGGGGTCCAACAACAAGTGGGCGCTGTTCGGGGCGATGCGGTCGGCGGCGCAGATCGTGAGCTACGAGATCCCGGTGGGGCTGTCCCTCCTGGCGGCCGTGATGGCGGCGGGCAGCCTGAGCATGCAGGAGATCGTGGCCGCGCAGGACGGGGGGATTCACAGGTGGTTCGCGTTCCGGAACCCGTTCCTGTTCGTGGCGTTCGTCATCTATTTCCTGGCCTCGCTGTCGGAGGTGAACCGGACGCCGTTCGACATCCCGGAGGCGGAGTCGGAGCTGGTGGCGGGCTACCACACGGAATACAGCGGGATGCGGTTCTCGTTCTTCTTTCTGGCCGAATACGCCAACATGTTCGCCGTGGCCGCCATCGCCGCCACGCTGTTCCTGGGCGGGTGGCAGGCCCCGTGGGGCGGGAGCGCGCCGATCCTCGGGGTCATCTGGGTGATCGCCAAGGCGCACTTCCTCGTGTTCGTGCAGATGTGGCTGCGCTGGACGCTCCCGCGCCTGCGCGTGGACCAGCTGATGTACATCGGCTGGAAGGTCCTCACCCCCTTCGCCTTCGCCTGCATCGTGGGGACGGGGGTGTGGATGCTGGTCTTCAAACAGGGATGATATGGACGGTTATTTATCCGCAGTCGTCTTCTACGTCTTCGCGGCGGTCACGGTCCTGTCCGGGGCGATGGTCGCCCTGTCGAGCCGGCTGATCTACGCGGCGTTCTCGCTGCTGCTGACCTTCTTCGGCGTGGCGGGTCTCTACATCTTCCTGGGCGCGGACTTCATCGCGGCCACGCAGGTGCTCATCTACGTGGGGGGCATCCTGATCCTGCTGCTGTTCGGGGTGATGCTGACGCACCGCATCTACGACTTCAAGATCCTGTCCACGCGGGTGCAGTTCGTTCCGAGCGTCCTGGTCGTGGGCTGCGTCTTTGCCCTGCTGCTCGCCGTGATCTTCAAGACGCCGTGGCAGACGGTCAAGGAGGCCCCGCCGGAGTACACGGCGGCGGCCATCGGCAGGCTGCTCATGACGACCTACCTGCTCCCGTTCGAGGCGGTCTCCGTGCTGCTGCTGGTGGCCCTGATCGGGGCGGCGACCATTGCCCGCAGGGACCTCACATCGGGAGAGGAACCGTGACGATCACGCTGCACCATTACCTCGTTGTGGGCGCGCTCCTGTTCTGCTTCGGCATCCTGACGGTGGCCACGCGGCGGAACGCCGTGAGCGTGCTGATGGGCGTGGAGCTGATCCTGAACGCCGCCAACGTCAACCTGATCGCCTTCTCCCGGTACAGCGACGTGGGGATCAGCGGGCAGGTGCTGGCCGCGTTCGTGATCATCCTGGCCGCGGCGGAGGCGGCGGTGGCCCTGGCCATCGTGCTGAACATCTACCGGAACTTCCATATCGTGGAGGTGGACCAGGCGAGCACGCTGAGGCAGTAAGAAAAACATTCACCGCAAAGGACGCAAAGGGCGCAAAGAAAAACGCAAAGCAAGCCCCCCACCCAGGAAAGGTGGGGGGCGTTTGTTTATGGTATACAAGCACTTAAAAATTTTGTAATTTTTCGTACTCCTATCCCCCGGAGATTGGGTCTTTGACTGCAGAAGGCCTTCTGAAAGAGGAACGGAGCGCTCCGTTGAAAGCCTTAACCCCCCTCATCCGCCGGGCGCAGGCCGGCAACCTGGACGCCTTTGACGCCCTGGTGCGGCGGTTCCAGGACATGGCCGTGGGCTATGCCTACACGCTGATCGGCGACTTTCACCTGGCGGAGGACGCGGCCCAGGAGGCGTTTCTGGACGCGTACCGCAACCTGTCTCAGTTGCGCGAGGCGGTGGCCTTTTCGAGCTGGTTCCGGACGATTGTGTTCAAGCACTGCGACCGGTTCCGAAGGCAGGCGCGCGCGGAGACGGTCCCGCTGGAGGCGGTTGTGGAGATGGTGTCGGACGGGCTGAGGCCGGATGAGGCGCTGGAGGCGGGTGAGATGCGGGAGCAGGTCCTCGCGGTCATCCGGGCGCTGCCGGAGACGGAGCGCCAGGTCATCACGCTGTTCTACATCAGCGAGTACTCCCAGAACGAGATCGCCGCGTTCTTAGGGGCGCCGGTGACGACGGTGAAGAACCGCCTGCGCGCCGGGCGGGGGCGGCTCAAGGAGAGGATGATAGACATGGCTAAGAAGGCACTGCACGAACAGGCCCCGTCTCGGGATGAGCAGTTCAAGGAGCGGACCATGATCAAGGTCAAATATGCCTATCTCGATACGGACGAAGAACTCGGCTTCGGTCGCGGCAACGACATCTGGGCGATGTTCTGCGCCTGCGACACGAACGACCTGGACACGGTGAGGGCGCTAATCCAGCGCGACCCCAGGCTCGCGCAAGTAGGGTTTACGACTTCGCCCATAGCCATTGCCGTACGCAAGGGGCACGCCGATTTGGTCAAATTGCTTCTGGAGAACGAGGCCAGCCCATGCATACGTTTTCCGTTCGGCGTGACAGGTCTGGACATGGCGAAAGAGCGCAGCCACCAGGATGTTTACCGGCTGCTGTTGAAGGCCATTCAGGGCCGGTTCCCGTTCGACCCCGACCAGACCAGTACGCAGACCGTCTTCCAGGCTGTCCGGAAAGGGGATGTTGAGCAGCTTCAAAAATTGCTCGATGCACAACCCCACCTGGCCAGCGCCGCCGACGCCTTCGGAGAAACCCCGACGCACGTAGCCGCGCGAGGGGGGGACGTCTACGAAATGGCCGATGTGATCGACCTCCTGCACGACCGTGGCGTAAACCTGCACGCCGCCAATGATCGAGGGGAGCGACCTGTCGATCTGGCGATTGAAAGCGGGAAATTTCCGCTGATGACCTACCTGCTGGAGAAGGCCCCGCTGGACGACATCTGTGTCGCGGCGGTTCAGGGGGACTTCGGGCAGGTGCGGTCCTTCCTGAAAGCAGACCCTGAGCTGGCCAACTTTTCCAATAGCGCCGGATACCGGCCTCTATCCCTGGCTGCGAGGCGAGGGTTCATCGGGATTGTGAGGCTTCTGCTTGACCATGGCGCTGATCCCAACAGCGCCCTCAACGACGCCGTCCGGGCGAACGATCTTGGTATTGCCCGCCTGTTGTTGGAGCACGGCGCACGAACGGACCTACAGCCTGTGACACATATGGCCGATCACTACGGCCACAAGCAGATGAAGGAACTGCTCTGCGAGTACGGTGGATACATTTCCTTCTGGGATTATTGTAATAGAGGCCCTATCGAGGTCGTTTCTGCGATGTTGAGCGCCAATCCGGGCTTGGCTAAGGGTGAGGTACCAATCCTGATTGGACGACGAAAGGGAGACAGCCCTTTGACCGGCGCCAACGATCCTGCAATTATCCGGTTGCTTCTGCGTTTCGGCGCAGAGCCAAAGATCATGAGCAATTGGCCGCCGTCCTACTTGTACCGCACCTATGAAAAGGCGAAGATTCTGCTCGAACACGGCATGGACCCCAACATGCAGACAATAACTGGCGAACGGCCTCTGCATCACATCGCCCAAGGGTATACCGAGGATGTTCGCACTGCGGGGTTGATGCTGGATCATGGCGCGGACATCGAGGCCAGGGATGAGATCATCGAATCTACACCGCTTGGCTGGGCTGCTGCTAGCGGACGCAAGGAGATGGTTGAGTTCCTGTTGTCTAGAGGTGCTTCGGTCAATCCTGATACACCACCTTGGTCCACACCTCTGACCTGGGCAGAAAAGAGGGGACACACGGAGATCGCGGACCTCCTGCGGAGGCACGGGGCGAAGGGGTAGACCCCTCCCCCAACCCCTCCCCGACGCGGGGAGGGGAGTGGAAGCGCAAAAGCAAAAGCCGGCTCGCAAGGGTCGGCTTTCTTATTGCAGGTCGTAGGGCACGACCACGATCTCATCGCGCAGGTGGGCCACCTGCTCCACGGGCGCGACGATCACGCCCGGCCCGTGCCGCAGGGAGGGGTAGGTGGCGCGAAAGGCGGCGATCCCCCTGGCGTTCCCCGCCGCGATGCGCGTCGTGGTCTTGATCTCTACCGGCCAGAAGATGCCGTCCCGTTCCAGGAGCAGGTCCACCTCCGCGCCGGCGTGCGTGCGCCAGTGGTAGACCTGAGGCGCCGTGTCGAGGCAGTGGAACTGCCTGTGGAGGTCCATCGCCACGTGGGTCTCAAACAGGGGGCCGAACAGGGGGTGGCCGGACAGGGCTTCGGGAGAGGAGATGTGCTGGAGGAAGGCGGCCAGGCCCGTGTCCGAAATGTAGCCCTTCGGCTTTCCGCTGATGCGCTTGATCGCGTTGCCGTGATACGGGGGGATCTCCACCCACTGGAAGGTCGCCCTGAGCACGTTCAGCCAGCGCGCGGCGGTCTGAGGCGTGACGCCGACCTCCCGGCCCAACTGGCTGTGGTTGATCTCCTGCGCCGTCACGGCGGCGCACAGGGCCAGAAAGCGGGAGAACTGCTGCTGATCCTGGACGCTGGCCAGCGTGCGGATGTCGCGCTCCACGTAGGTGCGCACGTAGGATTGCAGGACATCCACGATGACGTCGTGCGGGAGGTCCAGGGTCCGGGGGTATCCCCCGCGCCAGAGGGCATCAAAGACGGTCCTCCAGGGCGCTTCCTGCGGCAGACGTTCGTGACGGCTGAGGTCGGGCAGGGCGCCGGCTGCGTTCAGAAGGGTCTGCAACCAGATCGGCCGGGATCGCATACCGAGGCCATGTCGCTCCGCCAGGGTCATCGGGCCGAGGTCGAGGACGACCGCCCTCCCCGCCAGGCTCTCGCTGACGTCTCGCAGAAGCGCCAGGTTCTGGGACCCCGTGAGGAAATACTGTCCGGGCCTGTCGTCGCGGTCGATGCGACGCTTGATCACGGGCAGCAGTTCGGGCGCGTACTGGATTTCGTCCAGAAGGACAGGGGGGGGATGCTGGGCGACGAAGAACTCCGGGTCCTGCCGGGCGTTTCCCACGTCGATCACAGGGTCGAACACGACCTGGGGGATGTCCGGCCCGAGCAGGTGGCTGAGGAGGGTGCTCTTTCCGACCTGCCGCGCGCCGGTGATCAGAAGGACGGGGAATATCTCTCTGTAGCGGAGGATTTTCCCTTCAAGATGGCGGTTTCGGTAATTCATGCTTGAAAATTAATGATAATATCATCAATTTTCAAGGGAAATTTTAATTGATAAGTAAACGCATGTTTATTATATTCAGACAAAAGATTTTTGAATCTCATCGTATATCTGTGAGGACACCATGCAAATTGAAACGCGCCGAGCGGAATTTCGAGACCTTGAGGCCATGCGCGATATTTATCGTCAGGAGATGAGCTGTCAGATCATTCATGACTCGATCCACTCACGACCGGGCTGGACAGAGGAATACTTGCTCATCGAAGGCGGCGCAAACGTCGGCTATGGGTCGGTTGCCGTGGGCGGGCCGTGGAAAGGGAAGCCGACCGTGTACGAGTATTACGTTTTGCCTCAGTATCGGTCTCGCATCTTCGATCTGTTTATCGCGTTGCTCGCGTCGAGCGGCGCAACGATGATTGAGACTCAGAGCAATGATCCGCTGCTTACGGTCATGTTGCACACATTCGCGCAAAATGTGACAAGCGAGTCGATTCTCTTTCATGACAGGCTGACGACGTCGCACTCCCCGCCCGGCGCCATTTTTCGGCGGGCGAGCCCTGAGGATGCCGCACAGATCGTTCAACAACAACTGGACTCCGAAGCGAAGTGGCTCGTGGCTGTCGAAGACACGATTGTAGCGGCTGGGGATATTCTTTTCCACTACAACCGGCCATACGGCGACATCTACATGAAAGTGGCGGAACCCTTTCGAAGACGCGGCTTTGGCTCTTACTTGGTGCAGGAGTTGAAGAGGGTCTGTTACAAAGGCGGGAGCGTTCCCGCAGCGCGTTGTAATCCGAAGAATATCGCGAGCCGCAAGACGCTTCAAAAAGCCGGATTCGTTCCGTGCGGGCACATCCTGACGGGTACAGTTTCACCATAATCTTCGCTCCGGGTTCGCAAAC
>CAYRZX010000058.1:9078-16583 GCA_964428665.1 uncultured Gemmatimonas sp.
CTCAGGTCCCCCGCGTGGTGGCCAGGTAGTTGACTATGACCTCGCAGTCCTCGTTCGTGAGCACGGTCTCGCCGGCGTTCTGCTGCATCTCTTTCACGAGCCTCTCCCATTCGGGCCGGGCCAGCCGGAGGCTGTTCACGCGCTCGATGTCGTGGCAGCCGGAGCACCTGGCCTCGAACAGGGTCTTGCCGGTCATGATGTCCACGGCCTTCGCCGTGCGCCCCTTCGCCAGGAGGGCCTGGGTCCTGATCAGGTATTCGGCGATCAGGTCCCCCTCCTGCCCGGTGATGTCGGGGTTGAGCTGGCGCATGGAGGCCACGGTCTGCCGCCACCCCTCCTCGGTCTTGAACCGGACGAAGGTGCGCTCCAGGGTGTGGCAGGTGGAGCACCTGTGGATGAGGAGGTTCTTCCCGGCGATGAACCGCTCCTGCTCGGTCTTCACCTTTGAGGCGTCCACGCTGGCCAGGGAGAAGTAGACGCCGACGCCGGCCTTCAGGTAGTAGTAGCCGGCGGTCAGGGAGATGTAGACGAAGCTGAGACAGAAGACGGTGACGGCGATGGGGAAGACATTGGGGAAGAGGCGCGGGTAGCGGCGGATGATCAGGACCTTGATGACGATCAGGGGGAGGATGGCCAGGGCAAACCCGGCGTGGAGAAGGGCGCGGGGGGGCAGGTCCTCGCGGAAGCCGGCGATGCGCCAGACCATGACCGCGAGGAGGAGGAGGTAGATGGCCACGAAGCCGTAGCCGCAGGCGCGGTGGATGCGCTTGAGGCGTCTCTGGCGCGCCTCGTCGGTGACTCTGCCCCCCTGGAGTTCCAGCATGATGCCGAGGGCCGTCGCGCCGAAGAGGAGCATGAGGACGCCGAGGAGGGAGGTGAGGGCGGGGTTCATGGGGCCTCCTTGTATGGGGTGTGAGACTGGAGTGCGCAGCGGGACATACGGGAGGCGATGATAACAGGCAGAGGGCAGGTTGTCAAGGCCGTTTCATCTTGACAAATGGGGAGGATGTGATATTTTGGGGGGGAAAGACGTGGATCGTGGATCGTGGATCGTAAGACCAGCCACGAATCACGAACCACGATCCACGAACGACGAATCACGCATTCAGGACCATCTTGAGCAGGGCCATGCGGATGTAGAGGCCGTTGTGGGCCTGCCGGAAGTAGGCGGCGCGGGGGTCGGCGTCCACCTCCGGGTGGATCTCGTCGACGCGGGGGAGGGGGTGCAGGATGACGGCGCGGTCCTTCATGACCTTCAGCAGCTCCCGGTCGATGATGTATCTCCCGCGCGCGCTCTCGTAGTCGGCGATCCGGTCTCCGAACCGCTCCTTCTGGATGCGGGTCTGGTAGATGACGTCGGCGGTGGAGGCCACCTTGAACAGGTCCTCCTCCTCGGCGAAGAAGACGCCGTGGCGGCGGAGGTAGTCCTTGATATCCTCCTTCATGCGGACGACCTCCGGGGCCACGAAGTAGACCTTCACGTCCTCGTATTTGGCCAGGAGGTAGGCGAGGGAGCGGGCGGTGCGGCCGTTGGCCAGATCGCCCACCATCGCCACGGTGATGCCGTCCAGCCGGCCGACCTCCTTCTGGATCGTGTAGACATCGAGGAGGGCCTGGGTGGGGTGCTGGCCGGGGCCGTCGCCGGCGTTGAGGATCGGGACGCTGGCGACATCGGCGGCGCGCCTGGCGGCCCCGCTCTCGTAGTGGCGGACGACGATGACGTCGGCGTAGCCCTGGACGATCCGGACGGTATCCTCCAGGGTCTCCCCTTTGGCCGCGGAGGAGAACTCGCGGGCGTTCTCCGTCGTGATGACATCTCCGCCGAGGCGCTTCATCGCGGACTCAAAGGAGAGGCGGGTGCGGGTGCTCGGCTCGTAGAAGAGGGTGGCCATCACGCGGCGGTTGAGGATGCTGGACCCGTAGTGACGGACGACCTGCTCCATCTCCCTGGCCACGGCGAAGATGTCGGAGAGCCGCTCCCGGCTGAACTGCTGCGCCTCGATGACGTGGTGAAGTTTGTCCATGTCGGGCCTCCTCGGGGCAAAAAAATAGCCCTCCCGAAAGGGAGAGCCGTTCGTGTGGGGCGACCTTTATGAACCGGCGTCGCATGTGTCGCGCTCCAGGGTCGAGAAAACCATTTTATCGCAGAGACATCAAGAGACAATATAGGGTATCGGGTGGGAGAAGGCAAGGAGAAAAACAGTGATGAGGTCTGACCACTGACCACTGACCACTGACCACCGGTTTTTAAAAGGAGGTTCCCATGAAAGGCAGGCGGGTCTGCTGGCCGGAGCGGGGGAAGGTCATTTTAGAGGACTTTGAGGTCGGACCCCCGCGGCCGGGGGAGGCGCTCCTCCGGGCTGAGTGGACGCTGATCAGCCCCGGCACGGAGGGGGCGTTCCTGATGGGGCTGCCCAACGCGTCGGGCCGCTACCCGAGCCGGCCGGGCTACAACTACGTGGGGCGCGTGGCAGAGGTGGGGCCGGGCGTGGAGGGCTTGGCCGTGGGGGACCGGGTGGCCCTGCACGCCGGGCACGCCTCGGCGGCGGTGGCGCAGGCGGAGCGCATCGTGAAGGTGCCGGAGGGCCTCTCCATGGAGGAGGCCGCCTTCTTCTGCATGGGGGCGATCAGCCTGCAGGGGGTGCGGAAGGCGCGGGTGGAGCTGGGGGAGTCCGTGCTGGTGATCGGCCAGGGGATCATCGGGAACCTGGCCCTGCAGTTGGCCCGGCTGGACGGCGGGATGCCCGTGATCGGGGCGGACGTGGACGAGGGGCGGCTGGCCGTGGCGAGGCGGTGCGGGGCCGACCGGGTGATCGACGCGACGCAGGGGGACCTGGAGGGGCAGGTGAAGGCGCTGACGGGCGGGAAAGGGGCGGCGGTGGTGATCGAGGCGACGGGCAGCCCGGAGGCCGTGGTCCCGGCGTTCCAGGCGGCGGGCTGGTGCGGGCGGGTCGTGCTGCTGGCCAGCACGCGGGGGGAGACGCCGTCGGTCAACTTCTACCGGGACGTGCATAAGAAAGGGCTGACGGTCATCGGGGCGCACAACAGCGTCCGGCCGGGGCGGGAATCGACGGCGGCGTTCTGGACGTTCAAGGAGGACGCGGAGACGGTGCTGAGGCTGCTGGCCGCCGGACGGCTGAACGTGCGCGACCTGATCAGCGTCCGGCTGAAGGCCGAGGAGGCGCCCAGGGGCTACCAGATGGTGATGGACCGCCGGAGGGACGTGCTGGGGATATTGCTGGACTGGAGGGAATAAGGTGAAGAATCGAATGAAAGAGAAGCTCCTGGCGGGGGCGCCGGCGTTCGGGGTCTCGGTGATGTTCCCGTCGCCGCAGGTGGTGGAGATGATCGGCGGGCTGGGGTTCGACTGGGTGCTGATCGACTGCGAGCACGGGTCCATCTCCCCCGAGAGCGTGGAGGTGATGGCGATGGCGGCGGAGCTGAGCGGGATCACGCCCATTGCCCGGCCCCGGATGAACAGCCCGGAGGCGATCCTGGAGGTGATGGACCGGGGGGTTCTGGGGGTGCAGGTCCCTCACGTCAACAACGCGGCGGATGCGCGGCGCGCGGTCGCGTCGGTCAAGTACCACCCGCTGGGGGACCGGGGCCTGGCGGCGGGGGGCCGCCCGGCCCGATACGGCTTCGGGCTTTCGCTGGCGGACTACGTGGAGGAGGCCAACCGGGAGACGCTGGTGTGCGTGCAGTTAGAGGAGGTGGAGGCGTTACGGAATCTCGATGAGATCCTGAAGGTGGAGGGGGTGGACGCGTTCTTCGTCGGCCCGTCGGACCTGTCGCAATCCATGGGGTATCCGGGCAGGTCGGACAGGCCGGAGGTGCGCGAGGCGATGGACCGGACCTTTGCGGGCATCGTGAGGGCGGGGAAGGTGGCAGGCTCCGCCGGGAACGCCCAGGCGGTCCAGACCTACCTGAGCAAAGGACTCCGGTATCTCTACACGCACACGACAACGCTCCTGGCGGGCGGGAGCGGGGCATTTTTCAAGGCCGTCAAGGGGTGAGGCAGAGACATCTATCCTCTCACGTCCACCAGCGCCGCCGCGGCCTCTCCGACCGGCGTCCCGTCGGCCTCCACGTCGGCGGCGATCACGTAGCGCCCCTCCTCCGCCCCCTCCGGCGTCCGGACCTCGAAGCTGAACCCTCTCACCGCGCCGGCCGGAACCCTCCCCCTCCGGCGGCCCGGCGCGGCCGTCCACCCCTCCGGCAGGACAGGGACCGCCGTCACGGACACCGCCCGCCTGCGGTGATTGCGGACCCGGAGCCGGAGCGAGACCGGCCCTCCCGGACGGACCCCCGACCGGAAGGGGGTCCAGGTCATCGCCCGGCAGTCGTAGTCCGCGAGATAGGCCCCTGAGGGACAGAGGTCCCGGACGGCCCGCTCGGCCTGCTTTGACCAGCGCAGGATGCGGCGGTAGTGCCTCTCGCGGTATTGATAAATGCACCCGTGCCCGTTGCAGATCAGGTCCGGGGCGAGTTCGATGGCGGTCCGCGCCGATTGGCTGAACCCCCCGGCGAACCGGGACCCGTTGAAGGAGCAGAACCCCCCTGTCCCGTTCCACCGGGAGGGGGGCTGGAAGTTGTCCCCTGAAAACAGCACCCGCTGCCCCGCCACCTCTGTCTGGAACGCGCAGTGCCACCAGGTCTGCCCTGGAAAGGGCCGGACCTGAAACCGGTAGCGGTTCCACCGGAACGCCCCGGCCTCCGGCAGCAGCCGGTCCGGGGTCACGGAGGCCGCCGGGAGCCAGGGCACGTCGTCGCGATCCCGGTCCAGAATGGGGGCCGCCACCCAGGGGTGCAGCCAGACCGCCGCGCCGAAGCGGTCGCGCAGCCAGCCCAGCCCGTCGCTGTGGTCCCGGTGGTAGTGGGTGGCCGTGGCCGCTGCGATCCGCCGCACCCCCACCTCATCCATCAGGCCGGCCACGCCTTCGACGGTGGGCAGGGTGGGGTCCACCACGAACCCCTCGCCGCTGTCCCCCACGAGCAGGTAGCTGTTTCCTCCGAAGTGATACAGGTCCGGCAGCACCCGGCGAGCGCCGCAGGCCGTCGGGGCCGTCGCAAGCCAGCGGTCCTGCTCCCCGGCGCAGACCGATCCCTTGGCCCGCACCAGGGCCATCACCCGGCGCTGTGCCAGGCGGACGCAGCGCCGGGGCCGATCCCGGACAGGGGCTCCGTGGGAGGGGCAGAGGAGGTCGATCCGGCAGGCGCCGAGCCGCTCCAGGCCGTACCAGGCGGCCAGCGCCCCCTCGGCCGTCCAGTGGTCCCACTCCAAATGGTAGGGCTGGTGGAGCGTCCCCCCTTCGCGGGCCGCATCCCCGCAGAAGGCCACGGACTTTCCGGCCCAGACCGTCAGGTAGGTCAGCGCCCCCCGCGTGTGCCCCGGGGTCGGGATGGCGCAGAGCCGCGACTCCCCCCACAGGAGGTCCTGCGCCTCCCCCACACCCCCTTTGAGGCAGGGGATCGGGAGGCGGGGCGCGGCGTAGTTGGCCGGGCATCCGCCGGACTGGCAGGTCCTCCAGAACTCGGACAGCCCCTCGGCCCGGCAGAACCGGAGGTCCTGCGCCGGGGCGTGGACCTCGAACGGCCACGTCTCCTGCTTCGCCAGGCCCGCGCACTGGTCCCGGTGGGCGTGCGTCAGGAGGACGAACCGGACTGAGCGCACCCCGATGCCGGGCAGGTCCTTCAGCCAGGCCCCACCCCCGAAGTCCACGGCCAGGCCCTCCTCGCCCCGCCTCAGGACGTAGACATTGCACGTATCCTGGAACCGGAACAGGCCCGGCAGCATCTCTTCCCAGCCTCGCTCCCTCATACCGCCGCCAGCGTGGGGGGGAGGCCATCTTGACCGCTCCTTTCTCTTGCGCCGGGAATCCCTGTCTTCAGGAAGGCCTCATAGGCCCACTGATCCCAGGCGGGCTGAACGCCGATGCCGTGGAGGTCTCCGTAGTTCTTGGCGATCAGGCCGCCCCGGAAGAGGTTCACCATTCGTCCGGTCTCCTGCTCGATAAACTCCCGGTCCCCGGTGGGGAGCACCTTCTGGATGTCGCAGGGGGCGAACAGGCCCACCCCGCGCCGGCGCAGCTTCTCCGCAAGGGCGGGCAGGTCGTAGATCGCGGGCTGGTCGAACTGGAGGCAGTCCACCCCGGCCTCGCACAGGTCGTCGAGGAGTTCCCAGTTGAAGCCGCAGGAGTGCTGGATCACCTTCATCCCGTGCCGGTGCGCGCGGCTGGTGAGGCGTTCGTAGAGGGGGCGGAAGACCTTCCGCCACATGGAAGGGCTCATGAGCAGCCGGTCCTGGGTGCCCAGGTCCTCGCAGTACATAATGCCGTCCACGCCCGCCTCGCCGTAGCGGTCGATCACCCCCTCCAGGAGCGACGTGACGCGGTCGTGGAGGACCTTTAAAGGCCCCGGGGACGCGATGAGGTCCACGAAGTAGTTCTCCATCCTGCGCATGTAGCGGCAAATGGCGAAGGGCCAGCCCGGCACGCTGCCCACGCGGAAACGGTCTGTGCCCGACGCCCCCAGCCTTCGGGCCTTCTCGAAGTAGGCCGGGTTGTCCAGGTCGGGCAGTCTCAGGTCCTCCAGGTCTCTCCAGGTCTCGATCACCGGCCTGAACACCTCTCCGCCCTTAGAGAGGGCCTTGAGCCGGTGCCAGACGTTGCCCCAGATGTCGGTGGAATACTCGAAGTCCCCCTCCTCCCACCGCTTCGTCTCGATGCGATGCTCCAGGCTCGCGCCGACGAAGTCGTTGAGGCGGCCGCCGGTGAAGTGGAACCCGATCCGACCTTCGCAGGCGAACTCGATGTTGCGCGTGACGATCTCCCGAGGCGTCATCTTCCCCTCCTCTCCCGTGTGACCTCATTTGCGGATTCAACTCACAGCGGCATCCGGCAGACGGCCCGCGACCCGGCGTCGCAGTACCAGAAGCAGCCGTCCCATATCGTCATGCCGTGCGGCTCGGGGGCCGGCTCCGGGACCTCGACCTTCCGGAGGACGGCGCCGTCCCGGACGCTCAGGCGATAAATGGCCCGGAGGTTCGTCTCCACGCACCAGAGGTCGTCCCCGTCCCAGGCGATGCCGTGGGGGCGGTTTCCGGGGGCGGGAATGGTGTGCAGGATGGCGAACCCGTTCTCCGCGTCGATTTGATAGATCGTCGCCGAGGGGGGGACGGCCATCCAGAGTTTTCCGTCGCGCCACTCCAGGCCGTGCGCGCCTGTCTTGGACGCGCCGGGCGTGGGGAAGGCCGCCAGCGTCGCGCCGCTCGCCCGGTCCACCTTGAGGATCTCGCGGCTGTAGGTGGAGGCGAGCCAGAGCGCCTCCCCCACCTCCGTGACACCGCTCCCCCGGTCGGACGCGGTGTCGAGGGCCTTCAGGACCTTCCCTTCGTAGGAGACGAGGTGGACCTGGTTGGAGTGCTGGTCCAGAATCCAGATTCCGTCCGGCGTGGCCTGCAGGCCGTTGGGGTGCGGGCCGGGGGCGTCGAAGACCTTCTCTAT
>CAYRZX010000058.1:16683-25568 GCA_964428665.1 uncultured Gemmatimonas sp.
TCTCGACCAGGTCGCGGGCGATGGCCGTCCAGCGGGTAAACCGCTCCGGCCGGTCTTCGCACGTGTGGGTGTCCTTGAGGATCATCTCGATGACGCAGCCCCGGGTCACGTCGAGGGTGTGGCGGACATAGTCGCGGACCCTCTGATCGTCGAACGCCCCGACCAGGTGGGCGGGGTTGGGCTTCCAGGAGAAGATGGTGTTCCCCCGGAGCCTCTCCGCGCAGGCGTCCACGTCGGCCCAGGGGGAGATGGAGATCCGCCGGATGCGGGGGATCTGGAAGACGAGGTGGAGCTTTCGGGTGAGGTCGTCGCAGCAGCCGTAGCCGTTCAGGCCGAAGGGCTGCAGCAGCCGCCTCTCGTACTGGAAGATGAACTCCTCGTGCATGTCCGGGGAGACCTGGGCCATCTCCTGGGCCTCGGCGGAGGCCCACATGTCGCAGGGGCGGACGCGGGAGGGGTCGGCGTCGGGAGGGGGGAGTTCGTCCGTGTAGCCCACGCCGCCGGAGGAGTGGTAGGCGCTGTCGTTGTTCAGGCTGAGCAGGTTCAGGTCCTGGTACTGCTGAACGACCCTGCGGTTCCCCTCCTCCAAAAAGGCCATGGCGTCGTGGAGCATGCCGGGGTTGTCGTGCATGTCCCACATGACCTGCTCCAGGCCCCGGAGCTGGCAGTAGAGGTTCATCAGGTGGAAGGAGACGCGGCTGACGCCCTTGAGCCGGACGTCCAGGATGTCTCCGAAAAGCCCCTGCGCCGCTTCCAGACCCCTCCGGGTGGCCTCCGCGTCATAGCGGACCTCCGGGAAGCGGAGCCTTTGGAGGTCCGCCGGCCCCCGGATGACCGGGTCGAACCCCCACGCCCCGGTCGGGGCGGCGCTGGGGACGTGTCTGACCTCCAGGCCCCAGCCGGTCGTCCTGACCACCTTGTTGACGATCCACTCGTTTTCGATGACGGTGTCGTCGTGGAAGTGTTCGGGATAGTAGAGCCGCATCCGCAGGGTCCGCTCCATCCTTCGCGCGGCCTCGCCCTCGCAGGCCAGGGTGGTCTCGGGGAGGAGTTCGCGCCACGCCCCCTCGGGGAAGACCAGGATCATCGGGCGGACGCGCTTCAGCCGGTTGTGCCGCCTCCACATCTCCCGCCGCCCGGCCATCACGGGCAGGGCCGCGACCTCCGCCACGCGCTTCGCCAGGTCCCGCAGGATCGTCCGATCTTTTGAATCTCTGCTCTCCATAAGACCTCCCCTCCCTCACGCGCGTCCGACGGCCACGCGCCACATGGCTATGTAGTTCTCCGCAGGGATCTCCGAATGAATGACGTTCGAGCTGCCGAGTCTACCGGATCTTCACCTCGCGGCCCTGCTCCGCAGATGCGTAGAGGGCATCCAGCATCTTCTGCACCATCAGGCCGTGCTCCGCCGGGGCGAGGGTCGGCGCGTCGTAGAGCGCGTGTTCGACGAAGTTGCGCATCTTCGCGCCGAAGATGCCGCCGAAGTCCGCCTTGGGGAGCCAGCCGGGCGAGGTATTGACCATGGTGCCGTGCTGGTCCCGCGCCAGCACAGGGGGGTCCCAGGTGGCCCCGCCCTTCTCCCCCATCAACTGAAAGTTCCAGACGTTCTCCTGGATGTGCGCGGCGAAGCTGGACTCGATGTGGATGACCGCCCCGTTGTCGAACCGGATCTGGCCCACCGCCAGGTCCTCGACCGTGTAGGTCTTATGGTCCCAGTTGGGCCACTGGCAGACCACGTCCGACTTCCGGTTGCCTATGTAGGTCCACGCGCCGCCGCTGGCCAGGACCGGCCTGGGGGACCCCATGACGTAGTGCGTGACCTCCAGGACGTGCACGCCGATGTCGATCAGCGGCCCCCCGCCCTGGAGGTCCTTCCGGCCGAAGACCCCCCAGTTGGGGATGCCCCGCCTCCGGAGGGCCTGGACGCGGCCGAACAGGACCTGGCCCAGCGCGCCGTCCTCGACCGCGCGGCGGATGAACTGCGCCTTCGGGTCGAACCGCTGCTGGAAGCCGATGACGAGCTTGCGCCGCGCCTGCTTCGCCGCGCGGATCATGGCCTCCGCCTCCCTGGCGTTCATGGCCATGGGTTTCTCCACGATCACGTGCGCGCCGGCCCTGAGCGCGGCGATGGTCGCAGAGGCGTGGAGTCCGTTGGGCGTGCAGACGCTGACCGCGTCGGGCTTGACCTTGCTCAGCATCTGATGGTAGTCCGTGAAGCTGCCGGCGATCCCGTGCTGCTGCGCCCACTTCTCCATAGCGGCCCTGGACACGTCGGCCATGGCCACCATCTCCACGTCCGCCATCTCCGCATAGCAGCGCATGTGGGTGCCCGCAATCCCCCCCGCGCCGATAAACGCCACCCTCAGCTTCTTCTTCGGCTGTCGAGCCATCTCCGGTTTCCTTTCTGTCGAAGGTCGAATGTCGAATGTCGAATGTCGAATGTCGAATGTTGTCATTCGTAATTCGTAATTCGTCATTCGCACTTCTTATGCCCCCCAGATTCTCGGCATCCAGAGGGGCTCCTTCCCCATCTCGGCGAAGAGGAGCTTCTGAATCAGCCCGGCCTTCAGCCCGGCGCAGTCGGGCCTGCCCCAGAGGTTGTGGACCTCCGCCGGGTCCTCCCGGAGGTCGAAGAGTTCGCCGTAGTCCCGGTTGTAGTAGACGGTGATCTTGTAGCGGTCGTCCACGTAAGTCTTCAGGTGGATGGTCGTAGGCTCGTGGCGGTTTTCGACGACGACGTGGTCGCGCGCGGAGGCCCGGCCCCCGAACCAGACGCCGCTCTGGTCCACGCCGGTCATGGCGCGGGGGATGGGGAGTCCGGCGGCGCCGAGGAAGGAGGGGGCCAGGTCCACGAGGGACTGGAGAGCGTCGGAGCGCCTGTGAGCAGGGACGCGGCCGGGCAGGCGGACGAGGAAGGGGACGCGGATCAGGTCCTCGTAATGGAAGGCGCCCTTGGCGACCAGGCCGTGCTGGCCGTAGAAATGGCCGTGGTCGGAGGTGAAGACGACGAGGGTGTTCTCAGTCAGGCCGAGGGCGTCGAGCCGGTCCAGGACCTGGCCGATCTGTTTGTCCATCAGGCTGACCATGGCGTAGTAAATGGCGATGTCCCTGGCCAGCTCCCCCCGGTCCCGGAGGTGGGAGTGGAAGCCGTGCAGGCCCTGGCCGCTCTCCCTCCAGGGGGAGAAGTCGGGCCTCTCCTGCTGCGTGAGGCGGAAGTGGGGCGGGTTGTGGTCGTGTTCGCCGGGGACGACAGAGGGGACGGTGAGCTTCTCCGGGTCGTACATCGTGTCCCAGGGCTCGGAGACCAGGTACTTAGGATGGGGGTCGAAGAAGCTGGACCAGAGGAAGAAGTTCTCGTTGTTTTTCTGGCAGGACTCCAGGAGGGCGCAGGTGCGCTCGGCGATCCAGGTCCCGTAGTGATATCTCTCCGGGATGAGCCATCGGCGTTTCTGACTGTCGTTGTTGCCGGTGGGCGGGCGGAAGTAGTCGCGCCAGTTGAGGCAGCCCTTCTCCTCCATCCAGAGGGCGTAGTGCTGGCCCACGTGGGCCTCGTCGGTGTGGTTGCGAGCGAGTTCCACGCGCTCAAACCCGTAGAAGGGGCCGTGGAAGGTCCTCCAGAAGTCCAGGTCCTGCATGATGGGATAGGACTCCAGGGAGGGGAACTCCTCCGTGCCGCGCAGGGGCTGGAAGTGGGCCTTGCCGACCAGGGCGGTCCGGTAGCCGGCGGCGGTGAAGTCCTGGCCGACGGTGTGCTCGGTCTCGGGGAGCTTGGCGCCGAGGGACCAGGCGCCGTGCTGGCTGGGGTACCTGCCGGTGAGGATGGAGGCGCGGGTGGGGGTGCAGGTGGGGTTGGGGCAGTAGGCGCGGGTGTAGAGGGCGCCCTCGCGGGCGATCCGGTCGAGGTGGGGGGTCCGGATCTCCGGATTGAGGCAGCCGAGGGTGTTCCAGTGTTGCTGGTCGCTGGTGATGAGGAGGATGTTGAGGCGAGAGGCGGACATCGCGTTCCTTTCGGTGAGTCGAGAGGCGGCCCATGTTACATTGCCACTTTTCTTGCTCGTGCAAGAAAAGTGGCACAAAAGAAGCACGCCCCTCAAGCGCCGGGGAGGCTGGGCGCGACGCAAGGGCATTGCTCCAGAGGACGGATCATCCAGAGGTTTCCACTGCCACCTAATGCTTCATCTGAACCCCGGTGGTTAGCCCTTCTGCGTCGCGCCGCTTTGTTTTTCGTCTTTTCCCCCCTCCCCTCTTGCAGGAGGGCGGGGGTCGCGACCTCACGGGAGCGACAGGTGAGGTGGCGGGACGGGGGTGGGGTGCTCTTCCCCCCTCCCCGCGTCGGGGAGGGGGATGGGGGGAGGGGTCTACCCAAATTGTCGGTAGTAGACCTCCACGGTCTCGTGGTCCACGGTCTCGTCCGGGGACATGCCGAGGCGCTCGTAGAGTTTGCGCCGGGCGCGCATGTCGGCCAGCAGCACGGCGCGGGCGTGGACGGCGACCTCCTTCGCGACCCTGAGGGGCACGACCACGACGCCGTCGTCGTCACAGCCCACGATGTCCCCCGGCCCCACCTGCACGCCCCCGCACCCGATGCGGGTCTGGACCTCGACGACCTCGATGCGGCCGGGGATGATCGTGCGGCCCCGCGCCCGCGCGCAGATGGGGGTCTTCTGGAGGGCGATCTCGGCGGTGTCCCGGCAGTAGCCGTCGGTGACGATGCCCACGGCGCCGCTGGCGACCGTGTTCAGGCTGTTGGCGGAGCCCCAGAACCCCACCTCCCGGCTGCCGCCCGTGTCGGTCACGATCACGTGGCCGGGCCGGATCTGGTCCCGGTAGCCGACGTTGCCGACCTCTTTGAACCAGATCCCGTGGGCGTTCACGATGTCCTGCGTGGTCTCCAGCCGCCACATGGGGCGGTTGGCCGGGACGCAGCGGACGGTGAAGGAGACGCCCCAGAACTTCATGCCGGGCCAGAGGGGGCGGACCTCCGGGGCCATGAGGCCGATGTCGAAGTAGCCGATGCCGTCCATCGCGTCGCACACGTCCACGACGCGGAGGTACTTGTAGAGTTTGCGCAGCTCAAAGGGGTCGATCCCGTCAGCGGATTGGGACATGGCGGCGGTCTCCTGTAAGGTCGAAAGGGCGTCTCTACAATTCTCCCCTCCCCGTGTCGGGGAGGGGACGGGGGAGGGGTGTTACCGGTCAAGGACCTGTATCAGGAGGCGGAGGAAGTTGCCTCCCCAGACCTTTTGGGTCTCCTCCTCCGACAGGCCGTGGGCGAGCAGGCTCCGGGTGAGGTGGACGAGCTGGGAGACGTCCGGGACGACCGGGACGGTCCTGCCCATGCCGTCGTAGTCGGAGCCGATGGCCACGTGGTCGATCCCGACCAGGTCCGCGACGTGGCAGACGTGCTCGACCAGGCGGTCTATGGTAGCGCGCTCCGGGTGGATGAAGGAGGGCACGAAGGCGATGCCCATGACGCCTCCCGCAGAGGCCAGGGCTTTGATCTGGTCGTCGGTCAGGCAGCGCCAGTGGGGGCAGAGGGAGAAGGCGGCGGTGTGGGTCATGGCCACGGGCCGCGAGGAGCGATCCAGGACTTCGTAGAAGGCCCTGTCGTTGGTGTGGGAGAGGTCGGTGACGATCCCCAGGTCGTTGCTGACCCGAAGGACCTCCTGGCCGAAGGGGGTCAGGCCGCGGGCGTTTTTGCGCTCGGCCTCCCGGTCCGCGGCCGCGCAGGGGCCGAAGGGGCTTTTCGTGCCCTGCAGGTACTTCGGCTCATTTCCCCCCTCGCCGTGCGTGAGGCCCACGCAGCGGACGCCGAGGCGGTGGTAGAACCGGAGGACGTCGATGTGTCCGTCCAGCCAGCGCCCGGCCCCCTCGATGGTCAGCAGGAGGCCGATCCGGTTCGTGGCCTTCGCGCGCCCGGCGTCCTGAGAGGAGCGGACGATCAGGAGGTCCTCCGGGTGGACGTCGGCCTGCGCCAGCGTCTGTTCGAGGGTGACCCGGAGGTCGGCGGTGGGGCCGTTCCCGACCACGAAGAACCCGGCGTGGAACCCCCCCTCCCGCATCCGGGGGATGTCCATGTGGTAGGCGGGGTCCCGTTGCCCCCAGTTGAGCGGCCTCTCCCCCCGGTGGATACGCTCCACGGGCGTGTCGTTGTGGCCGTCGATGACCAGGAGTCTCCGGTGGACCTCCCAGGCCTGCTCAAGGCTGACGTCTGGCATGGCGCTCCTCCTCTGGCGTGTAGAGATGAATCCCGTCGATCTCCGGGGCGCGGGGCACGTGCCCCCTTCCCGCCCATGAGGTACGTAAACTTTTTCTCAAAATCAAGCGTAATTCGCTGTCATTCCGTCCTTGCGTTTCCGGGCCGCCCGCATTATCTTGCGGCTAAGATCGGAAGGAGGGTCTCTGACATGATCGAACCAGGCTCACCCCTGGGAGACGGATACCGCATCCGGCGGGCGGCCGGGGGGGACATGGACCGGGTCGGGCAGATCGCCCGGCAGGCGTGGCAGCGGATTCACGACAGCTTCGAGAGGATCGTTGGGGAGGAGATGCACGCGGCGCTGTGCGCGAACTGGGAGGCGCAGAAGGAGGCGCAGGTGCGCGGGCACTTCGAGCGGACCCCGGAGTGGGGCCGGGTCGTGGAGGAGGCGGCGACGGGGGAGGTGGTGGCGTTCATCACCTTCCGGGTCGACCGGGAGAGGTCGCTGGGGACGATCGGCAACAACGCGGTGGCGCCGGAGGCGCAGGGGAGGGGGATCGGGACGAAGATGTATGTTTACGTTCTGGACCTGTTCCGGAAGGAGGGCCTCAAATACGCCAATGTGTCTACGGGGATGGACGAGGGACACGCGCCCGCGCGGCGGGCCTACGAGAAGGCGGGGTTTGACATCGCCAGGACAGATGTGACGTATTACAAATATCTATAGTCGCGCGTTCAGAGGAGGTAGAGATCGTGTCAACCGTGCTCGTGGTGGACGACGCCGAGGTGTCCCGGTATCTGGCCGGGAGGCTTCTGGAGAGACAGGAGGGCATGAAGGCGGTCTACGCTGAAAACGGCCGGGAGGCCCTGACCGTGATCCAGCGGGAGGCCCCCGACCTGGTCCTCACAGACCTGCGGATGCCGGAGATGGATGGGTTGACGCTCGTCGAGGCCATCCGGAAGGCCCACCCTTCGCTGCCGGTCATCCTGATGACGGCGTACGGGAACGAAGAGGTCGCGATCCAGGCCCTTCAGAAGGGGGCGGCCAGCTATGTGCCCAAGCAGAACCTGGCGCGGGACCTTTCGGGCACGGTCCAGAAGATTCTGGAGGTGGCGCAGGCGGACCGTCAGCACCGGCGGCTGATGGACTGCCTGACGCAGACCGAGGCGCGGTTTGTGCTGGAGAGCGACCCCTCCCTCATTTCGCCCCTGGTCGCGCATCTTCAGGACAACCTCCGCCGGATGGGGCTGTGCGACGAGACGGAGCTGATTCGTGTGGCCGTGGCCCTGGACGAGGCGCTGCTCAACGCGATGCACCACGGCAACCTCGAACTCAGCTCCGACCTCCGCGAAGAGGACACGGACGCCTATTACGCGCTGGCCGACGCGCGGCGGCAGGAGGCGCCCTACCGGGACCGGCGCGTCCACGTCACGGCGCAGGAGTCCCGGTCGGAGGCCGTGTACGTCGTCCGGGACGGAGGCCCCGGGTTCGATCCCCTGGTCGTGCCGGACCCGACGGACCCCGCGAACCTCACGAAGGTGAGCGGGCGCGGTCTGCTGCTGATCCGGACGTTCATGGACGAGGTCCGGCACAACGCGGAGGGGAATGAGATCACCATGATCAAGCGGCGCGGAGGATGACCCCATGTACATTCAAGAGTTGCTGACCTGGGAGCAGTTCGACGACGAGCATCTGAGCTTTCTGAAGGCCATCGGGGTGGACTGCGTCTGCCTGGACATCCGCCGGGTATATCGGGTGGACCCCGCGCTGGACCCGAGGGACGGGCGGGACCGGACCGATTTCTTCGAGGCGGCGAGGGGGAAGGTGGAGTCGCACGGGATGCGGCTCCACACGATCTTCATGGAAGGATGGCGCGAGATCGCGCTGGGGGCGCCGGACCGGGACGAGAAGATCGAGGCGTGGTGCACGATGCTCTGGGGTGTGGGCGCCGCGGGGATCCCGGTCCTGGGCTACAACTTCAAGCCGATGGGGAACTTCCGGACGCCGTCCACGAAGGGCCGGGGGGGCGCGTCCTACAGCACGTTCGATTACGAGGTCTTCGCTCAGAATCGACCGAAGCCGCACGAGCCGCCGGCCTCGGAGGCGGAGATGTGGGGGCACATGGAGTACTTTCTCAAGCGGGTGATTCCGGTGGCGAAGGAGGCGGGGGTGCGGATGGCGCTGCACCCGGACGACCCTCCGATCCCGGAGGCGCTGGGGGGCGTGGCGCAGATCGCGTCCACGCTGGAGCAGTTCCGGCGGATCTTCGGCGCGGTCCCGAGCGATTCCAACGGGATGATGTTCTGCCAGGGGTGCATGACGGAGCTGCTGGGGACGAACGTGTACGACGCCATCCGGGAGCTGGGGTCGAAGAACCAGATCGTGTACGTCCACTTCCGGAACGTCCGGGGGAGGCTGCCGAGGTTCGAGGAGGTGTTCATCGACGAGGGGGACGTGGACATGTTCCGCGCGATGCAGATCTATAAAGAGGTGGGGTTCAACGGGCCGTTCATGATGGACCACACGCCGCGCCTCCCGCAGCAGGGGGCCGGGTGGGCCGGGCAGGCCTACGCGGTGGGCTACATCCGGGGGCTGATCCAGGCGGTGTACAGATAAAAGTGCTGAGTGCCGAGTGCTGAGTGCCAGAAGAAAGTGCTGAGTGCTGAGTGCTGAGTGCTGAGGAAA
>CAYRZX010000059.1:0-25411 GCA_964428665.1 uncultured Gemmatimonas sp.
GAGTATAACACATATTCCGCATTAGGCCAAAATTTTACGCGAAACCACAGTATAACAATAGTAAACCCAATGCGCCCTCCGTCGTCTAAAGTCTGAAAGAGCGAGAGGCGCTCGTCCGGGGTGGTTCGGACATGGGAAGGCGGACCTGTGTGATCGCAAACGCCTTTGCATTAAGGGTGTTGATATGAGAAGAGGCATTCGGTGTTCATTCGGGTTTGCAGTCGTCCCGGCGATCGCCGCGCTGGCGGCAGCGGGGTGGGGGACGGCCCCGGCGGTCGCCGAGGTCAGGCCTCCCCTCACGGAGGAACAGAGGGTCGCCCACCTGCTGGGCCGGATGGGCTACGGCCCGCGCCCCGGGGATGTGGAGCAGGTCAGAAAGATGGGTATTGACAAGTATATTGAACGGCAACTCCACCCGGAGCGCATCGACGATTCGGCGACGGAGGCGCGGCTGACGGGGCTGCCTTCGCTGCGGATGAGCGCCGCGGAGGTCTACGAACAGTATCCGCAGCCCAACCAGGTCGCGCAGAGGCTGGGCCTGCGCCGCAGGGGGGCCGGGGCGGACAGCGCCGGGGCGGGGCAGGACGAGAGGGAGGTCCGCCGGCGGGTCCGGGCTTACTATGAGGAACACGGGCTGCTGACGCCCCAGAGGCTGCTCCAGGAGTTGCAGGCGCAGAAGCTCATCCGGGCCGCGCACAGCGAGCGGCAGCTTCTGGAGGTGATGACGGATTTCTGGTTCAACCACTTCAATGTCTTCTGGGGGAAGGGGGCGGACCGGTGGCTGACGACGGACTTTGAGATGAACGCCATCCGGCCGCACGCGCTGGGGAGGTTCAGGGACCTCCTGATGGCCACGGCCAGGAGCCCGGCGATGCTGTTCTACCTGGACAACCACCTGTCGGCCTCGCCCGACGCGAAGCGGCCGAGGCGGATGGGGGCGGAGCGGCGGATGCAGGCGAACCCCCAGCGCACCCGCAGACCCGGCATCAACGAGAACTACGCGCGCGAGCTGATGGAGCTGCACACGCTGGGCGTGGATGGGGGCTACACGCAGAGGGACGTGCAGGAGGTCGCCCGCTGCTTCACCGGATGGACGATCGAAAACCCCTACCAGGGGGACCGCGCGATGGGGGGGAGGAGGGGCGGAAAGGCCCAGAAGGTCGGCGCATTCACCTTCTGCGAGTGGATGCACGACGAGGGGGAGAAGACGGTGCTGGGCCACAGGATTCCCGCCGGAGGGGGCATCCGGGACGGGGAGAGGGTGATCGAGATTCTCGCGGGACATCCCGGCGCCGCCCGGTTCATTGCGGCCAAGCTCGCCCGACGGTTCGTGAGCGACGACCCGCCCAGGTCCCTGGTGGACCGTGCCGCCGCGGTCTACGAGAAGACGGGCGGGGACATTCGCCAGATGCTGAGAACGATCTTCACGTCCCCGGAGTTCTACGCGCCGGAGGCGTATCGCGCCAAGGTCAAGTCTCCGCTTGAGCTGGCGGTCTCGGCGGTCCGCGCCCTGGACGGGGAGACGGACGGCTCGCCGCGCCTCGCGCAGTTCATCGCGCGAATGGGGCAGCCGCTCTACCAGTGCCAGCCGCCGACCGGCTACCCCGACCGCGCCGGGCAGTGGGTCAACGCCGGGACGCTGCTGGAGCGGCTGAACTTCGGGCTGGCGCTCTGCGCGAACCGGCTCCCCGGCACGACCGTGGACCTGAGGCCGGCGGGCGGGGACAGCGCGCAGGGGCTGATGGATCGCGCCGTCGCGG
This sequence comes from uncultured Gemmatimonas sp., assembly GCA_964428665.1. GTDB lineage: Bacteria > Latescibacterota > UBA2968 > SICM01 > SICM01 > SICM01. Next base: position 1,761 of record CAYRZX010000059.1, read on the forward strand.
CGCTGATCGGCGGAGGGATATCGCCCCAGGCGCGCGAGGTCCTGGAACAGCAGATGAGGGCGGGGGCGGGCCGGAAGGGCGCCCCGGACGACAGTTCCGTCGTCGCGCTGTCGCAGGGCCACGCGGGGGAGGAGGGCGAACAATTTGGAACTCAGGAACTCAGGAAAAGGCCGCAGGGCCACGCGGGGGAGGAGGGTCCGGCTAGGGAGGGGGGCGATATGATGATGAACAGTGATGAAGAGGGGGTGCAGGACCGGGCTGCGCGGAGGGGGGGGCTGCGCGGCTGGGGGGGCGCTCGCCAGGCCGCTGCCCTGCCGCCCACGGACCCGGAGGCGGCCAGGGTCTTTGGACTGGCGCTCGGCCTGCCGGAGTTTCAGAGGAGATAAGACCATGCCGATCACCCGGAGGTTTTTCCTGAAGTCGTCGGGGCTGGCGCTGGTGAGCTTCTCCGCGGCCCCGTCCTTTCTCCGGCGGGCGGCGTTCGCCCAGACGGCCGGGGGCGCGGGCGGGGATCGTCCGATCCTGATCGCGATCTTTCAGCGGGGGGCGGCGGATGGCCTGTCGATGGTTGTTCCGTTCGGGGATAGAGGCTATGCCAGCGTGCGTCCGCAGGTCGCGATCCCGGCGCCGGGGAGGGGAGACGCGGATGCGGGGATCGACCTGGACGGGTTCTTCGCGCTGCACCCGGCGCTCGCGCCGTTCAAGCCGATCTACGACGCGGGCCACCTGGCGGTCGTGCACGCGGTCGGGTCCCCCCACAGCACGCGCTCGCACTTCGACGCGCAGGACTACATGGAGTCGGCCACGCCGGGGGACAAGGGGACACCGGACGGCTGGCTGAACCGCGCCGTGCGGGCGAAGGGAGGCCCGAATGCCTCGCCGTTCCGCGCCGTGGCCCTGGGCCCGGAGCTGCCGCGCTCGCTGATGGGGGAGGCCCCCGCGGTCGCGATGGCCCGGATTGCGGACTTCGGGGTGCGCGCCGGGCGGGGCGGCGACCGGGTCGCGCGGGGGTTCGAGGCCCTGTATTCGCAGGGGCCCTCCGACCTCCTGCACGGCACGGCCCGCGAGATGTTCGAGGCCGTGAAGATGCTCCGGAAGGCCAGCCCCCTGCAGTACTCGCCCGAGCCCGGGGCAACCTACCCGACGACGCCGTTTGGCCAGGCGCTGCTGCAGATCGCGCAGCTGATCAAGGCGGACGTGGGCCTGGAGGTGGCGTTCACGGACATCGGGGGGTGGGACACGCACGCGAACCAGGGGTCCTCGCGCGGTCAGCTCGGGGGCCGGCTGCAGGAGTTCGGCCAGGGCATCGCGGCCCTGTACCGGGACCTGGGCGACCGGATGCGCAACGTGGTCGTGCTGACGATGACGGAGTTCGGGAGGACGATGCGGCAGAACGGCACGGGCGGGACCGACCACGGCCACGCGAGCTGCCTGTTCGTGGTCGGAGGGTCCGTGAAGGGGGGCAGGGTCTACGGCAGGTGGCCGGGGCTGGCGACTGAGCAGCTCTACGAGGGGCGCGACCTGGCGCTCACGACCGACTTCCGGGACGTGTTCGCGGAGGTGGCGGCCCGGCACGTGGGCGCGACCGACCTGAAGGCCATCTTCCCGGGGTTCGACCCGAACCCGGCCAATTTCTGCGGACTGTTCGCGTGAGGGGGGATCCAGACGCAGAACAGGATGGCGAGGGGCTCGAAAGGGCCCCTCGCCTTTTGCGCGAATATCCGTCTCACGCAAACTGTCTCAGGTAGTTCTTGCCCCGGATGAACCCCTCCTCGCGGCCCTGCGCGCCGTCCTCGTGCTCGATGGACAGGACGTTGTTGTAGCCGATGCGCCGGAGCGCCCCGATGAAGGGCCCCCAGGCGATGTCGCCCAGGCCGGGGATGACATAGCGCCACCAGCCGCCTGCCTGGTTGCCCAGGTAGCGGAGCCTGTGGACCTGGACCTCGGTGTCCTTGGCGTGGACGTGAAAGATGCGCTTCGCGAAGCGGCTCACGGCCTCGATGTGGTCGATGCCCTGCCAGTAGAGATGGGAGGGGTCGAAGTTGAGGCCGAAGTTTTCGTCGGGGACGACCTCGAAGATGCGGTCTCACTCCTGCAGGTTGCGGATGTTCGTGGCGGTCCAGTTCTCCAGGGCGATTTTGACGCCTTTCCTGGCGGCGTGGCGGAGGATCTTCGGGTAGACTTTGGAGACCACCTTCTCAATGGTCTCGATGCGGGTCAGGCCGGGCTGCGGCAGGCCGGCCATCGCGCAGACCACGTCGACGCCGAGGGCATGCGCCGCGTCCACGGCCTTGATCAGGTGGCTCGCGACGGCCTGCCGCTTCCGGGGGTCCGGGTCGGTGACGTTCGTGTAGCAGGCCAGGCTGGAGATGCGGAGGCCCTTTTTTTCGACCTTCGCGGCGATCTCCCTGGCCTGGCGGGCCGTGAGGGCAGCGGGGTCGAGGTGGCGGCTGCCGGGCGTGGCGGCGATCTCGAGGGCGCCGAAGCCGTTGTCCGCGGCAAAGTGGATGACGTGGTCCAGGGACTCGTTCCGAAACGGGGCGGTGAGGAAGCCGATGTCCATGTAGAGTCTCTCCTTCAAAAAAAAATCCCAGGGCGTCTGGGATAGAAAAACGATGAACGATGAAGTATGAACGATGAACGAAAAGCAGAATAGTCTTTGCGTTTTTTCGTTCATCGTTCATCGTTCCGCGTTCTGCGTTGCCTTTCTTACTCCCCCTTCATCTCGTCGATCATCTCCTCCACCAGGGTGAGCGGAGGGTCCTCCTCCCGGATGCGGCGAAAGGCCCGGATCTGGTCGACCTCGCGGGTCAGGCGGCTGATGGCCAGGGCGCGCCGTTCGTCGATCTGGCCGGTCCAGACGGCCTCCTGAATGGAGGCGGGGAGGCGGTGGAGCCGGCGACCCAGGGCGATCTCCTCCTCGGACAGCGCAAAGCGCTCAACCGCCTCCGAAGCGGGCAGGGCAAACCCGCCCGCCCTGCGGAGGGCATCGGCCTCTTCGAGGGCCATCAAAGGGGCCTGATGGAGGTTCTCCTGGAGGGCGACTTCGAGGGCCTGGTCGTCGGGGACACGCCGGACGACGGCGGCGATCTGCGTGTGGCCGAGGCGACGGCAGACCTCCAGGCGACGGCGGCCGGAGATCAGGCGGTAGCGCCCCTCACGGGGCGTGATGAGCACCGGCGTCAACAGCCCGTAGCGCTCGATGGAGCGCGCGAGCGCCTCCAGACCCGGGTCTCGCCTGCGATGGCGCAGCGGGAGATCGTCGTCGATCCGGTCGATGGGGATGTCGAGAAGGGCGTCTACGGAGGCCATAAATGCGAGTCCTGAGTCCTGAGTAACGAGTCCTGAGTAAAGGCAAAACCCTGTTCTTTGCTTTTACTCAGCACTCAGCACTCAGCACTGTATCACAGGTTCTCCCACTCCGACTCGGGCATGTCCTGGGACAATTTGAGCGCCCCGAGCGCGCCGCTGTAGATCGGGTCGTCCACGACCCGGACGCGGGAGGAGCCGAACTCGGCGAGGTCATTCTCGATGACCTCCGGCATGCCCTTGATCTGGCTCCCCCCTCCGGCCAGGATGATGTTGTTTCGAAGCTCATCCTGGAACTCAGGCTCAAAGGTGGTGATCAGCTCCCGGATGGAGGCGAGGGTGTCGGGCAGGATACTCTCGCACGCCTCTTTGATCTCCTCGGCGATGTTGTAGAGGACCGGTTTGCCGGCCACCTGAAACTCCACGCTGATGCCCTCGGTGATGGGGGAGACAAAGGCATAGCGCTCCTTGAGGTTGCGGGCGAGGTAGCGGGAGATGGGGGAGTCCTTCACCTTGTCCTGAAGCAGGGTGTGGAATTTCTCGTCGATGTAGTTGCCCGCCTTGTAGAGCGTCCGCTGGTCGATGTCGTCGGGGATGGTGCCGTGCATCCGGCAGAGGTCGAGGGTCCCCGCGCCGATGTCCACGACCAGGGCGTTGTTGTAGAGGCCGAGGCCGTAGGCCACGAGGAACGGCTCGGAGACGACCATGACGGCGTCCACGAGGCCCTGCACGCTGTCGATGATGGCCTGCTTGTCGCTGAGGCTGGCGAGGGCGGGCGCGCCGATGATGGCGCGCACGGTCTGGTTCTCCTTGACCTCGGCCAGGGCGATGACGTGGCGGATCATCTCGTCGCCGGCGATGGAATCCCGTTCATTGGCCTCTCCCCGCCCGTTGCCCGACCTGTACTTGAGCACCCCTTTCTCAAGGGGATAGATGAGGTCGAGGGCCATCCGGTTTCGGATGCACTCCTCCCCAAAGACGATCGGCTTCTGGATGAATTTGTAGGAGATGAGGTCCTTCGGCCAGCCGACCACGGAGGGCACTGTGCGTTTGATGCTCGTGCTCGTCGCGATGGAGGAGTTGGCGGTTCCAAGATCGATTCCCAAATAGACGACGTTGCCCTTTGAGGACGATTGAATGTAGGGCGCACCGACTCCCGTCTCCTCCGCCATGGTCAGTTTACCTCCTGCTCGTCACTGCTTTTTTCGATAGGGCGAATGCCGAATTTCGACGCCACTCCCCCCGGGATAAGACGGTCTTCCAGCGTCGTGCGGTCACGCAGTCTGGCGGGCTGTCCTCCGTCCTGCGAGAGGGCCGGGGAAGGCGGGATATGTTCGAGCACCTTTCCCTTGAGCCCGCTTCTGCCGATGAGCGTGGAGAAGGCGGCGGCAGACTGCCGGTCCTCAAAGGTCCGCCCGCCGAGGTCGAAGGTCGGAATCTCCTCTGAAGGAGATGGGGCGGGGGCCTTCTCCTGTTCGATGCGGTGACGGAGCCGCCCTCTGTGCCTGACGACCCGTTTCTGTTCGAGGTCCTCCTCACGGAGGGTGTGGAGGAGATGTCTGAGGCCCATAATAGATCAGACGGACTTCTTAAAACACTCGATGGCCTTGTCGTGTTCCCCTTTGCGCTCGTAGGCCAGGCCGAGGCTCCGATAGATGCCCGGATAGCCGGGGGCAATGTCGATGACTCGAAAGTAGGATGCAATGGCCTCGTTGTAGTTCCCCTGGTCGCTGTGAACCGCGCCGAGGCGGTAGTGGGTCTCCGCGCTTTGGGGGGAGAGTTCGACGGCCTTGGCCAGACATCGAGTGGCCTCTTCGTAGTTCTCGTTTTTGGCGTAGATGTCGGCCAGTTTGTAGTAGGCCTTCAAGTAGTTGGGGTCGAGAGAGATGGCCTTCCGGTAACAGTCGATGGCCTCGCGATAGTTGCCCGCGTTGTCGCAGGCCACGCCGAGTTTGAAGTGGGCGGAGGCGTTCCGGTCGTCAAATTCCACGACCCGCCTGAAGGATTCGACGGCTTTTTCGTAGTGGCCGTTGTTGTTGTGGTTGATGCCGAGGCGGTCGTGGATGTGGGCGAGGTCCTCTCGAGAGAGGCCGAAGACGTCCTCATAGAAGGAGACCGCCCGGTCGGAAAGCCGCTTGGCGTGGAGGAGGAAGGAGTAACAGGTGTTTTCAAAATCGCTGATGCGGCGCTCCAGGCGATCGAGGCGCAGCTCGATGAATTTGAGCCGCCGGGTCTCCGCCTCGTCATCGCGCAGGCTCTCCGCGTCAGTCTCCCACTCGTCGGACAGGACCTCTTTAGCGCCGATCTCCTCCTCCCTCTCAACGGCTCCGTGAGACGAGGTCCCCTGGCCGGTCTGAGACGCGGCTTGCGGTTCCTCCTCGGAGATGTATTCTCTCAGGACGCTGGACGCGCCGGCCTCCGTCGCAGGGCGTCCCCTCAGCCCCACGGCGGGAGGAGGAATGAAGAGGCGTTCCCTGCGTTTGCGTCTTGAGCCGTTGGGTTTCTGCTCTCCGTTCAAGGCGATCCCCCTTGATATAGGGTATAATAATGTGTAATTGCGCTATATATAGTTAAAAGCAGTGGAGAAGTCAAGCATTTTTTGCGGTTTAAGGCTGAAATTTCTCCCTGAACGGGGGCCGGAGCACTTTGTGCTTGACAGGGGTGGGGCGGTTCGCGTTCCTTTAGGGGTATGGACGGTTTTTTGCTGGCCGGCGGGAAGAGCAGCCGGATGGGGTGTAACAAGGCCCTCCTGGTCGCCGGTGGCGCACCTCTCATCCAGCGCGTGGCCGATGCCCTGAGGGCGGTGACGAGCCGGGTGACGGTGATCGCCAACCTGCCGGAGGACTACGGGTTTCTCGGCCTTCCGATTCTGGGGGATGCGGTCAGGGACGCAGGCCCTCTGGGGGGTATCTACACGGCGCTGTGCGCGGCGCAGTCCGAGGCCTGTTTTGTGCTGGCGTGCGACCTGCCCCTGGTCCGTCCGGGCGTGTTGCGATTGCTGGCGCAGGAGGCCGGGGGCGCGGATGCGGTCGTTCCCCGGACGGAGGACGGCGATCATCCCCTCTGTGCGGTCTATGCCAGGACGGGTCTGGCCCAGGCAGAGGCGCAGATGAGGGCCGGAGACTTCAAGGTCGCCCGATTTCTGGGGCGGATCCGGACGCGGTGGGTGGGGCCGGAGATATGGCGCGAGGCAGACCCCGACGGCCTGTCGTTCATCAATGTCAATACGCCGGAGACGTATGAGAAGGTGAAAGAGATGCTATCTCGTGAGACGGCAGATGTGAAGATCGACCACTGACCACAAGACCACTGACCACAAGACCTGTAGTCCTGTGGTCTCGTGGTCCTGTGGTCTGCCTTTACAGCGTCCCCACCGGCATGTCGTATGCCTGCTCCACCTCGTCGGTCGGCACCATTTCGATCGCATCCCACGGACATTCGCGCACGCACTGGATGCACCCGATGCAGTCTTCGAGGCGGACTTCGCAGAAGTGGCCGATGCCGTCGAGCCCCGCGGCCTGCACGTCCACCTCCTCGATGCAGTCGGTGGGGCAGAACTCGATGCACATGTTGCAGCCCGTGCACATGTCGGGGTTGATGATGGCGATGCTGCGGGGCCGCTTCTTCTTGGGGACGAGCTTGCGGTCTAACCAGGGGTGCTCCGTAATGCGTTCCATGGGGGTTTTATTCTCCTACTTCGTGAGGTGGTGGGCCAGGGCGAACAGGACGTAGCCGATCAGCATCGTGGGGAAGAGGTTGAGGGGCCCTATCAGGAGGCCGATCCCCAGAAAGGCGACGCCGGTGAGGCCGGCGGCGATGAGGAAGGCGAACGCCCTGCCGAATTTTCCCCCGCTGGGGGGGATGTGGGCCTTGAAGTCGCGCGCAGAGGCGATCTGGAGCGCCCCGCGCTGGAGTTCGACCTCCAGCCGGTAGCGCTTGGTCATCACCTTTTCGCGGGGGGCGTCCTCATACACCAGACAGACGTTCTCGTAGCTCGTCGCCAGGATTTTAGCGAGCTTTCCGTTGCGCCGGATGGTCATGCCCGCACAGAAGGCCGCCCCATTGCCCCCGAGAGGGGGCGTCCCCGCGGCAGGGACCTCGACTCGGGCCTTCGCCTGGGCCTTTTTCGCGGCCATCGCCTCGGCGCTGACCTCCCGCCTGGGTCTGGGTTCGGCCCCCGCGGGAGCGGCTTTTTGGGGGACAGAGGGGGTCGGGTGGGCGGCTCCGGCGGCCTTGGCGGCCCGCATGGCCTCGGCCTTGGCCTTGGCGCGGGCGACGCGGTCGGAGATGGCGTCGAGGTTCGAGAGGTCGGCCTTGCCCTCCTTTGCCGGGGCAGCCTCCTGAGGTTCGGCTGGGGCCGGGGCGGGGGACGCCTGACTCGCCGCTGCGGGTGGCTTCGGGGCTGGGGTCGGGTGCGCGCCCCCGGCGGCCCTGGCGGCCCTCATGGCCTCGGCCTTGGCCTTGGCGCGGGCGACGCGGTCTGCGATCCCATCCAGGGATGACAGGTCTATCTTTTTTTCGTCGGACATCTCTCTGCCCTCGGCAGACCCGTCGGGTTCGGGTCGGAAGTGTGGTGTCGGGTTCCGGTTTCAAGACAGGTGAAGCGCCTCAAACGAAAAATTTACCCAGGAGACCGATCTCTGTCAACAGAAAAATAGGCTCAGGACGAACCGTTGGCGTGCGAGAGGTTGACAAGTGTCTCAAAAGTTGATATATTGTTCAGTCTGTTTTATCCTCAATCTTGCTGTGTGGTTAGAACAAGTTATTTCGGAGTGAGAGGTCGTTTTATGGCGGACAACGGTCCTGTGAATGACGCGGCGCCGACGCCGGAGGCCCTGCGTCGCATCGCTGAGGAGGCGACAACGCCCCGGACGAACGGGGTCTCGGCCTCCCGGATGATCGGGCAGCTCGTCCTGTTTCCCCTGGCTATCGTCGCGGTCTGCGTGGCGATCTATCTGCTCTACAGCCTGCTGACGCGGGAGGAGCGGACGGCGCGGGACCTGCTGAACGAGGTGCGGGCGGGGGGGTCCAGCCGGCGATGGCAGGCCGCTTACAGTCTGTCGGCCATGCTGGCCAGGCCGGACGGGAAGGGGATCGACGCGGCCCTGGTCCCGGAGGTCATCCGCGCTTTTGAGGAGGCCAAACGGGACGATCCGAAGGTGAGGCGGTATCTGGCGCGGCTGTTCGGCTCCCTTGGAGATGGCCGGGCAGTCCCCGCCTTGATCGGCGCGCTGGAGGACCCGGACGACGAGACGCGCCTCTTCGCCGTGGAGTCTCTCGGGCGGCTGAGGGACACGAGCAGCGTGGTCCCGCTGCTGCGCCAGGCGGAGTCCGACGATCCGGGGATCAAGAAGATGGTGGCCTACACCCTGGGCCTGATCCGGGACAGCAGGGCCCTGCCGGCGCTTCACGGCATGCTCAGCGCGAGTGACCCCAATGTGCGATGGAATGCGGCGCTGGCCCTGTGCCGGTTTCAGGACCGCTCCGGGACGCCCGTGATCGAGGAGATGTTGAACCGGGAGTTCCTGGGCCGCGTCCGGGTGCTGAACGCCGCGCAGGGCGAGGAGGCGATGAGCGCCGAACAGCAGGAGGAGGCGATGCTGAACGCCATCCGGGGCGTCCTGCTCCTGAAGGAGCGCTCTTTGACGCCGACGCTGCGCGCCCTCAAATCGGGCGATCCGAGCCTCAAGGTGCGGCAGGCGGCGATTGAAGCGCTGGGGGTTTTAGGGGGCGACGGCGGGGGATCATAAACAGAGGGCTGGCTCCGGTGTTTGGGGCGGGATCGGGGCGATTTTTTTATTGACACTCCTTTCTTTCCTGTTTAAATTAGTTTTCTGTGTCGAATCCAATCCGCTGGCCTTTCGGGTTGTCCTGAGGACTCTTTTCGGAGTGATCTAACGATGTCGGAAGAGGGCAAGACGGATCTTTCCTCATTTGACCAGATTTCGGATCGCGTGGCGCGGGCGAAGGCCAAGGCAGAGGCCATGCGCGCGGCCAAGGCCGCGGCAGGGGGGGGCGCACCTGCGGCCCCCAAGCCTGCCGGACCTTCCACGGAGCGGCCTCCTGCGCAGAAGGCCGAGCCTGTTTCCGCCGCGCCCCAGGCGGCTGAGCCTCCTGTCTCCGCCCCGGAGGCGGCCCCGGCGGAGCGAAAGACCCCTCCGCCCCGGAGGGCTGCGCCTGCCCAGGCTGCGGCTGCTCCCGCCGCCCCTCCGGCGATGAGCACGCTGGAGAAGGCCGCCGCCACCCGGCGGCAACGGGCTGCGGCCATCTCCAGGGCGGCGCTGGAGACGAGGGCCGCAGAGCCTGCGGAGGCGGCCCTGTCACGCCGGGGGTTCTTCTCGTGGCTGGCTGTGGCGTGGGTGGCCTTCACGGCGGCGGCGGCGGCGGGCGGGGCGGCTATGACCCGGTTCCTGTTCCCGAACGTGCTGTTCGAGCCCCCCCAGGTGTTCAAGGCGGGGCTGCCGGAGGATTATGACGTGGGGAAGGTGGACGAACGGTGGAAGGAGAAGTTCGCGGTCTGGGTCGTGCGGAACGAGCAGGGGATCTATGCCCTGTCCACGACCTGCACACACCTCGGCTGCACTCCGAACTGGCTGGAGGCGGAGAACAAGTTCAAGTGTCCGTGCCACGGCAGCGGGTTCTATCGGACGGGGATCAACTTTGAAGGCCCGGCGCCCCGTCCGCTGGAGCGCTACCGGGTCGTGCTGGCCGATGACGGGCAGATCCTGGTGGACAAGACCGTGAAATACCAGCAGGAGAAGGGGCAGTGGGACGACCCGGAATCGTTCCTGAAGCTGGCTTGAGTTTCACTTGACGGAGAGGAGACATGCCCAGAGAGTCCAACGTGATGGACCAGATCAAACGCTCTCAGGTCTGGAAATCGATCTTCCGGCACGACATCCCGTCGGACGACCGGGGGCGCGCTCAGACGGTTCTGTCGAACATCTTTCTCCATCTGCACCCTGTCCGGACGCCCAAGTCGGGCATCCGGGTGCGGTATACCTGGTGCATGGGGGGGCTGACGTTCTTCATCTTCCTGGTCGAGACGGTCACGGGCATCCTGCTGATGTTCTACTATCGCCCCACCCTGGAGTTCGCTTACACGGATCTGATCGACCTGGGGGAGCAGGTCCCTCTCGGCATCATGCGGGAGATCCACCGATGGGGGGCGCACGCGATGGTGCTGAGCGTCTGGCTCCACATGTTGCGCGTCTTCATGACAGGGGCTTACAAGCCCCCGAGGGAGTTCAACTGGGCCGTGGGCGTCATCCTGCTGCTGCTGACCCTCTTCCTCAGTTTCACCGGCTATCTGTTGCCCTGGGATCAGCTCGCCATCTGGGCGGTGACCGTGGGGACGAACATGGCGCGCGCCACGCCTTTTATGGGTTCTGAGGGGCCGGGCGCGGCGTTCTTGAAGTTCGGGGACATCAACCTCGTTCACGCGGGGAGCGACGCCCGGTATGCCCTGCTGGCCGGACGGTTCGTCGGAGAGGGGACGTTGCTGCGGTTCTACGTCCTTCACTGCCTGGCGGTGCCGTTCATCGCGGCGCTGTTGATGGCGGTGCATTTCTGGCGCGTCCGAAAGGACGGGGGAATTTCAGGGCCGCTGTGACATAGGGTGAAGGCACGGTGTATGGACGGCCGTGCCCTCTGGCCGTAAAAGGGCGCGGCGCGGCGGCCGTGCCCTGCTCCTTGTCCGTGAGGAGATCCTAAATGTTCCTGAAAGAGGTCATCAACTTCATCTGCGATCCGCGTCTGCTGCTTCCTCTCTCTGCCGTTCTCTTCTTCCTCGCCCTCCGCACCCGATGGATCTGGACCCACAGGGTCGGGCTGATCGCCCTGATAGGCCTGGTGGCTTTCTTCGGGTTCAGCATGAGGGATCCTAACTTCCGTGTCATCGTCCTCAAGCCGGACAATGTGCCGATCGTTTCATTGATCTTTCTGATGGGGTTCTTCGTCTGGTTCAGCATGAAGCAGGCCTACGAGAACGACGACCGGATCGCCCGCGGGGAGGACGTGGTCGAGAAGGAGGAGTTCCAGCAGAAGATGTTCACCTGGCCGCATCTGGTGTACATCGAACTCGTGGCGCTGGTCCTCTGCACGGTGCTGCTGGTGGGCTGGTCGGTGCTGATCAAGGCCCCGCTCGAAGAGCCCGCCAATCCCGCCAAGACCCCCAACCCCTCCAAAGCCCCCTGGTACTTTCTCGGCCTTCAGGAGATGCTGGTCTACTTCGACCCCTGGATCGCTGGGGTGGTGCTGCCCGGCATCATCATCGTGGGGCTGATGGCCATCCCCTTCATCGACCGGAATCCGAGGGGGTCGGGATATTTCACCTTCAAACAGCGGCCGTTTGCGATCACGGTCTTCCTGTTCGGGTTCCTGATCCTCTGGGTGCAGATGGTGGTCCTGGGCACCTTCCTGCGGGGTCCGAACTGGAACTTCTTCGGGCCGTATGAATACTGGGACATTCACAAGCTGCTCCCGCTGTCGAACGTCAACCTGTCGGAGTACATCTACGTGAAGTGGCTGGGGACGGGCCTGCCCAACAACATCCTGCTGAGGGAGATGTGGGGGTTCCTGCTGATCATCCTCTACTTCGCGGTGCTGCCCCCCCTGCTGTCCCGGACCTGGTTGAAGAAATTCTATGAGCAGTTGGGGTTCGTCCGGTACAACGTCCTGGTCTTTCTGCTGTTGCTCATGGCCTCGCTGCCCATCAAGATGATGTTGCGGTGGACGATCAACCTGAAAAACATCGTCGCCATCCCGGAGTACTTCTTTAACATATAGAGAGTTTGTCGATACGGAGAGACGCCGTTGAATACGCCCCATTTCGTCGCCTACGTCTACCGGATCAGCAAGGTCAACGTCATCTTTGCCCTGTCCAGCATTCTGCTGTTGATCTTCTTCGTCTGGATGATCTGGCAGGACTACGACCGGGAGTGGAAGCATTTTCAGCGAGAGGCCAACCGGCTGGAGATCGCCAAGACGGAGGCCGAAAAGGCGCAGGCCGCGCAGGGGATCGACAGCACGAGGCTCGTCCAGCTGGAGAGCGACCTGAAGGCAGCCCGCGCCGATCTGGAACGGCAGAGGTGGGAGATCGACGCCGCGCGGGCGGAGGTCGACCGGATCACCCGGAGGAGGCTCTACAAGGCCGACCAGGACGCCCGGTTCGCGAAGGCGGACTACGACGTCCTGCGCTACGAGTATGAGGAGGCGGCCCGCCACCACGGAGAGGCGGGCGCGGCCAGGCAGAAGGCGAAGATGGAGGCCAAGGGGCGCGAGGTCGAGCGGCTCAAGATCGAACTGGAGGGCGTGGAGAGGGAGAGGGCGCAGGCGGAGGCCCGGCTGGTGAAGGGCACGGCGCGCCGGGACGAGGTCGAGCGTCAGATCGCGGCGCTGGAGAAGGAGACGATCCGGTTGAGCCGGAAGCTGGCCGCCATCGGGCCGAATTTCTTCAACGCCTTTTTCAGGAACCAGCCGCTGATGGACTTCCTGGCCCCTTCGGAGAAGGTCCAGCAGGTCGTCGCGAGGGGGGTTCTGGACGACGTGAACTTCGTCAGGGTCCCGAAGGCGGACCGCTGCCAGACGTGTCACGTCAACATCGACCGGCCCGGCTACGAGGCCGACCCGGAGACGGGCCTCTTCCAGGACGAGGCGACCCGGGCCTATGTGGAGAAGACCTATCCGGACTCGTCGGAGCAGAGGGTCTACACCCGCGTCTTCGCCACGCACCCGAAGCTGGACCTGTTTTTAGGCGGGCGGTCCCCCCATCCGGTTGAAAAGATCGGATGCACGGTCTGCCATCTGGGGAGGGGGAGGGGGACGTCGTTCATCAGTGTGGCGCACACGCCGAAGAACGAGGAGGAGGCGAAGGCCTGGGAGGAGCGCTACGGGTGGCATAAGCTTCATCACGGCGAGGGGCACCTCCTGTGGGACTATCCGATGCTGCCGATGGTCTACGCCGAGGCGATGTGCGCGAAGTGTCACAAGGGGGTGGTGGAGGTCCCGAAGGCGCATCAGCTGAACCGGGGGCGGGAGCTGGTGGAGGCGCTGGGGTGTTTCGGGTGCCACAAGATCAAGGGGTATGAGGGGCTGAGGAAGGTGGGGCCCAGCCTGATGCGGGTCGGGGGGAAGCTGGAGCAGGCCTGGGTGGCCAGGTGGGTGCACAACCCGAAGGCGTTCAGGCCGGCTTCGAAGATGCCGCGCATCTTCGACCTGTCGAACACGGATGGCCCCGAGGACCGGGCGCGGAACGCGGCGCTGATCAACGGGATCGCCGCCTATCTGTTCGAGCACACGGAGCGGCCGTCCTATCCGGCGCCTCCGGTAGCCGGGAGCGCCGTTCAGGGGCGGATGCTGGTGGAGAAGGCGGGGTGCCGGGGCTGTCACGTGGTGGGGGAGGGGGACGAGGCGGAGAGGCCGCACGATTACAGGAACTTCGGCCCGAACCTGAACGGGATGGGGAGCAAGGTGAAGGCCGGGTGGCTGTTCGCGTGGCTGAAGGACCCGCACGACTATTTCCCCGGCACGCGCATGCCCAACCTCCGGCTGACGGACCAGGAGGCGGCGGACATCGCGGCGTATCTGATGGGGCTCAAGAACCCGTCGTTCGAGGCCAGGCCGGCGCCCCGGACGGAGGGCGCGGCGCGGGACGAGCTGGCGCTCTTCTTCCTGCGGGCCCGGATGACCGACTCTCAGGCCCGGACCGAGCTGGCGAGGATGTCGAACCGGGAGAAGGACCTGTTCCTGGGGGAGCGGGCGATCACCCGGCAGGGGTGCTTCGGGTGCCACGACATCAAGGGGTTCGAGAACGCGCAGCAGGTCGGGACGGAGCTGACGGAGGAGGGGGACAAGGACGTCGGGAGGCTGGACTTCGGGTTTATCGAGATCCCGGAGACGCGGCACGACTGGTTCTTCCAGAAGCTGAAGGACCCGCGCATCTTCGACCGGGGGAAGGTGAAGACTTATGACGAGAAGCTCCGGATGCCGCAGTTCGACCTGACGGACGAGGACGCCCGCGCGGTCACGCTGGCGCTGATGAGCTTCACAAGGGACGACGTGCCGATGGAGAGCCGCAAGAACCTGACGCCCCGCGAGACGGAGGTGGCGCGGGGGCAGCGCCTGGTGCGGGACCACAACTGCCGGGGGTGCCACATCGTCGAGGAGGCGGGCGGCGCCATCCGGCCCTCGGTGGCGAAGGTCTACGCGGCGGAGCAGGGGCTGTCGGAGGAGGACGCGCTCGCGTTCAGCCCGCCGGCGCTGCACGGGGAGGGGGCCAAGACGCAGCCCGACTGGCTGTTCGGGTTCCTGAAGGGGCCTGTCCCGATCCGGCCCTGGCTGTCGGCGCGGATGCCGACGTTCGGGTTCTCGGACGAGGAGGCCGCGGACGTGGTCAGGTATTTCTCGGCGCTGGACAGGCAGCCTTTCCCGTATGAGACCATCCCGCCCAGGCGGATGACCGCGGAGGGGATGCAGGCCGCGCAGAAGCTGTTCAGCAAGGACTACTTCTCCTGCCTGAGCTGCCATCAGCAGGGGGCGATCAAGCCGCTGGGCGACCCGTCTCGGTGGGCGCCGGACCTGGCCCTGGCGCGGGAGCGCCTGAGGCCGAGGTGGATCGTGACCTGGCTGCAGGACCCGCAGAAGGTCCAGCCGGGCACGAAGATGCCGAGCTTCTTCCTGGACCCGTCGGGGGTGCCTCCGGACGTGCTGAACGGGGACATGCAGAAGCAGATACAGGTTCTGGCTGACTACATCGTCTACGGGATGCACCAGAGGTCCGCGAGCGCAGGTTCGGGCGCAGACCGCCTGGCCGAGGGGGCGCATCAGAGGCGATAAAGGATACGATTGCAGATTTTGGATTTTAGATTTTAGATTTTAGATTTTGGATTGAGAAATCTTAAGGCTCAGGTTCCAAAATCCAAAATCCAAAATCTAAAATGAGACAGGGGCAACCTTTAACCTAATTTTTCAGGAGATGTCCAACATGAAGCGGTTTCTGATGTGGGGGGTTGCGGCGCTGTTCGTCGCGTCCGAGGCATTTGCGGCCGGGGGGACGGTGTCGGGGAAGGTCGCCTTTGAGGGGACAGCGCCGGGGCGGAAGAAGCTGGACATGAACGCGGACCCGGTGTGCGCGTCGAAGCACACGCAGGCGGCGCTGAGCGAGGCGGTGATGGTGAACGGGAACGGGACGCTGAAGTATGTGTTCGTGTATGTGAAGAAGGGGCTGGAGGGGAAGAAGTTCCCCGCTCCGGCCACGCCGGTGGTGTTGGACCAGAACGGGTGTATGTACAGTCCTCACGTGATGGGGGCTCAGGTGGGTCAGGCGTTGAAGATTCTGAACAGCGACGGGACGCTGCACAACATCCACCCCAAGCCGAAGGTGAACCAGGAGAAGAACTGGGCGATGCCCAAGTTCATGAAGGAGAAGGTGACGACGGAGATCACGGTAAAGCCGGAGGTGATGATCCCGGTGCGGTGCGACGTGCATCCGTGGATGCAGAGCTACATCGGGGTGGTGGAGCATCCGTTTTTCAGCGTGACCGGGGACGCGGGGACGTTTGAGTTGAAGGGGTTGCCGGCGGGCAAGTATACGGTGGAGGCGTGGCACGAGGTCTGCGGCTCGCAGATGCAGGAGGTGACGGTGGCGGAGGGGGGGACGGCGTCGGTCGACTTCTCCTTCAAGCTGCCCGCAAAATAGCCGTCCGGGTCATATCTCGCGGGTCCGGGGTTCATCCGATCCCGGCCCGTGAAGTTTATGGTCGCTTTCCCCTTTTTCCTGGATGTGTCACTGTGCGAAGCTTCTTGGCTCTGATGGCGCTTGCGTCTCTCTTAGTGGTGGGATGCGGGGGCGAGCAGACTGCAGACCGGCCCCCGCCGGCGGGGCAACAGGTCGCCCCCGCGGAGGGGGCTGCCCCGTCCGTTCGTCTGGAATCGGGCGCGAGCGTGGCCGGCGCGGTGAAGTTTGAGGGCGCGCCGCCGCCCAGGAAGAAGCTGGACATGAACGCGGACCCGGTGTGCGCGTCGAAGCACACGCAGGCGGCGCTGAGCGAGGCGGTGATGGTGAACGGGAACGGGACGCTGAAGTATGTGTTCGTGTATGTGAAGAAGGGGCTGGAGGGGAAGAAGTTCCCCGCTCCGGCCACGCCGGTGGTGTTGGACCAGAACGGGTGTATGTACAGTCCTCACGTGATGGGGGCTCAGGTGGGTCAGGCGTTGAAGATTCTGAACAGCGACGGGACGCTGCACAACATCCACCCCAAGCCGAAGGTGAACCAGGAGAAGAACTGGGCGATGCCCAAGTTCATGAAGGAGAAGGTGACGACGGAGATCACGGTAAAGCCGGAGGTGATGATCCCGGTGCGGTGCGACGTGCATCCGTGGATGCAGAGCTACATCGGGGTGGTG
The DNA here is from genome assembly GCA_964428665.1 of uncultured Gemmatimonas sp. Lineage (GTDB taxonomy): Bacteria > Latescibacterota > UBA2968 > SICM01 > SICM01 > SICM01. Next base: position 18,474 of record CAYRZX010000059.1, read on the forward strand.
GAGCATCCGTTTTTCAGCGTGACCGGGGACGCGGGGACGTTTGAGTTGAAGGGGTTGCCGGCGGGCAAGTATACGGTGGAGGCGTGGCACGAGGTCTGCGGCTCGCAGATGCAGGAGGTGACGGTGGCGGAGGGGGGGACGGCGTCGGTCGACTTCTCCTTCAAGCTGCCGAATTAGGATAGCGATGAGGGCATAACAGGAGGGCTCCTGAATGAGTGAAACGGCATACGGATGGTGGCTCCCGATGAATGTCGCGACCTACGGCGGTGAGGTCGATTCTCTGATCAACGTGATTCACTGGATCATGGGCATTCTGTTCGTGGGGTGGGGGATCTTTTTCTTCTACTGTCTGATCCGGTTTCGCCGACGTGAGGGCCAGAAGGCCGTGTATCAGCCGATCCACGCCAGGCCCGCCAAATATGTCGAGATCGGCGTCATCATCGCTGAGGCGATCCTTCTGCTCAGTTTTTCGATGCCTGTCTGGGCGCGTTTCAAGGGCGAGTTCCCGGCGGAGAAGGACGCCCTGGTCGTGCGCGTGGTGGCCGAGCAGTTTGCCTGGAACGTGCATTACCCCGGAAAAGACGGGAAGTTCGGGAGGACGGCCCCCCAGTTCATCAGCAGCTCCAACCTGCTGGGGCTGGACCCGGACGACCCGGACGGCCAGGACGACATCAACGCCGTCAATCAGCTCCATTTCCCCGTCAACAAGCCTGTCATCGTTCGTCTTTCAACCAAGGATGTCATCCACAGCTTCAAGATCCCGGTCATGAGATTGACTCAGGATACGATTCCGGGGACCGAGATCAATATCTGGTTCGAGGCCGACAAGACCGGGCAGTTCGACCTCGCCTGCGCCCAGCTCTGCGGCCTGGGGCATTACCGGATGCGGGGCGCGGTGAGCGTGGACACGCCCGAGGCGTTTGCGAAGTGGATGGAGGAGCGGCAGAGCGAGGTCTCCGGGACCGGGACCGAATATTGAGGAGTCACGCCCATGGATGAACAGCACCACGAGCACCATCACGAGCACCACCACGAGCCGGGGTTCTGGCGGAAATATGTCTTTTCCGTGGACCACAAGGTCATCGGCATCCAGTACTCCCTCACCTCCCTGCTGTTCCTGTTCTTCGGGTTCAGCCTGATGATGATGATGCGGTGGCAGCTCGCGTATCCGGGCCAGCCGCTCCCGTGGATCGGCAGGCTTTTCGGGGAGGCCAACATGCCGGAGGGGGTGATGGTCCCGGAGTTCTACAATCAGCTCGGCGCGATGCACGGGACCATCATGGTCTTCCTGGGGGTGGTTCCGCTGGCGGTGGGCGGGTTCGGGAACTATGTCCTGCCGCTTCAGATCGGCGCGCCGGACATGGCGTTCCCCAGGATCAACATGGCGAGCTACTGGTTCCTTTTTGTGGGCGGCGTGGTGATGCTCGCCAGTTTCTTCCTGCCGGGCGGGGCGGCGCAGTCCGGGTGGACGTCTTACTCCCCGCTGGCCAACATCGCGCCGGTGGGCCAGACCGCGTGGCTGATCGGGATGATCTTCCTGATCACCTCGTCGCTGCTCGGGTCGATCAACTTCATCGTGACGACCGTTCAGCTTCGGGTCAAGGGCCTCTCCTTCTTCAAGCTCCCGTTCTTCGTCTGGGCGCAGTTCGTGACCTCCTTCCTGCTGCTCCTGGCGTTCCCGCCGCTGGAGGCCGCGGGCGTGCTCCAGCTGATGGACCGCGTGGCGGGAACGAGCTTTTTCCTCCCCAGCGGGCTGGTGGTGACGGGGCAGCCGCTGGAGGTCAGCGGGGGCGGGAATCCCCTGCTCTGGCAGCACCTGTTCTGGTTCCTGGCCCATCCGGAGGTCTACGTGCTGATCCTGCCCGCCCTGGGGATCGTGGCGGAGGTGATCGCCAACAACACCCGCAAGCCGCTGTGGGGCTACCGGACGATGGTCTACTCGCTGATCTTCCTGGGGTTCATGTCGTTCGTCGTGTGGGCGCACCACATGTTCATGACGGGCATGGGGACGGCCATGAGCACGTTCTTCCAGGCCACGACGATGATCATCTCGGTCCCTTCGGTCATCATTCTGACGGCCCTGGCCATCAGCCTGTGGGGGGCGTCCATCCGGTTCACCGTCCCGATGCACTTCGCCCTGGCGTTCATCCCGATGTTCGCGATCGGCGGGCTGACAGGGTTGCCCCTGGGGCTGACGGCGTCGGACCTGCACCTGCACGACACCTACTACGTGATCGGGCACTTCCACTACGTCGTGGCGCCGGGCACGATCTTCGCGCTGTTCGCGGGGATCTACTACTGGTTCCCGAAGGTGACGGGACGGATGATGAATGAGAAGCTGGGCAAGCTCCACTTCTGGTTGTCGCTCATTTTTATGAACGGCGTCTTCATGCCGATGCTTTTCATCGGCATGGCGGGGGTATCCCGGCGGCTGTATGACCAGACGGGCTATGCGCACGGGGCGGCGGTGCAGGACCTGACCGTGCTGGGTTCCTGGTCCGCGTGGCTGCTGGCCGTCGCGCAGATCCCGTTCATCGTCAACTTCCTGATGAGTATGCGAAAGAGGGAGAAGGTCCGGTCTGACAACCCGTGGGAGGCGACGACGCTGGAGTGGGCGACGCCCACCCCGCCGCCGCACGGGAACTTCCTGACTGCGCCGCAGGTGTATCGCGGCCCCTACGAGTACAGCGTGCCCGGCAGGACGGCGGACTTCTGGCCGCAGCACCTGCCGGAGGAGGCCGAGTCCCCGCAGCCGAGACCCGCGACCACATAAGGGAGGCATAGATCGTGTCTGCTGAAGTCGAGATCCCCTACGCCGTCAAGCCGCATCCCGTGACGGGCCTTTTCAACGGGAAGTTCGGCATCTGGCTGTTTCTGGCCTCCGAGGTCATGCTGTTCGGCGCGCTCTTCTCCACGTACGTCCTGCTTCGCGTGGGCGCAGAGGTCTGGCCGCACGGGTATAGCCTGTTGAACGTCCCGCTGGCGACCCTCAACACCTTCGTGCTGATCCTCTCCAGCGTCACGATGGTGATGGCCTGGGCGTCGCTGAAGATGGACGATTTTCGCAAGTTCCGGCTCAACCTCGGCGCGACGGTCCTGCTGGCGTTCGTGTTCCTGATCGTCAAGGCGTTTGAGTACGGGGCCAAGTTCGAGCACCACATCCATCCGGCCACGAACACGTTCTACGCGATCTATTTCACGCTGACCGGCCTGCACGGCCTCCACGTGATCGGCGGGATTCTGGTGAATCTCTACCTGCTGCTGCCCGGCAGCGCGATGTGGAGGACGGAGCCGGAGCGGTTCACGAACCGGATCGAGTGCGCCGGGCTCTACTGGCACTTCGTGGACCTGGTCTGGATCTTCCTGTTTCCGGTCCTCTATCTTCTGTAAGGAGTCCCTCATGAACACAGCAAGCGCCGAAGAGGTCAGGAAACACGTCAGGGTCTATCTGATGGTCTTCGCCGCCCTGGCGGTCCTGACGGCGGTGACGGTCATGGTCTCCTATTTTCATCTGCCGGTTCATACAGCCGTCATCGTCGCTCTGATCATCGCCTCCGTGAAGGGTTCGCTGGTCGCCGGCTACTTCATGCATCTGATCTCGGAAGAAAAGATCATTTACTGGGTGCTGGGTCTCACGGGGGCGTTCTTCATCGTCCTGATGCTGCTTCCGACGTTCACCTCCGGTTGATCGGGTGTCGCCATGTCCCTGAAAGCGTTTCACGTGTTTTTCATCTTTGTCTCCACCCTTCTGTCGGTGGGGTTCGGGGTCTGGGGGGTCAGGGATTATCTCCACTCCGGGGACGCCCTGAATCTGGCCATGGGGGTGGGGGCGTTCGTGGGGGGCGCTCTGCTGGTCTGGTATTCAAAATGGTTCCTGCGCAAGCTGAAGGATGTGAGTTATCTATGAGCATGTTTCGCCGTTGTCGCGTGGCTCAGGTCATAGCGCCTTGCCTGTTGACGCTCCTGAGTTCAAGGTCCGCCCTGGCGTGCGCCGTCTGCTTCGGCTCCCCCGACTCCTCCCTGACGCAGGGGGCCAAGGCGGGCATCCTGATTCTGCTGGGCGTGGTGGCCACTGTGCTGACCGGGATCGTGGCGGTCGCCGCGGTCTGGGCCCGGAGGGCGCGGATGCTGGAGGCGCAGGGGGAGCCCGGTCCGACGGAAGGGCAGCGGGCGCACGCCTGATTCATGAACACGAACGTTGATGTGGACAACCCCTGGCTGCACCGGTTTGCGGTGCTCACGGCGGGCGCGACGCTGTTTCTGATCGTCGCCGGGGGGCTGGTGACGAGCACCGGATCGGGGCTGGCGGTCCCAGACTGGCCGCTCTCCTACGGGATGGTCTTTCCGCCCATGGTGGGCGGCATCTTCTACGAGCACGGGCACCGGATGGTCGCCACGTTCGTCGGGTTTCTGACGACGGTCCTGGCGGTCTGGCTCTGGCGGCGGGAGGAGCGGCGCTGGGTCCGGCGGCTCGGCCTCCTCGCCCTGGCGGCGGTGGCGCTTCAGGGGGTCCTGGGCGGTCTGACGGTCCTCTATCTGCTCCCCGCGCCGGTGTCGGTGGCCCACGCCTGTCTGGCGCAGACGTTTTTCTGCCTCACGGTCAGCATCGCCCTGTTCACGTCGGCGGAGTGGCGGAGACGCCTTCCTCCCCTCGTTGACGCGGGGAGGCCTTCCCTGAGGGGGCTCTGCCTGGCGACGGCGGCCGTCATCTACGCGCAGCTCGTCCTGGGCGCCGTGATGAGGCATACGGAGTCCGGGCTGGCCATCCCCGATTTCCCGCTCTCGTTCGGACACCTCGTCCCTCCGCTCTCCTCCCTGTCGGTGAACCCCACAGCCCCCTTTCCGATCTCTCTCGAAGAATACCGGAGCCGGGTTTTGATCCATTTCGCCCATCGGGCCTGGGCGGTCGCGGTGGCCGCCCTTGTCGCGTGGACGGCGTGGCGCATTCTGAGGGCGCATCGGGATCAGCGGGCGCTCGTCCGGCCCGCCCTCCTGATGGCAGGGCTGGTGATCCTGCAGGTCTGCCTGGGCGCCTTCGTGGTCTGGACGGAGAAGGCCGTCTCCGTGGCCACGGCGCACGTGGCCGTGGGGGCGGCGATCCTGGCGTCGGGCGTGGCGCTGACGCTGCGGGTGTGGAGGATGACCGAAAAGACAGTCCTGAGTTCCGAGTCCTGAGTCCTGAGTAAAGACAGAAACTTCGTGCTTTTTGCTTTTACTCAGCACTCAGCACTCAGCACTTTGTTTTCAGGAGAACCCATCGCATGAGCCTCCGGACCGACACCGCTGAAGCGAGCCTTCCCCTCCCCTGGGCGCAGGCGTCGGATTTTGCCGAGCTGACGAAGCCCAGGATCGTGGCGTTCGTCTGCCTGAGCACGCTGGTGGGGTTTGTCCTCGGCTCGGCTGGGCCCGTGAACTTAGAGCTGTTGCTGCACGCGCTGATCGGCACGGCAATGGTCTCGGGCGGCACGGCGACGCTCAACCAGTTTCTGGAACGAGACCTGGACGCCAGGATGCCCCGGACGGCGGGCCGCCCTCTTCCGGCGGGCCGGCTGGGGCCGGAGGAGGCGCACTGCTTCGGGGTGCTGCTTTCGGCGTCGGGCATCTTCTACCTGGGGATGTCCGTGAACTGGGCGACGGGCCTGGCGGCCGCGCTGACGCTGGCCATTTATCTTTTTCTGTACACGCCGCTCAAGCTGAGGACCCCCCTCAACACGGCGGTGGGGGCCGTGGCCGGGGCGCTTCCGCCGGTGGGGGGGTGGGTCGCGGCTGCGGGGGGGCTTGCCCCCGGGGCGTGGGCGCTGTTTGCGATCCTCTTTCTGTGGCAGTTCCCCCACGTCCTGGCGATCACTTGGCTCTACCGGGAGGACTACGCCCGAGGGGGGTGCCGGATGGTCGCTGTACTGGACCCGGACGGGGGGCGCACGGGCCGTCAGGTCGTCGCTTACAGCCTGGTCCTGCTGCCGTTCAGCCTGCTGCCCGCGTTTCTGGGGATGGCCGGCCTCTTCACCTTTTGCGCGTCTCTCCTGCTCGGTCTGACGTTTCTGGGGTTCGGGCTCCGTTTCCGCCAGGCCAGGACGCCCCGGCGCGCGAGGCTTCTGATGCTGGCCTCCCTGGTCTACTTGCCCGCGCTGTGGCTGCTGATGATCTTCGATAAGATATTCACTTAGAACCCCTAACAGAATGAACCGCAGAGACCGCTGAGATCGCAAAGGGTCGAAATGGACGCTGAAGCTGCTTGCCCTTGAAACCTCAGCGTGCTCTGCGTTCTCTGCGGTGAATGCTTTTGTTTAACGTGACTCCTGTTATCGAGGTCGAGGGGCTGTCCCGGACCTACGGGGAGCGCACGGCGCTGGCCGGGGTGAGTTTCGCCGTGAGGCCGGGGGAGGTCTTCGGGCTGCTGGGGCCCAACGGCGGGGGCAAGACGACGCTGTTCAGGGTCCTCGCCACCCTGCTCCCCCCCTCGCAGGGGAGCGCCCGCGTCTTCGGGATGGACGTGGTTCGGGACGCCGATGCGATCCGAAGGCGCATCGGCGTTGTCTTTCAGGAGCCGGCCCTGGACCGGCACCTGACGGTGGCGGAGAACCTGCGCCACCAGGGCCACCTCTACGGCCTGAGCGGGCGGGGGCTGAGGGCGCGGATGGAGGAGGCGCTGTCCCGCCTGGGCCTGTGGGAGCGCCGGGACGACCTTGTCTCCCGGCTCTCCGGGGGGTTGCGCCGGCGCGCGGACCTGGCCCGAGGGGCGCTGCACGGGCCGGACCTGTTGCTCCTGGACGAGGCCTCCACCGGCCTGGACCCGGCGGCGCGGCGGGATTTTCGGGAGGGACTGCACAGGCTCCGGGAGCAGGACGGCGTCACTATCCTGCTGACTACCCACCTGATGGACGAGGCCGAGGGGTGCGACCGGGTCGCCATCCTGGACGGGGGCAGGCTGGTGGCGC
>CAYRZX010000060.1:0-25106 GCA_964428665.1 uncultured Gemmatimonas sp.
CTGGAGGCCATGTAGGGCACCTGAGCGCGCTCATACCGCTGACGGATCTCGTGGAACGCCTCCCAGGCCCTCACCTCCCGCTCCGGCCGGGAGGGGCTCTGGATGACGAAGTCCCCCTCCGGCGGGTAGCACGCGATCTCCGTCTCCGGCGCGTTCAGGTCAACCGCCTCAGGCGGCCTGTCCACGTTGTTCGGCACGTCCGCCCCCTGGTAGCGCAGGTCGATGCTCCACCGGACCACGTCCGTCCGGTTCTCCGTCGAGCGGTGCGGCGTCAGATTCGTCATGAACAGCACCCCCCCCAGCGGGACGGGCACGGTCACGACCTCCCCCTCCGGCAGCTCGTCCGCCGGGACCTCCAGATAGCCCGCGTGGCCCCCCGTGTAGTGCCTTGCGACACCCTGCCGGTGCGCCCGCGCCAGGACCTGGAGACAGCCGTTCTCCTCCGTGGCGTCCACGAGCGGGACCCAGCAGGTCACGATCAGATCCCGGTCGCAGTGCGGCATGAAATAGCCCGAGTCCTGATGCCAGGGCACCTCCCCGTGCAGCATGCCGGGGATCTTCGGGCGGACCCGGTACACGCTCGACCCCACGATCTCCGGCCCGATGAGCGACTCCACGCACGCCAGCAGCCTCGGGTGCCGGATGACCTCGAACATCGCCCTGCCCTTGTGCCCCCCGCCTCCCTTGCCCAGGATGGCGCGATAGATCTCCTCCGCCTCCCCGAACACGCGCGCGATCCGCCGCTCGAACGGCTCGTCCGCGTAGAGCCGCGTGAGCCTCCCCACGGCGAACAGCCTCCGCGCCTCCCGGTCCACCACCCCGGACAGCTCGTCCCGCAGCGGCTGCAGGTCCGGGCGCGTGAACACGTCGGGCTTCATGACGTAGCCCAGGTCGTGGTACTGTTCTATCTCAGCCTGACTCAGTCCGGCCATGATGACCTCATAAGGCAAACGGCAAAAGCAGAATACAGGAGCCAGAATTCAGAATCCAGAATGAGAACCGGTTTTGCTTTTCTTCTGGATTCTGGATTCTGGATTCTGGATTCTTGTTTTCACATCTCACGCAAACGGAAACGGCGGCGCTATCTCCTCGAAGTGCCTATGCGCGTCCTTCCCTCGCACAAGAATGGCCCTGTACGGCCTTCCGATGGAGTTGGTCTTCACCTGCTTCACCGACGTCGGGATGTAGCGCAGCGTCAGCCCGCACCGGCGGCGGCTCGACCGGTTCGGGTTGCTCCCGTGGATCAGCGCCCCGTGATGGAGCGAGATCTCCCCCGCCCTCAGCGGCATGTCCACCGCCCTCGCCTCCTCCTCCGGCGTCACCGGCACCTCCTGATTGATGCTCAGCAGGTTCCCCTTCCGCTCCGACTTCCCGTGCTCCCGGATACCGTGGTGCGTGCCGGGGATCGCCCGCATGCACCCGTTCTCCGCGTCGCTGTCGTCCACGGCGTACCACGCCGTGATCGCAAAGGCCGGGTCCAGCCCCCAGTAGGTCACGTCCTGATGCCACGCCACGAACCGCTCCGCGCGCCCCTGCCCTGCGTCCTGCGGCTCCGGGTACTTGCAGAAGAAGTGCGTGGCCAGCAGCATGACATCCGGCCCGATCACCGCCTCCACCGCGTCCAGAATCTTCGGATGGGCCCCCAGGTCCCACACGAACCGCTGGTCAAGGTGCCGGTCCAGCAGCCCGATCTGGCACCTCTCCCGCCCCTCCTTCGCCTCTAAGGCGTCGAACTGCCCCCGCACCCGGCCCACCCCTTCCTCATCGAATATCTTTATCCCCGACACGAATCCCCTTGTCTCAAACTCCTGGGTCAGATTTACTTCGAGAACCATGGCTACCTCCTGATCGGAAGTCGACTAGCTTCCGGTGCGTTTTAGGCGCAGCTTAGGTTGGCCAGAAACGACAGGATGGCCAGCGTTTTGCTCTTTTTTCTTTAGGTCCGCACAAATTGCCGACAAATCATAATGAAATGTCGCCGCATGGGCCTCTCGAACTTTGCGAACCTCGTCCACGATAGGATCTGATTTCATGACTCGGCGCCTCCAAGCTCTTCTGGTGAACAGATAACAGGACATTCGTAGCCCAACGCCTCAATAACTGCCCTGATTCGCGCTTTTGTCTCGGCGTTGTTAATATGATAAAAGTTCCACGTCAAAAGGAAGTCCATTCCATGCACAGTCGCCAGAGCAATATGCAGCGCGTCTTCAACGCTTGTCACAGGTACAACCCCTTCATCGACTAATCGTTTGGCCAACTTCTCAGCAGCAGCATTGATCCCCAGAATCGGCAACCCTGCCATAGCCGCCAGGCGTCTTTGAGCGGCTTCAGAATCACCCGCTTTTGCCTCCTCCACCACAAGTACAGAGACATGAATGTCAAACCGCTTTCTCTCTTGGTCCCACCACTCTTGGGTAATGGTCTGCCTGGCAGCCGTGACAACATCTCGACTCGGTCGAGCCGTGTAATAGCTGATGACGGAAGTCTCCAGGTAAACAGAGGATGCCATAGGTATGTTTTACACCCAACCTACTTCTTCGCCCTTCTCGTGAGCACGTACCTATCCTCATTGCTCCGGTAATAACCTTTTACAAAGGTCTTTTCCACAAAACCCCATCTCTCGTACAGCCTCAAGGCCGACTCGTTGGTCGGGTCCACCGTCAAAAAACAGTCCACCCCTTTGCGGTCTGTCTCCTGGAGCAGCAACTCAAACAGCCTTGTCCCTATCCCCTTCCCCCTGAACGCGGGGTCCACAAACACCTTGTGGACGCACCAGATGCCGCTGACGCAGGGGAAGGCCAGGATCGCGCCGACGAGCCTGTCTCCGTTCCTGGCGGAAAAGACCAGGCCATGTTCGACCCAGAGCCTCCACGCGTGTTCTCCGTCCGGGATAAACTCCGAGTTTGGGCTCTGTCGCCAGGCGTTGCGATCCAGTTCGGCGATCGGGAGAAAATCCGCCACGCCGGCCCTTTCGTACCGAACAGGGTCCATTTGACCTCTTAGGATGCCCTCCGGATCATCTTCGCGCAGACCGGCTTGGGCACTTCGGCCTTCTGGCCTGTGGAAGTCAGCCGTCCTGTCTGCGGGTCGATGCGAAAGACCACGACCACGTCGCTGCGCTGGTTGGTGGCCAGCAGGAAGGTGTTCGTGGGGTCGATGGCCAGGTTCCAGGGGTAATGGCCCTGCGTCGGCTCGTGGCCCACAAGAGTGAGCTTCCCCGTCGCCTCCTCAATGGCAAAGATCGCGATGCTGTCGTGTCCGCGATTGGAGCCGTAGAGGAACCTGCCCGACGGGTATATCTGCACGTCCGCGCAGTAACTCGTCTCTTTAAAATCGCCGGGCAGGGTGGAGAGGGTCTGAATCTCCGTGAGGGAGCCGCGCGCCGGGTCGTACGCGAACGCGGTGAAGGTGTTGTCCAGCTCGTTGATGACGTAGGCGTACCGGCCGTTGGGGTGGAAGGCGAAATGCCGCGGCCCGGCCCCGGCCCTCACCTGGGCCCAGGGCTGGCCCCCGCGCTTCAGCTTCCCCCGGCTCGCATCGAGTTCGTAAATCATGACCCTGTCGATCCCCAGATCGGCCGCAAAGGCATAGCGACTGGCCGGGTCCAGGGTGATGGAGTGGACGTGCGGCCCCTCCTGCCGCTCCGTGTTGACGCTGGACCCCTCGTGCTGGACCGCGTCGGTCGCCGGCCCCAGCCGCCCGTCCCCCTGAATGGGCAGGACCGCCACGCTGCCCGATCCATAGTTGGCCACCAGTGCGTGCCGATCCGTCCGGTCGATGCTCAGGTGGCACGGCAGGTCCCCGCGCGCGGGCTGCTGATTCAAAAAGGTCAGTCCCCCGGTCTTCGAGTCGATGGAGAACGCCCCCACCCCCCCGCCCGGCTGGCCCTCCACCTTCTCGGCCGTGTTGGTCGCGTAGAGGTATCGCTGCCGGGAGTCGACGGCCAGAAAGAAGGGGTTGCCCACCTCTGTGGCCCTGCCGATCAGCCCCAGGGCGCCCGAGGAGGGGTCCAGGCGATAGATGTAAATCCCCTCGCCCTTGTCCTGCGTCCAGGTCCCGACATAGACCAGGACCTCTGCGCTGCGCTGCGCTGCCATGTCTGTGCCTCCGCGTTCAGGGGTTTGCTCTACATGAACCTGTCAGGTAATATACCGCATCTCATCTGACGGGGCAACGAGAAATCCGCTCACATTTTTCGTGGCGCAAAGGCCCGCCGCAGCTTATCTTGAAGGCATGTCCAGACCCACAAACGGCATCCTCCCGGCCCCCGACTTTCACCTCGGCCACACCCTCGCCTCCGGCCAGGTCTTCCGCTGGGGTCGCGACGCCGACGGCTGGTGGAAAGGCATCGCCTGTGGGACCGCCTTTCACCTCAGGCAGGAGGGAGAGAAGCTGCTCTACCGCGCCTCCTCGGCCCGGATCACCACCTGGGCCGGGGGGATGGACATCGCGCCTTTCCTTCGCTGGTACCTCCGCCTCGACGAGCCGGCCCACGTCCGCGTCCCGAGGGGGGACCGACGCCTGCGCGAGGCCCTGCGCGCCCTTCACGGCTTCCGGTTCGTCCGGCAGGACCCCTTCGAGTGCATCATCTCCTACGTCCTCTCCGTGCAGGCCCACATGGGCCTGACGAAACGCCGGATCGCCTTCCTGTCGCGGACTTTCGGGAGACCCGTCGACTTCGAAGGGGAACGCTACTGGGCCTTCCCAGCGCCCGGCCAGCTCGCGCCCCTCACCGGCAATTTTCTCCGCGCCCACCGCTTCGGCTACCGCTCGGAGAAGGTCGTCTCGTCCGCGCGGATCGTCGCCGACCGGCTCCGCGCCCCCGGCCTCGACGCCTGGCGGGAGATCGGCGACCTCCTCCGCGCCACGCCGGGGTCCGGCGTGGGCCTGAAGGTGGCCAAGTGCATCGACCTGTTCGCCCTGGACCGCCTCAACGCCTTTGCCGTGGACACCTGGGTCCGCAAAATGGCCGAGGAGTGGTACGGCGTCACCGGCCCGGACGCCCGCATCAGCGCCTGGGGCGAGGCCCGCTACGGCCCGCAGGCCGGCTATGCCGGGGAGCACCTCTTCGCGTGGTACCGGGAGCAGCGCGCCGCTGCCCTGACGGACCGCGTCATCTCCTTCTGCGCCTCCAGCGAGCCCTCGCCTGAGATGCCGTATGAGTAGGGGCCGCGATTCATCGCGTCCGGCGGTTCAACCGTATGAGACCGATGGGCGCGATAAATCGCGCCCTTACGCCGTACGATATATCGCCCTCAATTCACCACATTCTCCGGCCTCCCCTCCAGAAACGCGATCACATTGTCCACGACCCCCGCGTTGAGGATGTCCATCCCCTCCGGCGTCTGGTCCGCATTGTGGGGCGTCAGCACGACCTGCTCGCACGACAGGATCGGGTGGTCGGCGGGCAGGGGCTCCTGCTCGTACACGTCGATCCCGGCCCCGCCCAGGCGCCCCGCCTTCAGGGCCGCCACCAGGGCCGCCGAGTCCACGATGGCCCCCCGCGCCGTGTTCACCAGGATCGCGCCCTGCTTCATCAGGCCCAGCTCCCGCGCCCCGATCAGCCCCTGGCTCTGATCCGTCAGCTTGACGTGGATGCTCACCACGTCGGAGGTCTTCAGCAGCTCCTCCAGCCCCACGAACCGCACGCCCAGCGCCGAGGCCCGCTCCGGCGTGGGGTTGAACGTCCACGCGATCACCTCCATGCCGATGGCCTTCGCCAGCCGCCCCATCGCCGCGCCGATGTTCCCCGTCCCGATCAGGCCCAGCGTCTTCCCGCGCAGGTAGACATTGTCCATCCGCGTCCAGCGCCCCGCCTTCAGCTCCGCCGTCTGGAAGTAGGCCCGCTTGGCCGCCGCCATCATCAGCCCGAAGGCGTGCTCGGCCACCACCGGGGCCGTCTTGCCGGGGATGTTGCTGATCACAATCCCCAGCTCCCGCGCCACCTTCAGGTCGAACGAGTCCGTCCCGATGCCGCAGGTGGTGGCCATCCTCAGCTTCGGCAGCTCGCGCAGGTCCTCCGCCGGCCATTTGATCGCCCCCCGCGTGTTCATCAGGCAGACCGCGTCCTTCACCCGCGCCATCTTCTCCTCGCGCGACTTCGGGCGGTCTCTGTAGACGACCACCTCCCCGTAGGGCCTCAGCCGGTCCAGATGGTGGGAATTCTGGATCTGCTCCGGGTCATCCCCCGGCGCGACGATCAGCACGCGCTCGCGTGTGCTCATGAGAATCTTCCTCCTATGACAACAGGCAGGGGCGAGGCGTGGTAGGGGCGCGATGAATCGCGCCCCTACCACGCGCCCCTACAATTCCACATCTCCTGTCAAACGCCCCACAATCTCCCGGCTCCGCTTCAACGCCCCCAGCGGGTCCGGCAATTTGGGACTCAGCTCCAGACTCACCGCCCCGTCATACCCCGCCTCCGCCAGGGCCTCGAACGACCTCCGCAGCCCGGCCTCCGTCAGCGCCCCGTCCGTCAGCGCCAGGTGCAGGTCGCCCGCCCCGTCATTGTCGTCCAGGTGGACGTAGCCGAGACGAGAACCCCCAGACACAATCGCCGCCCCCGCGTCCTCCCCGGACATCTGCGCGTGCCCGATGTCGAACAGCAGGTACAGGTTGGGATGCCCGACCTCCTTCAAAAAGTCGAGCGTCGCCGCGACCGTGGGGAGGGCGCGGCCCGGAAAGTGCTCGATGCAGAGCTTCAGGCCGTGGATCTGCGCCCGGTCCGCGGCGTAGGCGAGCGAGGCGGCGTACCGGTCCAGCGCCTCCCGGCCCCCGTCCGGCCCCGGAACCACGTAGGCCGCCGTGGCCCCCAGCGCCGCCCCGTGCGCCAGCGCCTGTTCCGTGTGCGCCAGGGCCTTGCGGGCCGACCCGGCGTCCGGGCTGTCCAGCGCCGCCCCCTCCGGCATCCCGAACGACGCGGCCACGCACGAGACGCGCAGCCCCAGGTCGCGGGCCGCTTCCCGGCTCTCCTGCCCCACCAGGCCGTCGGGACGCACGTCGATCCACCGGAACCCCGCCTCCGCCACGCGGGTCAGAACGTCCTCTTCAGGGCCGGCCACGGCCCATATGCAGCAGGATAAGATCACGGACAGTCCTTTCTATTTTGCAAGTAAGATTCCCGACCTGTAGGGAGGAAATGAATTTCCTCCCTACGAAGAAGAAGCCCGGCTGCGCCGGGCTAAAAGACCTCCTCAGTCCGCCGCAGGCGGACTTCTTAGAGGTAGCGCGGGAATTCATTCCCGCGCCATGGGCGCGAATACCCATTACGTCCTCGAAAAAGGCTTATCTCCTGTCCCGGATCAACTCGTACCGGAACTGCCCCGTCACCTCCAGGTACTGCTCCGGGAAATTGGGCGGCAGGGGCAGAAACGGGTTCGACAGCTCCACGGCCTTGGTGCTCGTCTCCACCAGCGCCCTGCTCCCCTCGTAGCCCAGGACCTCCATGCCCAGCAGCGCCCCATCCCGGCCGATCCGGAAGCGCACCACGTTCTTCCCGTCGATCAGCCCGTACATCGAGAACGCGGCAGGCGGAAACATGTGCGCCTCGATCCGCTCCTTGAGCCTGAGCATGTAGGGGGCAAAATCCCAGTCGTAGGTGCTGAAGCTGATATCCCCGTCCTGCAGCACGCCCCCCTTTTCGTTCCGGAAGGTGGGACCCTGCGAGATCCCCTCCCCGTACACATCCCGCGCCCTGGCCCGCTCCCCCCCCCTGAGATAGGAGGCGAAGTCCTTTCCCCGCTCAGCCGACCGCTCGTCCGGGAGGGCCTCTATCTTCCCCTGGTTCCCCTCGGCCTTCGGGGCCTCGGCCTTCGCCCCCCTCCCCCCTCCGGCGGGCGCTCCCCCTCCCCCCCGGAGCATGTTGTAGGCGTCCGCGACCTCTCCTCTCGAATAAGGCATGTCCGACTTCGGGAGGTCCTTCGGGGCGCGGTTGCGGGCCACGGCGTTCCGGTCGGACGGCATCCGGGCGTCCTCCGGCGGCCGGCCCAGCCTCGGGGCGCTGCGGTTCTCCACCACGGGCAGCCGCGTCATCTCGAACCGCCGGAGCAGAGGCCCCTGGGAAAGCGCCGGGAGCGCCCCCCCCTCGAAGAAGGCATACCGCCTCGAGAACCCCGCCGCGACGAGGTGCAGCAGCATCGAGATGCCGAAGGCGATCAGGACGTAATGACCGGTGCGGTAGCCCCTCAACCCGCGCTGGACATCCCCGCGCGCGTGGATATGGTGCTGGATATCTTCGAAAGACGAATCGTCAGGGATCCGATCCAGGATCTTCCGAACCTCTTCCTTTGCCGTGTTCATGCGATATTCCTGACCATACCCTCAGCGCGCAGGCTCATCTCTGCATCTGTCGCCGGACCCGCGCCGGCACGTCGTCGTGCAGCGTCTCCGCGGACCGGATCGCCAGCCTCCGGTCCTCCACCGGCAGCTTCACCTTCACCCCGCCCCGTCGGTGCGACTCGCGCAGGGCGACGGCCACCTCCAGCGCCGCCAGCCCGTCCTCCCCGGAGCACCTCGGCGGCCGCCCCGTCTCCACCGCCGACACCAGGTCCTCCACGATCGTCAGCCCCGACCCCTGCATCCGCGCCGGCCACGGAAACGGGTACCTCGCGGGCTGCCCCCGGCCCCGCCGACCCCCGCTCTCCAGGCGGATCAGCTCGAACTCCGACGCGTCGGCCCCGGAGCGGACCCGCCCCTTCTCCCCGATCACGTCGATCTCCCAGTTGGCCGGCCCGCACCGCGTGCCCCGGACATAGCCCCGCACCCCGTTGTCAAACGCCAGGTAGCCGTTCCCCATCAGGTCGTTCTCCCCGGCCGCGGCCTCGTCCGACTCCATCTCCCCGAAGACCCACCCCACCTCCCCCCCGGCCAGGTAGCGCACGATGTCGATCAGATGGCTCCCGTTGTGCGACAGCCCGCACTGCCCGTAGCCCGTCACCTGGAGGATCGCCCCCAGCTCCCCCGCCTCGATCATGCGCCTGGCCTCGCTGAAGAACGGGTTCCAGCGCCGCGCGCAGTTGACCGCCAGGGCCACGCCCCGCTCGCGGCAGACCCGCACCATGCCGTCCGCCTCCGCCAGGCTGAACGCGATCGGCTTCTCCGCCCAGATCGCCCTCACCCCGGCGGCCGCCGCGTCCTGAACGATAACGGCCCGCACCCTGGCCGTCGTGCAGACGCTCACGATGTCCGGCCGCTCCCGCTCCAGCATCTCCCGGTAGTCCCCGTAGAGATGCTGCGAGGCCAGCCCCCACCGTTCCCCGAACAGCGCGCGCTGCCCGTCGTGAGGGTCGGCCCCGGCCACCAGCTCCGTCAGCGGCGACGCGACATAGCTCGGCGCGTGGCAGTAGGGCAGGAAGATCGACCCCCCCTGCGTGATCTCGTCGTCGAACGTGCTCCCCATGCGACCCAGGCCGATGACCGCTGCGCGATAGGTGGGCATGACAGTTCTCCTGACGGTTTGATGTAGGGGCGAGGCAGGCCTCGCCCCTACAGGTCGCCTACGACAAACACCGTATTCCTCGCCGGAAGGCTCACGATCCCCGAATAGTGATAGACCTGGCAGACCTCCCTTCCCTCCTGCACGATGGGCGTCGGCTGCTCGATCACGAAGTCCGCGAAGCCCGGCGCGTTGAACGCCACGAACGCCAGCCGGAGCGCCTCGATCCGCCGGTCATACCGCCTCGTCAGGTCCGGGAACAGGACCGGCCCCGTGTCCACCTGGTAGAGGCCCTTCTCCTCGTTCGCGTTCATCGTCTTGACCGGGCACTCGATGACCGCCCGCATCCCCGTCGCCCCGTTCCAGACCTCCGTCTGGCTCACGAACGGGACCCCCTTCAGCGCGGCCTGCACGACCTCGGCCCCGTCCTTCGCCTCCCGCGCCCCTTTCGACTCCCGGATCATAAACCTCGGACCGCCCCAGATGTTCCCCCCTTTGACGTATTGAACGTAGTTTTCGTTACAAAAGGCGTGCCGCCGGAAGATCGCCACGTCCTCCCTCCCGAAGACCGGCAGGAAGTCATAGTTGGGGTCCCTGAACAGGTCCTTCTCCGCGAACGTGTCCTCGCTCTTGCACGACGCGCACTGGTAGAAGTCCTCCGCCGTCCCCGCCCGCTCGTCGATCAGCGTGCAGCGCGACTCCACCCAGAACTGCGGCGCGTTCGCCGGGCCGTTCGTGCAGACGAATGAGCGTCCGTAGTCAAGGCAAGTCATTTGTTACGTCTCCTTCCCCGTTTTCCCTTCAGGGTTTGTAATCGTTGAAGGTCTTGCTGGCAAAGAAACTCAACCTTTACTCCATTTCGACGCAGGGGTATCCTAAACTCCCACCACTTGCTGTCGATCGCCTGAATTATCGGAGGGTGCTGCGAATGGGCCAGGGCCACAGCAACGAATTTCCGGTCGGAAGGATCGAAACGCCTCAACGCTGTATCTGAGGGGAATTCCTGAAAGTTCGTCTCATCGCCAACAGGGGTGATACTCACAAGTTCACACCGTTCAGGGTTGGCCAAGTTTGTGAGAATCCACTTGAGAAAGGCATCACCCACGCCGGGCTGGCCGGAGGAGCGAAGATTGGCCTGGTATTCCCGAATGATTCGCCACTGATCATCCAGCGCCACCCTCCCCGTCCGGGTAATTCTATCCAGTCTCTGCAAACAGACCAACACACAGTCCGGGGATGCTTGCCCGGAGCGGCTATTTGCCACAACAGGGACGTTCGTATCGACAACCACGGTCATGAGGGGTCTGTCTGCTTATGTTGAATCGCAGCCTCGGTCATCGCCACAAGGTCACCCAGTTCATCACCAAAGAAACCTTGAGGCCAATTGGTGATAGAACCATGGTCATCCACATTCAACCTTTCGATCCTGGATACCGCGTTCTCCGTTCGGCTAAAATAAAGTGCTGTTTTGTCTGGCCCAATGGCGCGCTCCGCGATCCTTCGTTGAAGACGACGGAGCAGATGTTCGCTATGGCTCTCAACTATTATTTGGATGTTCCGTTCCTTAACAACATCGACCAGGACATCTGCCAGCCAGGACTGCACGAAAGGATGAAGGTGTATTTCCGGCTGTTCTAGAAGGATAATCGACCCCTCAGACACATAGTAGCACAGAACCAAAACAGGCAAAAGTTGTGAAACCCCAAATCCTACGTCGGTGATCAGGACCTCCGAACTCGTTTTGCTCTTTTTGACACGAAATTCATAATCTTTGCGGTTCTCGGCAATGGATTTGAGAGAGAATGAGTGAATCAATTCCATTTTCTGCATCCACTCAAGAACCCGCTCCTCGATGGACTTATAGCGGCGCGCCTTGCCCTTTCCCCGTCCGCT
Source organism: uncultured Gemmatimonas sp. (assembly GCA_964428665.1). GTDB lineage: Bacteria > Latescibacterota > UBA2968 > SICM01 > SICM01 > SICM01. Next base: position 11,327 of record CAYRZX010000060.1, read on the forward strand.
CTTGAGGCCTTCGGCGCGGGCGGCCAGGAGCGCGGCCACAGCCTGATCTCCTCGCCGTCCAACGTCAATGGGGCGTTCCCCTGCCCAGATATAGCTGCGTTTGGGATACTCCCGGAGCGGCCCCAGGTAGGCTATCCTTGAAAACATCCCTTCAAGGGCCAGGACGAAGTCCGGCAGAAATCCAGTGTTCTGGTAGTAACCTATTGCTTCATCCGGAAATCCATAGCACTTCACCGGAGCAGGGAGCGGCCAGCGACGACCCAGGACGCGCCTTGCAGGATAATCGCCATGAGTGAGGTGGTATCGATCCTTGTCTGCACCTTTTTCCCCATTTCTTCGAGACATTCCAAAATAGTGGGTATCAAACTCATAGGCAAAAGAATCTACAACCACACGGCCAGATTCCTCACGAATCGACGTGGTGAAAGAAAGCCTCCGAATGTTATAAAGCTGTCCCCTTTCTTTTTCAGGATCGTGGACAATCAGCGACTGCGGAAGTTCCCACGACAGGGACAATTCCAGCGGAGCATTCGGCTGATGGGCGTGAATGAGATCAAAAAACGTCCCCAGATCGACCAGAGAACGTTCATCACCGGTATGAAGAACCCTCTTGCGATCCGGAGACTCCACGGTCTGCTTCAGCATCAGAAGGATTTGCATGATGCTTGTCTTGCCGGAGCTGTTCGTGCCGAAAAGACCCGTCAGAGGAGCCAGACGTAATTCCCCGGTGTCTTTCCAGGACTTGAAGTTTTTGGCGTGCAATCGCGTGATCATTCTAACATCTCCTCACAGTTTCCCCTTGAACGCCCGATCAAGGATGGAAGGCAACATCGCATCCAGTTCAGCGGCGGTCTCAGTCTGCAACCGCCTCAGCGCGTCCACTTTCGCCCGAAGGCCGTCCATAACGACACCACTGGCCATGTCCTGCTCATCATCGCCCCTCGAATCCAAGACTTTGTAACTCGTAACACAACAACGGTTTAAATTTTGCGCGCGCGTGCAAAATTGTGCGAATACGCACAATTTTGCGGACGTCCGCAAAATCTTCGTTTCTCCCAGCCTCTCAGAGAGGAAGAACCATTCCTTGACTTCTTTCAGTTCCTCTCCAGCATCCGGCGCGTTTTCTCGATTTCGGCGACAAGCAGTTTTTCGTCCGGCAGAGCAGTGAGATATTCGCGGACGAGCATCTTGTTGGGCAGGTTGTCGGTGGCGTAACGAACGAGGGCCTCACCTTTGCCCGCGCAGAGGATGATTCCGACCGGTGGATTCTCGCCGGGCTGACTCCAGTGCTCTCTCGCATAGTTCAGATAGAGATTCATTTGCCCCGCATCGGCATGAGTGAATCGTCCCAGCTTGAGGTCAATGATGACGAGGCACCGCAGACGGCGGTGGAAGAAGAGCAGGTCCACGCGGTACCATTCGTCGTCAACCCGCAATCGCCGCTGGCGGCCGACGAAGGCGAAGTCATTTCCGAGTTCGAGCAGAAAGGCTTCAAGCCGACGAATCAACGCTTCTTCGAGATCGCTTTCGGAGTATTCGTCTTTCAGGCCGAGGAACTCCAGGACGAGCGGGTCTTTGACTTCTTCCTCCGGGGATATGGCGTCTTCGGGCCTGGCGACCGCGCCTTTTTTGAGCATGGCCGCCTTGTTACGGGAGAGCGCGATACGCTCGTAGAACTGACTCTCAATCTGACGGTCAAGTTGGCGGACGGTCCAACCGCCGCGCAGGGCCTCAGACTCATAGAACGCACGGGCTTCAGGATTCTCAACGGCAAGAAGCTTGACGTAGTGAGACCAGGAGAGCGGAAATTGGGGCATAAGATTCGATGCGGCAAACCTTCGAGAAGTTGCTGACCCTGTTGTGGGTTGGGATTTCGCAGACAGTGTCTGCGAAATTGGCCATCCCAGATAAAAGAGACGCATCTGTTCAAGGTTTCGCTCGGAAAACCCGCGCCCAAACTTAACCGTCAAGTCGGACGATAGTCGTTTTAACAACGCCTCCCCATATTCTGCGCGCTTTTTCCCGCCTTGTTCAAACTCCACGATCCGTCGACCGATCTCCCAGTAGGTCGCCGTCATAATGATGTTGACTGTCTGGGCCGAGGCGCGGCGGGCCAACTCCAGCAACCCAACAACCTCCGCCAGGACGACGTCGTAGCCTGAAAGATGGCTGTTGGGTTGGACCGATACCGTTTTCTTGGAACGCTTCGTCATGGCTTGATCCCCCCCGCCAGCGCCCGTTTGATCTCTTCCATAATCTCCGCAATCCGGCGCTCTTTGACAAGAATGTTCTCCGCCAACTACTCCGGCGGCAGATGCTCGAACTTCCGCCTGCTATGGGAACTCTTGATGTCAGGTTAACAGCCCCCTTGTTGAGTCTGCCCGCATCAGTCTGATTGTAAGACGCCGTGCTACTCACTCCTCGCTGATAACCGCCCCTGTTCCCGATCTATCCGATAATCCTTCCCCTTCCACGCCACCCTGATCGTATTCCCATCAATCCGCACCTCGGGAAACGTCGCCCCCTTCTGGACCGGCGCCAGGACCGCCAGAAACTCGTACGCCTTGTCCATCGGGACGTTGGACAGCCGGACGATCTGCCCGACCCCCTCCTCCGCGTCCACCCGGCCGCGCTCGACCTGATGTCGCACGGGCGTCGGGTCGATCCGGTCCCACGCCGGCCCCGGCGCAACGAACCAGACGAACAGGTCCGCCTTTTCGCAGGCGCAGACCAGGGAATCCCCCTCGACCCGGACCTCCCCCATCGTGTGCAGGAGCCAGTCCACCAGGGGCGGCTCGTCGGCCACGACCCGGTCCCGGACCACGAACAGGGAGGCCCGGTCGAGCGACAGCGCCTCCCGCGCCACCGACCTCGCCTGCGGGTAGACCTCGCTCGCGTCGCTGGCGACATAACACCGCTCGTCGTCCGCCTCGCAGGCCGTCATCCTGGCCCCGCCCGCCTTCTGCCCCTCCCCGTTGATCAGCAGGACATTGTGCCCGACGGACTGCGTGTAGTAGGTCCTCTGGATGTCCGTGTAGTAAGGCCCGCTGCCCGAGTCCACGGCCAGCCGCTCCCCGAACGCCTCCAGGATGAAGCTGTTCCGGTCCAGGTGGTTGTGCCCCCCCAGGTAGGGCCCGCCCTTGAAGGCGAACTGCGTGGCCCCCGTCTCCCACCCGCTCCTGACAAAGACCCACTCCAGCGTCCGGAACCGCTTGACCAGGCCCAGCCCCGGCGCCTCCGGCCTTACCGTCGGGTCGTACCAGAGAATGGAGTGGACCAGGTCGTGGTGCCCGTGGATGGCCGGCTCCTCCCGGAACCACTTCTCATAGAAATGCTGGTAGTCTCCCCGGCGGTAGTGGGACGCGAACCGCAGCAGGACGCAGGCGTGCGTGGCCGGCTCCCGGAAGAACGTGTCCGCGAAGTTGGCCGTCCCATAAGGCCCGTCCGCGATCGACGAGTGATTGTAGATCGGGAAGTCCACCGTCCGGCTGAACGCCTCGATGCCGTAGAGGTCCCGGCCCTTCAGCCTCCTCAGCGGCTCGGCCAGGAACAGCACGAACGGCGTGGAGTAGTTCCAGTAGCGCGCCGCCTCCACGATCCCCCCGTCCACGTCGTACTGCCGGCGGATCGACTCCTCCATGTAGGAGGCCGCCAGGCCGACCCACCCCCCCGCTTCAGGATGCCTCCCCTCCAGGGCCAGCCCGATCAGCCCCAGCCCCCCTGTCATCACCAGCCCGAAGTTGTTCTGCCCGAACCGCCGCCCCCCCTCCGGCGTCAGCCCCGGCGCGATCCCGGTCAGCGACCCGGCCAGGTCCCTCCCCCCCTTCTCGGCCATCGCCTCCTCCACCGTCCGCCGCTCCGCGTCCGACAGCGCGTGGTGGAGCCAGTCGTAGCCCGTGGCCATCCCCTTGCAGATCTCCCCGCACTCGATCGTCCCGAACGCCCGGTAGTATTGATGCCACTCCCCGTGCCGGGCGTTGACCAGCATGACCCGCCTCCCCAGGTCCGCAAACTCCGCCCGGTCCGTCAGCAGGTGCGCCAGGGCGAGTTTCTGGAGCCGGTCCGCGTTCCGCCGGGCGTAGCTCAGGTGCGGCTCCCAGCACATCAGGTCCTTCGTCGTGCGGGTCCTCTCCATCCCCTCGAAGTCCGCCTCCGGCTCGAATGAGGCCACGTAGCCCTCGCACATCTCGATCAGCCGCCCGGCCATGCGGGCGGGAGGGCCTGACCTCACCTTCTCCCGCAGGGCTGGCAGGTCGTCCCGCGAAAAGTAGAGACCGATGGGGAGGAGGTCATGTGGGGTCATAACATAGAGCCTTTCGCCATGTAGGGGCGGTTCGCGAACCGCCCCTACTTCAACCCGTATATCCTCTTCAGGTTCTCCCCGAAGATCAGCTTCTCCGCCCCGGGGCCTATGTTCAGCCGCCGGAGGGCGTCCATCACCTGGATCGGGCGGTACTCCGGCATGTTCGACCCGAACACGACCCGCTCCGGCCCCAGCTTGTCGATCGCGGCCTTGACCTCCGTGGGCACGACCGCGTTGGGATCGTTCCCCCAGCGCTTGTGGAACCGGAGGATCGTCGTCCCCAGAAAGATGTTCTTGTTCTGCTGAGCGGCCTCCACCCCCTCCGGCAGGTTGTCGGGGAGGCCCATGTGATCCATGATGACCGTGATCTCGGGAAACCGCTTCGCCAGGTTGCCGATGCGGGTCGGGTGGCAGTTGTCCGGCCCGGAGTGGATGGACACGATGATCCCCAGCTCCCGCGCGGCCCTCATCACCCCGTCTACCATCGGATCGTCGATCGCGTACTTGTGGATGACCGGCATCAGCTTCATCCCCCGCAGCCCCCAGTCCCGGATCGCCGTCTTGATCTCCTTCACCGCCGCGTCCCCCGTGCAGGGGTTGATCAGCGCGCAGCCGAGCGTCCTTTTATTCCCCTTGAGCGTCTCGCCCAGCTCCCGGTTCTTCGGCACGACCTCCGTGTTCGGCATGACCACGGCCACGTCCACGCCGGCCTCGTCCTCCCAGGCCAGCAGCTCCTCCAGAGTGAACTGCCGCCCCTGGTAGTTCGCCGACAGATACGCCTCAAAATCGCCACGCATGGCAGACCTCCCATCAGATTATGTAGGGGCGCGGCATGCCGCGCCCCTACGCGGTGAACTCCTTCGCATACGCCTCCGCGTCGTCCTCCGGCGCGTAGCCCAGGTCCCTCTCGGCGTTGGAGATGTCCCACGTGCGCCGGGTGTTGCGCGAGATGCCGTAGTAGATCCCGAACTTCACGCGCCCCGCCTCGATGCCCCTCCAGACGAGCTGCACCGTGTCCCGGTGACTCAGCCAGGTGGCCAGCATCCGGGCGCTCCTGGGCCTCGGCTGAAAGGACCCGATGCGGAGGCAGATGCTCTCCAGGCCGTGCTGGTCGAAGTAGTAGCGGGCCAGGGCCTCCCCGAAGGCCTTGCTGACCCCGTAGAAGCTGTCCGGCCTCACCGGCATCTCCGGCGTGGTGTAGACCCCCTCCTTCTCGTAGAACCCGGTGACGTGGTTCGTGCTGGCGAACACGACCCGCCTCACCCCGTTCAGCCGGGCGGCCTCGTAGACGTTGTAAGCGCCCTGGACGTTGAGGGCCAGGATGCGGGCGAACGGGGTGCTGCCCGACGGGTCCGCGGCCATGTGGACCACGACGTCCACGCCCCGGCTGGCCTTGCGCATCGCCTCAAAGTCCACCACGTCCCCCACGAAGACCTCCGAGCCGTCCGCCACGGCGGGGATCTTGGAGTGGTACATCAGCCGGAGGCGGTAGCGGTCCCGGAGGCCCTGATGCAGGACCTCCCCGATCCGCCCCGCCGCGCCGGTGATCAGCACGCGCTTCTGCTCCCCCATTCAGCCTCCTTTCCAACAGAAAAGTCCTGAGTCCTGAGTCCTGAGTAAAGGCAAACCCTGCTCTTTGCTTTTACTCAGCACTCAGCACTCAGCACTCATTGCTTTCTTCTTGCAACACCCCTCGCGCCTCCGCCGCCTTCTCCTCGTCCACCAGGCCGAGCAGGATCAGCCCGATCAGGAAGAAGACCCCGGTCACCAGGATGGAGATCCGGGACGTGCCGCTGTAGTGCCGCACGATCCCGAACACCAGCGGCCCCCACACCGAGGAGAACTTGTTGAACACGGAGAAGAACCCGTAAAACTCCGCCGACGCCTCCTTCGGGATGAACGCCCCGTAGAGCGACCGGCTGAGCGCCTGGCTCCCGCCTAAGATCACCCCCACGATGCCGCCCAGGACCCAGAACTCCGCCGGCTGCGTCATCCGGTAGGCGTAGAACACGACCCCCATCCAGAGCACCAGGGACCCCATGATCGCCCGCCTGGCGCCAACCCGGCCCGCGACCCACCCGAACAGCAGCGCGCCGGGGCCCGCCACGATCTGGATCATCAGAAAACACCCCAGCAGCGTCCCCATCTCGAACCCCAGCTCCGCCTTGCCGTAGATCGCCGCCATGCTCAGCACCGTCTGGATGGCGTCGTTGTAGATCATGAACGCCGCCAGAAACACCCACAGGTGCCGGTGCCGGAGCGCCTTCCGGAAGGTCCCCCACGTCCGCTGGACCCCAAAGGCGACCACCGAGACGCCCGGCGGCAGACGCCCCGTCGCCGGGGCCTCGGACAGGAGATAGAGCGCGGCCAGCCCGAAGGCCAGCCACCAGAGCCCCGCGGAGAAAAGGCTCAACCGGACCGCCGTCCCCATCCCCATCCCCAGCGCCTCGTGGTACTGGATGAGGAGCAGGTTGACCAGGAACAGCAGCCCGCCCCCGAAGTAGCCGTAGGCGTAACCCCGCCCGGACAGGGCATCCAGGCGGTCCTCCCTCGCCAGGTGCGGGAGGAAGGCGTCATAAAAGACATTCCCCCCCACGAAACCGACGTTCCCTACGGCCATCAGAAACAGCGCCAGCCACACGTCTCCGGGCTGAAGAACGCACATGGAGGCCGCGCTGAGGCCCCCGATGCAGCAGAAAAAGGTCAGAAACCGCCTTTTCCAGGCCGAGAAATCGGCAATGGCCCCCAGCACGGGCCCGATCAGGGCGACGAACAGCGCAGACCCCCCCACGGTCACCCCCCAGAGCGTCGTGGCGTTTGTGGTCACCCCCAGAACGGGCACCCGGACGCCGGCCCTGGGGGTGACCGCCTCCGCAAAATAGACCGGAAGCAGGGTCGCCAGGGTCGTCGTGGCAAAGGCGGAGTTCGCCCAGTCGTACATGCACCAGCCGAAGACCGTCCGGTCCCGCTCAACCCCTCCTTTCATCCCCCGTCCTTTTTATACTTGTTCCGATAGACCTCCAGCGACCCGTCGTCCTCCGGCTCGTAGCCCAGCAGCGCCTTCGCGTTGGAGAGGTCGAACTTCTGCTCCCCGCCCCGGGACACCCCGTAGAAGACCCCGAACGTCATCCCCTCCGCCTCGATGCAGCGCCACGTCAGCTGCGCCATGTCGCGCGGGCTCAGCCACCGGGACAGGCCCGGCTCGTAATAGCGCCCCGGCTCGTCCTTCCCGTTGAAGTTGGCGATCCGGAGGCAGAAAACGCGAATCCCGTGCCGCTCCGAGTAGAACCGCCCCAGCGCCTCCCCGAACGCCTTGCCCGCCCCGTAGATGCCGTCCGGCCGGACCGGCAGGTCGGGCTGCGAGAGGGACCCCTCCTTCTCGTAGTGCCCCGTGACGTGGTTCGTGCTCGCGAACACCACGGTCGGCACCCGGTTGACGCGGGCGGCCTCGTAGAGGTTGTAGACAGCCGGGATGTCCACCTGAAGCGTCGATTGCGCGCGCTGGGCCTGCGTCGTGCCCCGCCACCTGGCCAGGGCCAGGTGCACGATCGCATCCATCCCCGCCGTCGCCTCCAGCATCGCCTCGAAGTTGGAGACGTCGGAGACCACCACCTCGTCCCCCTTCTCCACCTCGGGGACAGTGGAATGGAACAGCAGACGAAAGTCGTATCGGCCCCGGAGGTGCTTCCGCAGGGCCTCCCCGATCAGCCCCGCCGCCCCGGTGATAAAGAGTTTCTTGCGCCTTGTCATATGCTCTCCTTACAGGCTCATCTCCTCAATCAGCCGACAGATGTCATCCCCCACCTCCGACGTCTTCGACCGGCCCCCGATGTCCTGGGTGCGCACCCTCCCCTCCCGCAGGTTCCGCCGGATCGCCCGGTCGATCAGCCCCGCCGCCCGCTTCTCCCCCAGAAAGTCGAGCATCATCCCGGCGGAGAGGATCGCCGCCAGCGGGTTGACGACCCCCTTCCCGGCGATGTCCGGGGCCGACCCGTGCACCGGCTCGAACATCGACGGGCGCCGCCGCGACGGGTCTATGTTGGCGCTGGCCGCCAGCCCCATGCTCCCGATGATGATCGCGCTGATGTCCGTCAGGATGTCCCCGAACAGGTTCGAGGCCACCACCACGTCAAAGCCCTCCGGCTTGCGGACGAAATCCATGCACGCCGCGTCGATCAGCTTCGACTCGGTCTCGATGTCCGGGTACTCCCCCGCCACGGCGCGGAACACCTCGTCCCAGAACACCATCCCATAGCCCTGAGCGTTGGACTTCGTGATAGACGTCACCTTTCGCTTCCTGTTCCTCCTGCGGGCCGCCTCGAAGGCGTAGCGGATGATCCGCTCCGTCCCCCGCCGCGTGAACACCGACGTCTGGATCGCCACCTCGTGGTCGCTCCCCTGATACACCCGCCCCCCCACGTTGGAGTACTCCCCCTCCGTGTTCTCCCGCATCACGACCAGGTCGATCTCCCCGGCCCTCTTGCCCGCCAGGGGCGACGCGACCCCCTCGTAGAGCACTGCCGGGCGCTCGTTCACGTACTGGTCAAACGACCGGCGGATGGGCAGCAGGAGCCCGTTCAGGGTGACGTGATCCTGGATGTCGGGCCAGCCCACCGCCCCCAGGTAGATGGCGTCGAACCTGGAGAGCTGGTCTATGGCGTCCGCGGGCATCATCCGGCCGTGCTTCCGGTAGTGGTCCGACCCCCAGCCGAAGCGGGCGTAGTCGAGCTTCAGGTGGCCGGCCTTCCGGGCCACGGCGTTCAGCGCCTTGACCCCCTCGTCCACGACCTCGACGCCGGCCCCGTCTCCGGGCAACAGCGCGATGCGATAGGAACCCATCTCCGCTCCTCCTCACCAGACAGTCCTGAGTCCTGAGTCCTGAGTCAAAAAACAGTCCTGAGTCCTGAGTCCTGAGTCCTGAGTTGAGAGGCTTTTGAATTTTACTCAGCACTCAGCACTCAGCACTCAGCACTTTCTTCTGGCACTCAGCACTCAGCACTCAGCACTTTTCTCTTGACAACCCCACGCGCCGGAATTAGATTATCCGCGCCTTGAATGACTCTCCCCCCCTGACTTCCCGCACGCCTTCAGATTTTCTATGCCCTTATGGAAGAAGAGCGCCGTCAACACCTTCGCGTCTCGACCCGAATCCCGGTGATATTCCGGGGCCTCTCTCTCTGGTCCCTCGGCATCTCCTCGGCAGGCCTGCGCGAGGGCACGATCCACAACCTCGGCGTCGGCGGCGTCCAGGTCTCCACCGACGCCCTCCTCCCCGTCAACACCCGCCTCTTCCTCCAGTTCAACCTCCTCGGCGGCTCCGGCGCCGACCTGGCGCACGGCCGCGTCGTGGAGGCCCTCCCTCACGGCAACCGCTACCTCCTCTCCGTCGTCTTCACCGAAGTCAACGAAAAGCTCCTCCAGGCCATCGACGACTTCGTCATCACCTCCACCCCGAACGAGAGCCAGAAATTGCTCTTGTAGGGGCGAGGCATGCCTCGCCCCTACAAATCCGCGCTAATAGAAGTTATAACTCACCGTCACCGTCCACTCGTGTTGCCCCTGTCGGACACCCTCGCGCTCGAAGACGAGCCGGCGGTACCCGGCCTCCAGAAAGAGGTCCAGGACCGGCTCAAGGGTCGCCGTCCAGCCGACCCGCGTCCGGCGCTCCCGGACCCCCGCCAGAAAGCGTTTGCTCCTCACATCGTCCCCCGGCCGCTGTCCCAGGTCCGGGTCCCCCCCCACGTTCACCACCGTCCCGTCCGGGCCTACCGGGTTGGTCCCGTGCCTCTCCCGCGACGCCGAGAGCGAGAGAGACAGCGCCCCCGTGACCCGGTGGACGACCTCCCCGTAGACCCCGTCCGAGTTGGGCCCCAGGGGGTGCCCCAGCAGCATCCCGTGATGCTGGTAGCGGTTGATGTTGAACAGGTGCGTGTAGACCCACGGCTCCACGCGCGTGAACTCCCCCCGGACCTCCGTGTCCCGCCACCCGCCGGGGTCCACCCACAGGAACCCCGCCTGCGCCGCGAACTTGTTGCTGAACGCCCCCGGCCCCTCGAACTTGGACAGGTCGTCCAGAAACAGCGCCCCGTAGAGCTTGAGGCCCCTGCCCACGTTGGCGTCCACATCCAGGCCGAGCGCCGTGTTGTCCTTGTCGCCCAGAAAGGTCTGCGTCGCGAACAGGAACGTGGCCGGGATCGCGTACGCGAACTCCACCCCCCGGTCCCCGTAGATCAGCATCTCCTGCGCCCCCACGGTGACGCGGGAAGTGATCCCCACCTCCACGCGGTGCGCGGACAGGTACTTCCGGCGCTCGAACGTCCTCAGATGCCCGTTGTCCCACAACGTCCGCGCCGTGTCGACCAGCCCCGACCGGAGAAACCCCATCAGGTGGACGAACTTGACCCGCCCGTAGCGCGCCCGCAGCTTGACGAAGGGGAACGAGGGGGCGTTGTCCGACAGGAACAGACTCCCCGTGAACGACGGCCCCCACGACTCGAAGTCCTTCCCCATCGCCACGTCGAACCACGGCGTCCCCACCACCACCTGCGCCGTGGCCTCCCGGAAGTCCGCCAGCCTCCCCTTCACCTCCAGAAATTCCACGCGCCCCCCGACGATGTCCGCCCGGGACCGGATCGTCCGGTTGCCCTGCTGCCGCGCCTCCCAGTGCCGGACGCGGAACCCGATCAGCCGCCCCGCCGTGCCCTCGACGAACCCGCCCACCTTCGTCAGGGAGGTGCGCGCCCCGTCGTCCGACGCGATGAACTGCTGCCGGAGCAGGGCGTCGAGAGAGACAGACCCCTCCGCCCCCTCCCACGCGCCTAAGTGTCCCCCCCTCCACAGACGCCGGAACAGGGAGCTGGAGTCAGGGGGGACCCCGACCCCCATCGTGCGCAGCTCCGGCGCGAACTCCGCCCTCAGCCGGCCCACCTGCGCCGACTCCGCGCGCGTCAGCCCCTCCCCCTTCGCCGCCCGGTCCAGGACCTGCCGGAGCGCCCGCGCGACCTCCATGCGCGACATCGGCCTGGCGCCGTTCCCCCAACGCTTCAGCCACCCCTTCGCCTCGAACCGGTCGATCAGCCGGTAGGCCGAATGGTTGAGCGGCACGCCCACGGTGGGATCACACTGAGCAAGGGTAGGCCACAGTGTGAAATGCAAAATGCAAAATGCAAAATGCAAAATGCAAAATAGAAACGCAAACTGCCGCTTTTCATTTTTCACTTTGCAATCTGCACTTTTCATTTTTCACTTTCTCGCATCCGCCGCGCAGCGAAACCCCACATCCCGCAGACGCTCCGTGGGCAGGAAGCTGCTGTTGCGATACGTCGTGCGGGCGTAGACGCGCGTGGCCGCCCACGACCCGCCCCGCAGCGTGCGCACCCCGCCCCGGTCCGGCCCCTTCGGGTTCTTTCGCGGCGACCTGACGTAGGCGTCCGACCCGTACCAGTCGGCCACCCACTCCCAGACATTGCCCGCCATGTCGAGCGCCCCGCAGGGACTGGCCCCCGATGGGAAGCGCCCGACCGGGGCCGTCGACTGCGGGTATCCGTCGCCGCCGCTGTACACGTTTGCGCGCCCCGTGTCCCCCCCGAACGCGCCCCCCCACGGCCAGACCCGCCCGTCCGTCCCCCGCGCCGCCTTCTCCCACTCCGCCTCGGTCGGCAGCCGCTTCCCGGCCCACCGGCAGTAGGCCGCCGCATCGAACCACGTGACGCCCACCACCGGATGGTCCGGCCGCTCCCGGGCGACATCCGGCCACTGCGCCCCCTCGAAGCTGCCCGGCGTGTGAGGGCTCTCCGGCCCCCCGTCGGCCTTCCAGAAAAGGGCGTAGGCCGCGTTCGTCACCTCCGTCCGGTCGATGGCAAAGGCGTCGAGAAAGACGGTGTGCGGAGGCGCTTCGTCCTTCTCCCCCTCCGCCGAACCCATCAGGAAAGACCCGGCAGGAACAAAGACCATGTCATCTGCCCAGGCCAGGTCCCAGAAGAGGACAGACAACAAAATACCAAGCGAAACGGAGAAACGGAGAAGCGGAGAAGCGGGGAGATTTCTTTCCCCGGCTCTCCGGCTCTCCGCTTCCCCGGCTCGCATCGTTCTAGAACCCCCACACCCTGAGCGAAGGGTACGTGAGGACATCGATCCCCTTCTCCGTGAAGACCTCTCGCGCCTCGAGCACGAACCTGCGGATGGCGTTGATCGGCGCCACGAACGCCGTCCCGTACTCGATCTGCCGGACCTCCTTCACCGTCGTCTCTTCGATCAGGCGCGGCGTCATCCTCACCCCCTCGCTGAGCAGGTCGTTCGGCGCGACGTAGCGGATCTTGTTCACCGAGGCCCCCTTGCACAGGCCGACCAGCTCCAGGTGGGGCAGGCCGTCCCGGACGGCGATCACCGGCCCCCCGCTGTAGCCGAGGTTGACCGTGGCCCCCACGATGAAGTCCCCCTTCCGCTCCCCCCGGCTGACGATGCCCCACGTCAGCTGCGCCTGCCCGTGCGGGTAGCCCAGCAGATAGGCGATGTTCCCCCAGTCCAGCTCCGAGGAGTCCCCCACCTTGAAGCTGAAGTCCTCCAGCCCGCCCACCGCCGCGGGGATGCTGGCGGTCAGCAGCGCCAGGTCCTGCTCCCGGTCCACCTTCCGCACCGAGGCCCCGGCGTGCACCCCGCTGCGCCCGGTGATGAACACAAAGTCGGACACCTTCACCGAGATCGAGGTCAGGACCCCGGTGGGCTGGCCCCGCTCGTCCCAGAGGTAGGACCGCACCGTGTCCGGGGCCGTGACCACGTGCGCCACCGTCAGGACCACGCCCGCATCCATGCCCATGCCCGTGGCCCGCCGGGCGATCAACACCCCGGACCCCACGATGGAATAGGCGTCCCGCGACACGCTGATGCCCGCCTCCCCGCGCAACAGGCGAAACCCCGTGGGGCTCGTCGGGTCGGAGAAGGGCTGCCTGTCTCGGTCCAGATCGTGATGATAGTGCGTCGTCCGGTACTCCGGCGTCCAGGTCACCTTCACCGTGGAGGCGAACAGGCGGTCGAAGGCGCGCCGGGACTCGGTCGTGACGGCCGGGAGCTGGCTGTCGTAGAGGCCGTCGTGGGGGATCACGTACTGGGATGTGCAGGCGAGGGCAGACACAAGCGCGATGACAGAACAGCGAACGAGGCGTGCGAACGATGAGAGGGGAGCGCCCATGGGCTCAAGCCGGGTGTCAGAGTATGAGAAGGGCCGAGATATTCACGGGAAAAAACGGGAGCCGGACCGGCCTCGTGAACGCCTCGCCCCGGCGTTTCGGAGATGCCCTGCTAATATGGGGGAAAGCAAAATCCAAGTCAAGGCTGAAAATGCCCCGACATCCCCGTTTGTTTTACTTGACAACCCATTTAGGTTTTATTAGGTTGTGACAAAAGAGTGAAACGTGAAACGTGAAACGTGAAACGTGAAACGAAAAGTCGGGTACCGTGGACCGGGTACCGTGAACCGTA
>CAYRZX010000061.1:0-2270 GCA_964428665.1 uncultured Gemmatimonas sp.
AGAAGACCCCGTTGCGCCAGTCGCTCCACTCGAAGGTGATCATCACCTGGCCGACAATCTCGCCTCCCTCTTCGGCAAGGAGGTAGAAGCCTTTCTGAGGGTCCTTCAGGACGGCCAGGACACCCTGCCTGAGCAGCTCCGGGTCGAGGCGGACCCCCTCGGTCTCCTGCGCCAGGGCGGCGTTGAACCGGGCGATGGGTTCGAGGTCGCGAGGTCCGGCAGGGCGGATGAGTAGAGGCACGGGTATCTCCTATTGATGAGAGGCAGAGGTTCCAACTTTTCTTGCTCGTGCAAGAAAAGTTGGACAAAAGAAGCACGCTCGCTCAAACGCCGCGAGGGGCTGGGCGCGCCGCAACCTTGACGTTCTGCTGTCGCACCGAAATTTGTGCCCCCGGCATGTGGGTTGCTTCTGCTGGACTTCAGTAGTGGGGGTTTCCGGCGTCGCGCCGTTTTGCTTCTTGTCTTTCTCCCCTCCCCTCTTGTAGGGGAGGGGGCGGGGGTGAGGTGCTTTCTCTCCCCTCTCCTAAAGGAGAGGGGTCGGGGGTGAGGTCTAGCTTCTCCTGCCGAAATTCGCCGCAAATACGAAGAAGTCGTCGAAGCCGACGGTCCCATCCCCGTCCAGGTCGAACCGCGCCTCCTTCGACCCGAAGGCGTCGGCGAAGAGGAAGAAGTCGTCGAAGCCGACGGTCCCGTCCCCGTCGAAGTCGGGGCTGGGCGGGGAGAACTGGGCGGCCCTCAGGAAGGCGGTCTGCACGGCGGCGTAGTCGGGGTTGCCAGGGCGCTTGTCCAGGACGTAGGTGACCACGCCGTCGGCGTTGCCCCGGCGCATCTCCGTAAAGGCCATCTCCACGTGGTCCCGGATGTTCTCCGGGGTGGCCTCCAGGCCCACCCGCCTGGGGAAGGCCTCCCGCGAGGCGGCGACCATGACGACGAAGGGGATGTGAAAGGCCCCCTCCCCGTGGTGCGCGGCCTCGAACGCCACCTGCCAGCGCCCCCCTGCGCTGGCCGTCCAGGAGGACCCGTCGGCGGGCCTCAATCCGTCCGTCTCCACCTCGCTCCACGAGACCTCCACGCCGAAGTTGGACACGGCTTTCAGGTCCACCACCCGCACGGCGAGGGTGACGGAAGACTTTCCTTTCACCTGGCCGGTCACGTCCACCTGAATGGCTCGCATCCCCACGGCCCCTCCGGCCACGTCCTCCTGCCAGACCACCTCCCTGTCCACCAGGACCTGCTTGACGTGGTAGCCTGACGTGGGGCCGAGGTAGTCGTCGCCGCCGGTCAGGTGGAGGAGGTAGCGATCCGCCGGGGTGACCGTGTAGAGGCATCGGGCCTCCGCGAAGTCGCCGGGGTCCGAGCGGGTCTGATAGGGGTAGGTGAAGACCCAGCGCGCCGGGCTTTCGTCCCGGTCGGTCAGCAGGGCGTGGGCCAGGCGGATGTCCTCCGGGCCTTTCGGGTAGGCGACCACCGCGCCGTCGATCACGCCCCTGTAGTCCAGGACGAACCGGCGGCTCATCTCGCGGTAGTACATCAGGGGCAGGAAGAGGAGACCGGGGTTGTGCTGCCGCCCGGCGGCGCGCATCCGGCCCACGTAGCCCGGCGTGAAGAAGGTCGCGTTGGCCCAGAAGTCGTCGATCACAAAGGCCGTCAGGTTGGGGTGGGCGGCGGACAGCTTTCCGATCTCCTCCCCCCAGCGGATGTAGTCCAGGCGGAA
Organism: uncultured Gemmatimonas sp.; assembly: GCA_964428665.1. Lineage (GTDB taxonomy): Bacteria > Latescibacterota > UBA2968 > SICM01 > SICM01 > SICM01. Next base: position 1,715 of record CAYRZX010000061.1, read on the forward strand.
GGGCTCGGAGTAGAGCGTGGTGTGGGGCGGGCTCTCGGACGGGGGGACGAGGTAGACCCAGACCTCGACCCCGGCGGCGCGGGCCTCGGGCAGGAAGAGGCTGAGGTCCTCCCAGTCGGTGTCCCTGTGCCAGATCAGGTAGAAATAGACGTTGGCCTTCAACCCCTTCAACTGCTGGATGAGCAGGGGGACGTCGAGCCGTCCGTCGCTCCGGCGGAGTTCCCCGTCGTAGTCCGCAATCAGCCGGCCGGAAGCAAGGGCCTCGGAACGAGTGCCGGGGAAGGGCTGGGCGAGGGCAAAATTCAATTCACCACAGAGAGCACAGAGAACACAGAGAAATGAGAGAATCCAGCGGTTCATCGGTCAGTGGTCAGTGGTCAGTGGTCAGTGGTTGCCCCTCTCCACAAGATACAACTGCTTCCCAGTCCGTGTCAAGTATCGGGTATTTTTGGCGTTGACAGGAGATCGGGCGCGGCATAGATTGCGCTCAGACATGGACTCATTTCCAAGGAGGCGGTTATGGTGCAGATCGGTATTGCGTCGGGGCGCAGCGCAG
>CAYRZX010000061.1:2370-24846 GCA_964428665.1 uncultured Gemmatimonas sp.
ATTTCCAAGGAGGCGGTTATGGTGCAGATCGGTATTGCGTCGGGGCGCAGCGCAGAGGCGACCGTCGCCCGGTGCCGGGCGCTGGGGGTGGACCGGGTTGCGCTCTACTGCGCGGCGTTCCGGGAGGAGGGGGAGGATGTACCGGATTTAAACCGGCTGAAGGAGGTCCTCCGGCAGCTCTCCGACGCGGGCATCGCGGCCCCGGCGATCATCCAGTGGTTCGGGAACGACCCGGCGGTGGCGCTCGACCGCTCGGGACATCGGCGGGAGATCGACGCCATGCGGCGCACGATCTCCGTGGTCGGGCGCGCGGGCATCCGATCCATGCTCCACTACGTGGACCTGGCCGAGCCGGCGGACCCCGCGGACGACGCGGCTTACTGGGACGGGCTGATCGCCGTGTTCCGGGAGCTGGTGGCCGAGGCGGAACAGGCCGACGTGCGGATCGCCAACCACGGCATCTGGCGCTGTCTGCCGGATGACCTGAGGGCGTCGGCGCTGCGGTCGGGCGTGCGGGCCTCGAACTACCGCCACTACCGGCCGGAGGGGTGGCGCGGCCCCTATCTCGTGCGGGACGCGGAGGGCATCCGGCGTCTGCTGGACGCCGTGCCGAGCCCCTGCAACGGCGTGGCGTTCTGCACGGGCATGCATATCACCGGGGGGGACGTGCCGTCCCTGGTGGGGGAGTTCAGGGGGAAGGTCCACTTCGCGCAGGCGCGGGACGTGCGCGGGCGCTGGCCCGCCGCGGAGGAGGTCTTTCCGGGCGAGGGGGAGCTGGACTTTCCGCGCATTCTCCGGCTGCTCAGGGAGGCGGGCTACGAGGGCATGATCCACCCGGAGCACCTCGGCCATCCGAGAGGGCCTGGGGACGACCTGGAGGCGCGCGCCGTGGCCTATCTCAAGGCCGCCCTTTTCACCTCCGCACCACGCTGAAGCGGACGCGGACGATGGAGGGCTCGCCGGGGGCGAGTTTGAGAGAGGGGGGGAGGGCGCCCACGGGCACTGTCCGCTCCATCTCGCCCGGCGCGTGCACCCCGTTGAGGTCGATGGGTTTCGTCGGGATCTCCTTCAACCGCCGCACCTCTGACGCCCAGCCGGACACCTTCAGGCTGTCGGGGTCGGGGTTCATCCTGTCGAGGGTCAGACCTCGCGAGGGACGGCCGACCACCTTCGGCGCCACCTTCACTAACTGTTCAATCTTCTCATCGAGGTGCACGGTCACCACGGGCGGGTCGATGTTCAGGACTTCGACGCCGGGCGGCAGGTTGAGGTCCTGGGCGGTGATGGGCTTCGTGTGAATCCCGGATGGGACGCCTGAAAGGTTGATCTCTGCCTTGATCTGCCTCGTGTCCAGAAACCGGAGGCGCGTCTGCGTCCCCTCGATCTGGACGCTCACCTGTCCCGTGGGCGGGCTGACCATCTCCAGCCTTCTGGGCAGGTTCCGATATTCCACCGTCGCAGGGACTGAGATGACCAGCCGCTGGCCGAACACGAGAAGGTACCAGGCCAGGGCGACGAAGCTGAGGACGGCGAGCTTGGTCTTGAGGCGAGCGAAGGGGCGGCGCAGCAGGGGGATGGGGGAGCGGCGCAGGGGGGCCGGGGTCAGCAGGTGTTGCAGCCGAGCGTTGAGGACCTCGGCGGACGGGACCTCGCCAATCCTGCCGTCGTAGGCCAGCGCGACCGTGCCCCGCTCCTCTGAGACGATCACGGTCACGGCGTCCGTCTCTTTGGCGATGCCCAGGCCGGCGCGGTGCCGCGTCCCGTAGTTCATGGGGAGGTCGGCGTCGGGGGCCAGGGGCAGGTAGCAGCCGGCCCTCCGGATGCGCCCCCCCCTGACGAGGGCCGCCCCGTCGTGGAGCGGGGAGTTGGGGTAGAAGATCGTGCCGAGCAGCTCGGGGGTCAGCCGGCCCTCCACGGGCGTCCCCTCCAGCACGTGGCCTTCGAGGGCGTCCTTCCGCTCGAACACGATCAGCGCCCCGATGCGCCTTCCGGCCAGGTCGAAGATGGCGCGCGCGACGGCGGCCAGCTCCGCCGCGCCGGGGGCCGGGGGGGCGCCCAGCAGGATCTGGATGGGGTTGGCCCGCGACAGGGCCTGGTGGATGTCGGACTGGAAGAGGATGATCAGGAGGATGACCAGGACCGCCCAGAGCTCCTCGAAGAGCCACGTCGTGGCCACGAGGTCGACCCGCCTGGAGATGACGTAGAGCACGCCGAGGAAGGCCAGGCCGAGAAGGGCCTGGAACGCCTTCGTGTATCTCAGCCAGAGGTAGAGCCGGTAGGTGAGGTAGGCGACGATCACGATGTCGACGGCATCCTGCCATCGGAACGCCTGGAGGAACACCTGGAGAGCGCCCATAAGGACAGTCAGTCAGTAACTATTTGGATTCCAGCGTGTGCACCGCGTCCCAGTTGGCCGGGGGCGGGTTCAGCTTGAAGGCCTGGCAGCGCTTGACGAAGATCTGCGACGGGCCGTCGTGGGGGTATGCCTTGAGCGCGGCCTCAAAGTAGGCGATGGCCTCGTCCCAGTACTGCTGCGCGTACATCTCATATCCTTTAGCGAACAGGGCGGCGGCCTCGGCCCTGGCCGGGGCGACCTGACCTCTCCGACCGAGGATCTCGTAGACCTTCACCGGCTCCTCCTTGCCCACGACCCGGATGGCGTCCAGTTGCCGCGCCTCGATGGCACCTTTCGCCTGCTCGTAAGTGTCCTGCGTGATCATGGTGACGACGTTGTACTGCTTGCCCGCGCCCTCCAGCCGGGAGGCCAGGTTGACGGCGTCCCCCATGATCGTGTAGTCCACCCGCGTCCTGGACCCCATGTTCCCGACCACCATCCGGCCGGTGTTCACGCCCATCCGCGCCCGGAGGAACTCCCCGCGCCCCTCGTCGGCCCACTTCTTCCGGAGTTCGGCAAACTCCCCACGTTCCTCCCAGCCCCGGCGCAACTCCACGAGCTTCTCCTGCTGGTCAATGCAGGCCAGCGCCGCCCGCTCCGCGTGGTCCTCGTAGGGGATGGGCGCGCCGTAGAAGGCAATGATCATGTCCCCCTCGAACTTGTCGATGGTGCCGCCGTGATGGGCGATGATCTCGCACATCTCCGTCAGGTACTGGTTGAGCAGGGTGACCAGCCCCGTCGGCGTCAGGTTCTCGGATATCGTGGAAAAACTCGCCACGTCGGAGAAGAAGGCGGTCATCACCCGCTCCTCCCCGCCCAGCTGCTCCACCAGCTCGGGGTGCTCCACCAGGTTCTCCACGACCTTCGGGTCCAGAAAGTGCCCGAAAGCGCCCTGTACGAAATCCTTCTCTTTTTCCTTCTGGACGTAGTTGTAGAGCGTGATGCTCAGGTAGCCGAGGACCAGCGTGCTGACCGGCCCGACCACGTCGATCCAGAGGCCGCCGTGCGTGAACAGCAGAAACGCCCCCACGACGTAGACGATCAGGAGGATGAGCATCCAGATGGCCCCGTCCAGGGCCTTGAAGCGGGGGATCGTCAGCCCGATCAGGAGGCCCAGGCCGAGGATGACCAGGTCGTTCAGCCAGCCGGGCGCCTTCCTCAGAAAGTTCTCGGTGAGGACCGTGTTGAACACATTGGGATAGATGCCCACCAGCGGGTAGGCGGGTTCATAGGGCGTCGGGTTGAGGTCGTGCGTGGCCGTGGCCGTCAGCCCGTAGAAGAGGATCTTCCCCTTCATGTCCTCGGCCGTCACCGGCTGCTGTTTCCCCCTGTTCACGAACGTGATCGGCGGGAGCGGCGGGAAGAAGAGCGGCCGGTCCTCGGGCTGGACCTGGCCTCCCCGAAGGTTGTAGCGCAGGGTCTCCAGGCTCCGGCGCACCCGGTCCGCGGACAGGCCCGGCAGACCGGCGGCGACCTGCTCCGGCGTCGCGAGGCCGTTCTTTTCCATCCGCTGCGCCACCAGGTTGTTGACCCGCACGTCGTCCAGGGTCCTGAGCAGGTCTCTGATCTGCCCGACGTAGTCGTCCGAGGGGGCGAATTTCAGGATGGCCTCCGCCGGGGAGTCGGGCCCCAGGTCCGCCGGCACCTGGTCGGTCGGCAGGCCGAAGAGCTGCGCGAAGACGTGGGCGGTCCTGACCTGCGGGTCGGCCAGCACGGCCTGCTCCATCAGGCTGGCGGCCTGAAGGGATGCCTGGTAGCCGGTCACCAGGCCGGCGTCGTCGATCCCCCTCTGTCGCGCCAGGTCGAGGAGACGCTCCGGGTCCTGCATGGCCTCCGGGCGCTCGATGTTGATCTGCTTGACGGCGCGCAGGGCGTCGAGCGCCTTCCTGTCCTGGGCCAGCAGCGAGATCGTGACGTGGGGATAGTGCAGGAAGGTCTGCAAGAACTCGCCCGCCCAGTTGACGAGCATCTGCCCTTTGGCGTCGGTGGGGATCGAGATGTCCTTCACCCGGCCGCCGGGCAGGTGGGCGCCGGGGAGCCGGACGTGTTTCCCCTCCACGATCTGGACGCTGGCCAGCGGCACGCGCAGGTAGTCGCAGAGCATGATCAGGGCCAGGGAGGGCATGAGGCGATTCTCGTAGAGGAGGACCAGGGGAAACCTGCGCCGCGTCCCGTCCAGGTCCGGGAAGGCCTGCGCAAACCCGACCCCTCTGGCCGCCTCGACCAGGGGTTTGAGCGGGGGATGGATCTCCCTGATCTTCCTGATCGTGCTCCGCCCGGTCTCCGGGTAGGGGGTGATGAATCCTCTCCCCTCCAGCGCTGCAAGCGCCTCCTGCCGGGCAGGCTCCAGGGGCGACACCCGATCTCCCTCCTCCAGCTCTTCGAGGAACTGCCCGAGGTAGACGTTGCCCGTCTCCCGCGTGGCCACGGCCATCTCCGCGTCGTAGTCCCGGATCAGTTTCAGGACCGATGCCCGGTCAACGGCCTCGAGCTCCTGAAGCTGCTCCTGGGCGACGGATTTCCTGCTCGGCTCCACGAAGAAGACGTCGAATCCGAGCATCGCTGCGCCGAACTCGTGGAGGGCGCGGATGATCTTCGTGTGCTTGTCGCGGGTCCAGTCCTGCCAGCGCCCTTCGTGGGTCAGGGTGGCGTTGTCCACGTCCACCGTGGCCAGGTTGGGGTCCATCCGGACGGGGCCGAAGATCGCGGTCCTGAGCAGGAACCGCTGGTCGTAGGTCTTGAGCTCCGCGACCTCGTAGAAGGTGACGTTAAAATACGCGAGCAAGGCCATGAGGAGGCTGACGCCGAGACCTATAAAGAGATAGAAATAGGAGATCTTCTTATGTTTTTGGGCATTCATGGTCACCTCTCGCTCTGGGGGCTTCCTGCGCTCGACACTTTCTGCCGGAGGGCGCGCAGAAAAAACTGAAATGCCTCCCGGACCGTGCCCCACGTGACGCGGGGCACATCGGAATCGGAGAGGCACCACTGCAACAGGCTGATGTTCTCTTCGAGAATGCGAAGTTTGACCCGCGCCTCCTCGCTCAATTCGTCCCGATGGGCGTGGGAGAAGTATAAGGCTTGCGTCAGGACGCGGAGCCGCTCTTCGATCTCTTCGCGAGGACGCATACAACCCCCGAAACGGAGACGGGGGAACCGGGGAAACGGAGAGATGGTTTTCCCCGCTTCCCCGGTTCTGTCTTTCCTACTTGCTCTTCTTCGCCTGTTCCAGGTCTTCTTTGGCCTTTTTGGCCCAGTCGGTGGCGGCGTGGTTCTGGATGACGTCGTCGTAATACTTCTGCGCCTCGGCCTTGTCACCGAGCTGAGAGTAGCACTGAGCGATGAAATATTTGGACTCCGCAGCGCCCTCGGCCTTCGGGTCCGCCTTGATCGTCTCCTGGAGCATGGCGATGGCGTTCTTCAGCTCCATCCGGCTGGGGTAGCGGTTGCCGCCCTTGTAGTAGAGCTGGCTGAGGACGGCGTCCTCGGCCTCGGCCCCGCGCACACCTGCCACCGTGGTGGCCTTCTGGGCCTGGAAATCCCGCTTCTGCTTCGTCATGTCGTTGATGCGCTTCCACCGGTCGAGGAACTCCTTGGACACCTTGACCTTGGCCGTGTCGCCGGGGGCTGCTGCTGCGGGCGTCGCCTTTTTCTCCTCCGCCTTCTTCTCCTGGGCCGCGGCCATCCCGGCGACGGCGACCGCCAGGGCGAGGCCGATAAGGATCGCGTAGAACCGTGACATAAGAACCTCCTTGTATACGGAAACGGGTTATTCCCTCCCTATTCCTTATCTGGCCGGGGATTCCCGGAGAAAGTCCGCCCGGCCCTCATAGGCTTTGTCGATCTCAACGACCTTTCTGTATTCAGCCTCGGCCTCGGCGCGCTTCCCCTGGAGGTGGTAGAGGACCATCAGGTTCCACCGGAAGCCCGCGTTCTCCGGCGCGAGGGCGATGGCCCTCTGGTAGAGCGCGAGGGCCTCGTCGTACTGCCGACGGTGAGTCAGGATCACCCCCTTGGCGTTGTGGGCGTCGGCCAGGTCCGGGTTCAGGCCGATGGCCCGGTCAAAGGCGGCCATCGCCCTGTCGAGGGCGTTGAGCTGGAGGTAGGACGCGCCCTCATTGTAGGCGTTGTCCGCGGCCATCTGCTTGACCAGGTCCCCCGACTCCGGGGCCGAGGGCGAGGCGGGCGGGGCCTCGCCGAAGAGAGAGGAGATCCGGCCGGCCGTCTCCGGGTCGGCCTCCTTCACCCGCCGGTACTCCTGCAGGGCCTCGTCCCGGCGCCCCTGAAGGTGGTAGGTGAGGGCGATGTTGAGGCGGATGCCCGCGTCGGAGGGGTTGAGGGCGAGGGCCTTCTGGTAGAGCTGGAGGGCCTCGTCGTATTGCCGGCGGCGGGTGAGGATGACCCCCTTGGCGTTGTAAGCATCGGCCAGACTTGGGTTCAGGCCGACGGCCCGGTCGAATGCCTCGACCGCCTTGTCGAGGGAGCCGAGCTGGAGGTAGGACGCGCCCTCGCCATAGGCGTTGTCCGCAGCCGCCTGTTTGACCACGTCGACGGACCCGGCGGGCGACGACGCGGGCGCTCCCTTGCCGAACAGGGAGGCAATCTGACCGGCCATCTCCTGGTTGGTCTCCAGGACCCTCTGATACTCCTGGGACGCCTCGTCCTGACGCCCCTGCAGGTGGTAGGCGAGGGCGATGTTGAGGCGGATGCCCGCGTCGGACGGGTTGAGGGAGAGGGCCTTCTGGTAGAGCCTGAGGGCCTCGTCGTACTGCCGGCGGCGGGTGAGGACGACCCCCTTGGCGTTGTAGGCGTCGGCCAGGTTCGGGTCTTTCTCCAGGGCCCGGTCGAACATGTCCAGGGCCTTCTCCAGGTGGTTCATCCGGAGGTAGGCGGCCCCGGCGTCGTAGAGGCCCTCCGAGACATCGAGGGAGACGCCGCCGGCGCCGAGGGCGAGCTGGTCCACGCGGGCGTCGAAGAAGGCGACGTCCCGGTCCAGGAGCCTGTCCACCGCCGCCCGGTCCGGGGGGGGGATGCTCGCCGGCTTCACGACGCCCGGCCTGTAGGTCCTGGCCGCCTCGCCGAACGAGACCTCGCGGATGAACCCCCGCGCCTTCCGCTTGTGGTACTCCTCCACGCCGTTGCGCCAGGCGTCGGAGAAGGACTGCCCGAAGAGGGTCGTCTCCACCGGGAGCCAGATCTTCCCCTCCCAATTTACGAACTCTTTGTCGTCCAGAAAGTGATCTGCGACACGATTTTGCGAAATTCCGGTGTCGAACATCATGTAGACGTGGCCGAACTCGGGGTCGTTGACGTCCAGCAGGGCGGTCTCGATGTTCAGGTTGGCCAACATGGAGGCATAGAGCACCGTGCAGTCGTCGCAGTCGCCGATCTTGCTCGTGAGCAGCTCGGAGGGGTAGGCGATGGTGTCGAACACGGAGTCGTCGCCCGCGATCTTCTCGTAGGGGGTGGCCCGGTCCTGCTGGTAGCGGATGCCGTGGGCCCCGACGGCGTCGAAGATCACCGCCGCCTTTCCGATGTTGTTGTGCCCGAACTTCTCCGTCAGCAGGGTGTTGTAAGCGGCGATGGTCTGCCGGGCGAACCGGTCCACTGCCTCGTCCTCCGGCGTGACGAAGGCGGCGGCCCGCGCCGGGTCGGACCAGCTCATCTTGTTCTTGCCGAGGACGTAGACGTTGTCCAGTTTCTTGGCCGTGACCTTCGTGGCCCTGTCCCGCGTGTAGCTGACCTTCACGGTGGGCTGGACCAGGTTGTCGTAGCCGGCCCCCTCCGAGGTGAGGAGGTCGGGCGGGAAGGTCAGGCGGAAGGAGTAGCGCTGGGTGGTCTGCGGGGGGAGGACCACGGTCTCCTCGTGCGGGGTCTTCGTGAGGGTCGGCACGTCGATGCTGACGGTCACGGGCAGGGGGGACGGGGCGGCGTTCTTCAGCTCCACGTCGATGAAGTCGCCCTCCTCGTACTGCCGGTAGAACGACTTGAACACGGGCGAGGGGCGCACCAGGGCGTTTTTGATCGAGACGAGGGCGGGGTTGTAGGCCATGGCCATAGCCAGGTGGTGCGTGGCCGGGAGGTCGGGGTGGCGCTCGTAGGCGTAGTCCAGGCGCATGAACCGGTAGCGCAGGCCGAAGCCGAGGGTGTAGAGCCACCCCGCCGCGGACTTGTCCATGTCCTTCTGCGCGCCCGCGCGGAGGGAGAGCGGGGCGGCGATCTGGTATTCCGCGCCGAGGCGGGCGGTGCGCCGGTCCAGGTCCACGGCCAGGGTCGCCCCGTCCACGGGCTGGAGGGCGATGCCCCCCCGGACGGAGGTGGGCGCGATCTCGTCCGAGCGCTGGTTGTATCTCACCGAGGTGCCGCCGATGTCCTGGACCACCGCGCCGATGCGCAGCCTGCGCGCGGGGGAGAGGAGGAGGCTGGCGTCGAAGCCGAGGCCCGACGCGCTGCGCAGGGTGTTCCTGTCCAGGTCCAGGGACTGGCTGACGCGCTTCACGCCCACCCCGACGTTGATCCTGGGGTGGACCCGGTAGCCGTAGGAGAGGTTGAGGACGTTCTCCGAGAACCCCAGCTCCGGGTCCGAGAAGCTGTCCCTCCGCCAGTCGAAGCCGAGGGCGTGGTTGTCGAAGATGGGCAGGACGTAGGCCGCGTAGCTGTTCTGGATCAGGCTGAAGCGGTTCGCGTAGGAGAAGCTCAGCTCCTGCCGCTGGAGGAGGGGGAGGCCGGAGGGGTTGAGCAGGATGGCGCTGGCGTCGTCGGCCACGGCCGTGAAGGCCCCGCCCATGGCGATCGAACGCGCGCCGGCGGAGGCCGAGGGCTGGATGCCCTTTGCGGAGGCGGAGGTCGGGACCGCGAGGAAAAAGATAAAGATGATTATTCTAAGTAATCGCATAGATTATCCGCTTCATCGTTCCTGTATCGTCACTGTCTGCCCCTGGGCCACGCCCGCCTGCCGGGCCGTGCGCCCGCTCGGAAACGCCACCTCCACGTCGTAGGTCCCCGCAGAGACGCCGAAATGGACCTCCGAGACCGGCTGAGGCCCGGATGCCGTGACCCGGTAGCCCCGCAGGGTCTGGGTCCCGGCGGTCAGGAGCCGGACCTTCGCGCCGATCCCATCCCGGTTGCTCAGGGGGGGGCCGGCCCCCGCCACCTTCACCCTGATGAAGTTCCGGTCGTTCTGCTCGTTCCGGAAGAGCCGGCTGCGGCTGAAGCCGACACGCTGTCCGAGGCCGCTCCCTGGAAGCCTGTTGCGGACCACGAACAGGTCGAGGTCGCCGTCGCCGTCGTAGTCCGCCGAGGCTGCGTTCATGGAGTAGCCCGATCCCTCGACCGTGAACCCCGCCCCGGCCGTGCGGTCGGCGAACGCCCCGCCCGCCTGGCCAACGAACAGGATGTCCGGCTCTCCGTTTGCGGACTCCGCGCCGTGGGCCACGAAGAGGTCCAGGAGGCCGTCGTGGTTGAAGTCCCCCCAGACCCCCGCCCAGGAGATCCACCCCGACGCCACCTTCCGCACCCCGGCAGTCTTCGAGACGTTGGTGAACCTGCCGGTCCCGTCGTTCCGGTAGAGGGTGTTGGCCCCGATGTTCGCCAGGAAGCAGTCCAGGTCGCCGTCGTTGTCGTAGTCCCCCCAGGTGACGTTGCGGCCGACCTCCGTGTTGTCCACGCCGAGCAGGGGGGCGACCTCGGTGAATTTACCGGTCCCGTCGTTCTGGTACAGGGTATTGGCCTGCTCGCGGTTGACGACGTAGAGGTCGAGGTCTCCATCGTTGTCGTAATCGACCCAGGCGGCCTTCTCGCTGTCCCGCCTGTCCCCGACGCCCGCGTCCACCTCGGTGAAGGTCCCGTTCCCGTTGTTACGATAGATCTCGTTCTCCACGTAATATTTGCAGAGGTAGAGGTCGAGGTCTCCGTCGTTGTCGGAGTCCCCCCACGCGGCAGACACCCTGTTCCCCAGCCGGCCCCCGGCCACCCCTGCCCTCTCGGTCACGTCCTCGAAAGACCCGTCCCCTCGATTGCGATAGAGGATATTGGGTTCATAGAAATTGACGACGTAGAGGTCGAGGTCGCCGTCGTTGTCGTAATCGACCCAGGTCGCGAAGGCGCTGTTGGCCCGGAGGGGCACGACGCCTGCCTGTTCCCCTACATTGGTGAACGCCCCATCCCCGTCGTTTCTATACAGGGAATTGCGGGGGTTGCTCACGCCGGTCCCCCAGTAGGTCACGTAGAGGTCGAGGCGGCCGTCCCCGTTGTAGTCCCCCCACGTCGCGCTCGTCCCCAACTGTCCGCCCGTAACGAGCCCGGCGGCCTCGGTCACCTCCGTGAACCGGGGCTGCGTCTGCGCCCAGGAGGCCCCTGCGGAGGCGGCGGTCAGAAAAAGTGAAAGGATAAGGCAGCGCGTTTCAATCATTTTCTTCTCAAAAGCGTCATGTTATCCATGTTAGCTTTCGTCAACCTTCTCATCCTGTGCCGCTCGAACCATCCCAGGAACTCGAATTTGCCGTTGAATTCGATGAGGGTCAGCAGTTCCTGCGGAAAGATCAACTTCGTCTCTCTGCGGTCCTCAAGGACCTTTCGCCTGCCCCGGTCGTTCACCTCCAGCCTCAACGTGTCCACGGCCGTCTGCGACAGGGCATCCTTCAACCGGATGTGATACGTGGTCTTCACCCGGATGCCGCCCCGCCTCATCGTCCAGACGCCGGGGACAAAGAAGGTCTTGCCCGCCCAGTCCAGCCTGAAATCATCGATCAGGTAGAGTCCGCCGCTCCTCAGGGAGGCGGCGACAGAGTCGAGGTGACTCAAAAACTCCCGGTTGCTCCGGACGTAGCTGATCGTGCCCATCATGATGCAGGCGAAGTCGGCCTTCGGCCTCAGCCGGAAGCCGGCCAGGTCCGCCCGCATTGTCTCGACCCGGACCCCTTCCTTCCGCGCCCTCGCCTTGAGGTACTTCAGCATCCGGGGGCTGGTGTCCAGCCCGACGGCCTCATACCCCCGCCGGGCGGCCTCCCGCAACTGGAGGCTCGGCCCGCACCCGATGTCGAGCATCCGGCGGACTGGAACTTTAGAAAACTTTCGGATGAACCTTTCAAAGAGGTCGATTTGCTTTTTGGCGTCTATAAAGCTGAAAGCTATTTCATAATAAAGGGGCGCGTTGTAAACTCCCATCTTGAGTTCCATCAGGCGTCAGACAACACTCTCCAACCGCTGCTCGTTCTGGATGATGATCGTGGGATTGGGATTCTTCGGAGAAACAGGCAGCCCCTGCTCTTTCAGCAAGTTGATGTGTTCGATCATGCCCCACTTCGCTTTGTAGAGGCAGTCTTCGATAGAGTACCCGACGCCAGTGAACCCTTCCAAATCGGGCGAGTAGAACCCGAAAAAGTCGGGCTCACCGGTCGCCTCAATGATTAAAGAGTATTCCAGATCAGTCATCGTTTCTCTTCCGCCGCTTTGGCCTCCACGACCGTGACCGTAGCCTTATAGGTCTTGTGCCGTCCATCTAGAATCACGCAGAAAAGTTTCAACCGGGAATCCATATCGACCATCCGCATGGCCGCAGCGAGATTGTGCATCGCAAGCGTCGGGTCATCCGCTGGCATCAGAGCGAGGGCAGACCGCTTTGGAATCTGTTCCGCGATTTCAGGGTTGTCAAGCAGATAACTTGAAAACCACTTTTCCAGAGCGGTGTTCTTGCGCCGGATCGTTTCTTTCACGGGGAATCAGCTCCTCTCGAAGACCTCCCGATAGCGTTTCCAGTTACGGTCCAGATCGTCGTGGGCATAGTCCAGAGCTTCTTTCAGAGATGCACAAGGGATGGGTTTACGATGTTCAAGGCGCTTGCCGCTCTTGCCGTAGGAATCCCTGTGGGCATGGGTGTAAAAGTTGTCGTACCGGACTACCGGCCTCCATCGGCCATTCACATAGGTTTCGTATTGCACCACGAACCGGACGATACGCCCCCGTTCTGTGAACAGCGAATGACGTTTTCTGTCGTATGGCGAATACGCGACGACGTACTCACGCGCCATTTATTCCCCGCAGTTCAATTCCTCATCACCGCCACAGTCTTATTCAGCTTCTTACCTTCGGCCGTCAGCACGACGATGTAGAGGCCGCTGGGCACGATCTTGCCGTCGTCGTCCCTGCCGTCCCAGGGGACCACGTTGACGCCCGGGTTGAGCGTGGCGTCCTTTTTGAGCACCCGCTCCAGCCGGCCGCCCCGGCTGTAGATGTGGATGGTGACGGGGGAGGCGCCGGCCAGGCTGAAGGAGATGTCGGTGGTCTCCCGGAACCCGCCGCCGCCGGGCGAGAAGACGCGGGGCTGGCAGTCGAGGGCCGTGAGGCCCGCGCCGGTCCCCCCGGAGGGGTCCTCAAACAGGCCGAACACGCCCAGCTGCTGGACAACGGTGCTGATTGATTTCGCCGCGTCGTCGTAGGACCCGCCTATGCGCGTCCAGGCGGCGCCGTCCCGCCGGAAGATGGTTAGCCGCTCGGCCCTGGCCCCGGCTGGCAGGCTCTTGAACGCGAGAGCCAGGGTGGCCGGCTTGGCCAGGGAGAGGGGGGCATCGGGGCCGATCCGGTAGGCGGAGACGAAGGTGAGGCTGGCGGGGGGCCTGGCCTCGGCGGCGGAGAGCGGGACGAGGGTGATCTCCTGGTCCTGCGCGAGGGCCCTGGGCGGGGCATAGAGGGCGGCCAGTCCGTCGGCGGTTCGGATGGTCCCCCCCTCCTGGGCCACCAGGACGTCGGCGGTCTGGAAGGTGAACCGGAAGTCCTGCGGCATCCGGTTGCCCACGGAGTCCCGCACGCTCGAAAAGAGGGTGACCTCGTACGTGGTCCTGGACTTCAGCTCGCCCGGCTGGAAGATGACCGTCTTCGTGTTGGCGTCGTAGTTGAAGGTCCCGGCCACGGGCGCGCCGGCGGTGGTCAACTGGAAGGCCTCCCTGGTCAGGGTCGCGGCGTCCATCGTCTCGTTGAACACCACCCGGATCGGCGAGGAGCGGGGCACGGCCGTCTGTCCGGCGGCAGGCTCGGAGGTCACGACCCTGGGCGGGTCGGCGTCGATCAGGAAGGTCCCGGCCCCCGGCGCCGCGTCGAGGCGGTTGCCCTTCCGGTCCACGGCCCCGCTGACCGATATGGCGGCCGCTCCCGAGGCGACCCCTGCGGGGATGGTCGCCCGGCCCGTCCAGACGAAGGTGGGCGTGGTCCCCGTGAAGCCCACCGGCCTGAGCGTCAGGGGGGCGCCCGCCCTGGCGGGGAGGAAGGACACCTCCGGCAGTGCCTCCGTGTTCAGGCCGGAGAAGTCGTCGAAGAAGGTCACCACCACGGTCACGTCCTGGTTGAGGCCGACGACCTTCGGCTGCACGTCCACGGACCTGACCACGGGCTTGATCGTGTCGATGATGAACCGCTCCTCCGGGGCAAAGTCGGACGCCCCGAACCCCGCGTCCAGGGTTCGCGCGGACCAGGTGTAGAAGTTGCTCGGCAGGTTTCGCAGGACGCGGACGCGGCCCTCCCCCACGTTCCCCATGCCCACCGGCGCGGCCCCGGACATCACCTCGTGGCCGCCGGCGCTCGCGCCCACCCGGAGGGTGTAGGTCAGCCCTGTCGCGGGTGTGCCGTTGAGGTCCTGGCCGGCGTTCCACCGGAGCGTCACGGAACTCCCATCCGTCTGGGAGGTGAGGCCCCTGGGGGCGTCGGGCCTCCGGTTGGGGAGGACCCGCTCGGTCAGGTTGTCGTTGATCCTGGAGAGGGGCGACAGGTCTGAACCCCGGCCCAGCGCCGTCAGGTCGAGGTCACCGTCCCCCCCGACGTCCGCCCAGGCCACGGCGGATTGGTCCACCCCCCTCAACACCCTATAAGGCTCCGGGTCAAAGGTCGCCTTGTTGTTACGATATACCTGGATAAACCGCCCGTCTGTCGTCTCCCCGACAACGGCCAGGTCGAGGTCGCCGTCGTTGTCGTAGTCCCCCCAGGCAAGAACGCCCAGCTGAACGCCTGTCAGGGAAAATGCCTGCTTGAGCACGCCCCTCTCATTATGGTAAATGATCGTGACCCGCTGGTTACGCTCTGTGCTGAACCCACACAACGCCAGGTCGAGGTCGCCGTCGTTGTCGGAGTCCCCCCACGCCGCCGAACTGGCCCTCACGCCCTCCAGCCGGACAGCGACATCCTCCTTGAGCGTCCCCGGCGGGTCGTTCCTGTAAATGCGGGCGAGGCCGCCCCCGTCCGGGAGCTGTCCTGTGATGAGAAGATCAGCAGTCCCATCGTTGTTGTAGTCCCCCCACGCCAGGTAGCCCAACGCCACGCCTGGCAGGGCCTGCGAAGGGTCTTCGCGCAGGACGCCCTTCCCCTCGTTGCGGTAGAGCCTGGCGGTAAACCCCCCTAGGGTGGGGTCCCGCCCCATGATCGCCAGGTCGAGGTCGCCGTCGTTGTCGCAGTCGGCCCAGGCGATGCGGCTGTTGATGAGCCTCGGCAGGGCTCCCGAGGCCGTCGCATCCAGCGCAAATGTCCCCCGGTCGTTCCGGTAGACGCGCCCAAAGGCGTTGCCGAACCGGTCTGCGCCGACCATGGTCAGGTCGAGGTCGCCGTCGTTGTCGTAGTCGGCCCAGGCCAGGTCTCCATCCCGGAGGCCCACGAACCTCGCCCGCGAGTTCTCCGTCAGGAGGCCGTTCCGGTTCTCGTAGAGGATCGTGCGCGTCTCACCGTCCACGTCCTGGCCGCTGATGGCCAGGTCAGGGTCGCCGTCGCCGTCATAGTCCCCCCACGCGACGCCCCCCCGCGTGAGGTTTCGGAGGTTTTGATCGGACTCGACGAACGTCTGGACGAGGAAGACGCCTTCCTGAGACCAGGCGGACCGCTGAAAGGCGTTGTCCACGGCCCGGACGCGCCAGGTGTACTGCCCCTCCGGGAGCGGGACCGTGAGCACCTTATTCGTGCCGTGTCCCACGGCGCCGAGCGTCGCCGACGTCGCGCCGGAGAAGACCCGATCCGCGCCGAGGCTGTTGCCCACCTGGAGGTCGTAGGTCAGGTCGTCCAGCTTCGTCCGATCGTCCTTCCCTTGACTCCACGTGAAGGTCACCCTTGTGCCCGTCACGATAGGAGGGTCGATCCGGTCGGGGGGTGTGGGCGGTCGGTTGAGCGCCTGGGCTCCGTTGCGGCGAAGGGTTGTCTGGCGCCGGCCGTCTTCGTCCTCGCCGGCCGTCAGCAGGTCGAGGTCGCCGTCGCTATCCACATCCGCGAAGGCCAGGACGCCCCCGCGCAGCCCCGGCAGGTTCGCGGACCGGTCCTCGGAGAGGGTCCCCGGCGGGCTGTTCCGCAGGAAGAAGGTGAAGGCATCAGACAGGCTCGTCTGTCCTCCCACCACGGCGTCGATGTGCCCCTCGTTGTCATAGTCCCCCCAGGCCGTCGGGCCGAGCAGGCGGGTGAAGCTCCCCGTCGCCTCCCGCAGGGCGCCCGTAGGCCGGTTGTTGTAGACGATGAACCGGGCGTTCCAGTTGGCGTCCCACCCCGACAGGAAGAGGTCCGCATTTCCGTCGCCGTCGTAGTCCGCCCAGGCACTCGACCCGCCGGACAGCGGCGTCAGGTCCGTCTTCTCGTCGAATCTCAACGTTCCGAGGGGCTGGTTCCGGTAGATCCGGGAGAACCGGACGCCAAACGCCCCGATCCCCGTCAGGGCCAGGTCGAGATCTCCATCGTTGTCATAGTCCTCCCACGCCAGCGTCCCCTGCGCGACCTTGACCAGCTCGTCAGCATTCTCCGCGTCGACGTTGAACTTCCCGTTGTTATTCCGGTACAGGACCGTCTGGGGAGTGCCCAGGGCGTCCATCCCGGAGACGGCGAGGTCCGCGTCGCCGTCGTTGTCGTAGTCGCCCCAGGCCAGGGCCGTGTAGCGGACCGGCAGGAACTCGGTCTGGTCCGTGTCCTCGCGCAGGGTCCCCCGGTCGTTCTTGTAGAGCCTGAGGACATCCTGATTGCCGGCGTCCAGGCCGGAGAGGGCCAGGTCGAGGTCCCCGTCCCGGTCGTAGTCCGCCCAGGCCACGGCCCCGTAGGCCACGCCCGGCAGGGCCTGCGCCCGGTCCTCGGTGAGGGTCCCGTTGACGTTCCGGTAGGCGCGGGCGATGCGCACGCCCCCATCCGTCGAACCCGTCTGCCCGGTCAGGACGAGGTCCGGCAGCCCGTCCCCGGTGTAGTCCCCGAAGGCCGCGGCAGCGGACCAGACGCCTGTGAGGGTCTGCGCCGTCTCCCATGCCTGCCCGGAGGCGTTGGAGGCGACGATGAGGAGGGCAAGCGCGATGAAGGTGAGATTTCGCATTGTGATTGGGTAGGGGCACGGCATGCCGTGCCCCTACCGGTTCCTATTTCAACAACAGCATTTTTTCTGTGCGGGTGAACTTCCCGGCCTGCATCCGGTAGAAGTAGACGCCGGAGGCCGCGCGGCGGCCCTGGGCGTCCTTCCCGTCCCACTGGATGGCGTAGAACCCGGCCTCCTGCCGGGCGTCCACCAGCGTGGCCACCTGCTGGCCGAGGAGGTTGTAGACCCGCAGGGTGACCCGCTCGGCCTGCGGGATGGCGTAGCGGATGGTGGTGACCGGGTTGAAGGGGTTGGGGTAGTTGTGGGACAGGGCGAAGTCCGACGGCGTCAGCAGGAGGTTTGCAAGGTTCACCGCCCTCAGAGTCCGGCGGTCCGCCCCCTGCACGAGCAGGTCGGTGAGGGAGACGACCGGGCCTTTCGGGTTGTCCTGCCGGAGCCGGAGGCGGACCTCGGCCACCGCCCCCTCCGCGAGCCCGCTCCCCATCTTATGGTAGTCGCCGAGGTAGACCCGGTTCCCCTCCCGCTGCACGGACCAGAAGAGGGGCGCGACCCCGCCGCTCTGGGCCAGGGCCTCCTCTGAGGGGCTGACGCCGACCCACTCCACCGCGTCGGCGTCGTAGGTCAGGCCGATGCCGTAGCCCCGCAGGTCGGCGACGTTCTGGACCCTCAGGCGGGCCACGACCTCGTCCCCCCTGCTGGCGGAGGCGAGGCGTGTCTCGAAGCTGAGGCGCACGGCCTCGTCCGGGAGGGCGGCCACGGCCGGCTTGGAAGACCCCGTTCCGAGGACATATTTAAAGTCGAACACCAGCGCGAAGGTGAAGAAGTCCTCCAGGTCTATTCTTCCGTTGCCGTCGACGTCCGCCAGGGGGTTGAAGCCCGGGTCGCTGGTCGTCGTGTTGAAGGCCAGGGCATAGGCAAAGAAGTCGTCCAGGGAGACCTTTCCGTCGCCGTCGACGTCGCCCGGACGCGCCGACTCGCTGGCGTTCACCGTGAAGGACTGGGTCTCGCCGAAGGGGCCGTCGAACGTCCCGTCGTTGGCCCGCGCGCGCCAGTAGTAGGTGGCCCTGTCCGTCAGGGTCCGGTCCACCGTCCAGGCCGTCAGGCCGGGCGGGTCGTTCGGGCCGGTCCCGGCCCCCTGCTTCACCCCGGAGGCGGAGGCCGCCACGTCGGAGAAGTCCGGCTTCGTGGAGACCTGGAAGGTGTAGGTCAGGCTGCCGGACGCCGCCGAGGCGTTCTGGACGACGAGCGTGGGTTTGAGGGGGGCGCCCTGCTTCACGTAGAAGCCGGGGGCTGTGATGGAGGTCGCGGCCGCGGCGGCCTGGGCCTCGGCAGACGCGCCCTCGTTGCCGGAGGCGTCCACGGCGGTCACCCGGTAGCGGTAGGTCGCGTCGGTCTTGAGCCCCCTGTCGGTGAACGTGAGGCCCGACACGAGCGTGGCCACGGCTGCAAAGGACCCCTGCCCCTCGGCCCGGCTGACGTTGTAGCCCGTGACGTCCGCGGCAGGACTGGCCCCCCACGTCAGGACTGCGGTCCCGCCGGAGGTCTTCGCGCTGAGCGCGGCGGGGGCGGCCGGGGGGGTCGTGTCGGGCTGCGTCAGGGTCGTGAAGGTCAGGGCCGTTGTCGGGGTCGGCCCGGCCTTGTTGCCGCTCCGGTCGATGGACTCCACCTTGAAGAAGTAGGCCTTCCCCGGCGTCAGCCGGGTCAACGCCACGCGATGATCCGTGACGTAGTCGGTGTTCCCGGCTGTGAAGTCCAGCGAGGCGGTCGCCGTCCCGTACTTCACCGCGCTGTTCGACAGTTCGTTCGTCGTCCAGGCGACGGTCGCGGTCGAGTCGGTAAAGAAGAGCACTTTCGTCCCGGTGACGGTCGGCGGCGTTATGTCGGGCGCGGCGTCGGTGGTGAAGTCGAGCACGGCGCTCCTGGTCGGCCCGTTGGCGGAGGGGTCCGTGGAGCTGACCCGGTAGAAGTATTTCGTCCCGGCCGTCAGGTTCGTGAGCACCACCGCGTGCTGCGTCGTCGGGTCCGGGAGGCTGACCGTCTGGTCGAGGGTCGTGGAGGATGTCCCATATTCCACGACGCTGTTGGAGGTCTCGTCCGTGGTCCAGGAGAGGGTGGCCGTCCGGTCGCTCTTGTAGGAAGGAGCGGGCGTCCCGACGATGACCGGGGCCGCCAGGTCGAACTCGGCGGCGGTCTTGGCCAGGCCGGTCTTGCTCTTGGTGGCCCCGTTGCCCACCAGGTCCGTGGAGCCCACCTGGAACTGGTAGGACGCGCCGGGGCTGAGGTTGGTCAGCACGAACCGGTGCTTCGTGACGTTGTTCTCGTCCAGCTGAGCCTGGCCCAGGCTGTCCCGGCCGGCGGCGATCTGGCTGTTGCTCCGCTCGTCCGTCTCCCACTCCACGGTGATCGAGCTGGCAGTCGCCGCCGAGACCGTGGGGCCTTTCAGGATGACGGGGAACTGCGTGTCTCTGGCGGTGCTCGTCACGAAGCTCCCGTCGCCGCCCGGTGGCTGGAGGGCCAGCCCCTGCGCGGGCTTGGGCCGGGGCTGGGTCGGGTCGGGGCTGGACCCGGTGTTCCCCGCCGCGTCGGAGGACCAGACCCTGAAGAGGTAGGCCGTGCCGGGCTTCAGGTTGGTGATCGTGAGGGCGTGGTCCTGGACCAGGGTGTTGTCCTCGGTGAACTCCTCGTCGGCCTTTCCGAAGGTCTCCCGCGTGCCGTAGGTGACCTTGCTGGTGGAGAGTTCGTCCGTCTTCCAGGTCACGACGGCCACCACGTCCTTGAACTCCACCAGGGGGCCTTCGAGGATGATGGGCGCAATCTTGTCGTCCGCCTTGAGGGTGCGGAAGGTGTAGTCCTTGCTGATCTGCAGCGTCCCCTTCGGGTCCGTGGTCATGATGTTCCCGGACAGGTCCGCGGACCCCACGCTGTAGTGGTACTCGGTGTCCGGCTGCAGGTCCGTGATCGTGACGATGTGCACCCGCTGGGCGCTCCCGCGCTGCACGGTCTCCGTGTAGTCTGAGGTCAGGCCGTAGGAGACCCGGCTGTCGGACGGCTCGTCCGTCTGCCACTCGACGGTGGCCGTGGCCGCCGTCACGTTCCGCACCGTGGGGCCCTGGAGCAGGGCCGGGGCGGTGGCGTCGCTCTGGCCCGCGGTGGTAAAGCTGAAGGGGGGGGTCTGGAACAGGTTTCCGGCGCCGTCCCGGTTGCGCGCCCGGTAGTAGTAGATGACGCCCGGCCTCAGGCCGGTGAGGGGGACGTTGTGCTGCCGGTCGAAGTCGGCGAACGAGAGCGCCTGGTTCAGGCTGTCGGGGGAGGTCCCGAAGACCAGCTCCCGGTCCGCAGGCTCGTCGGTCAGCCACCGGATCAACGCCCCCCTGTTCGTGACCGCCAGGGAGACAGGCCCGCCGGTGACGACCGGGGCGGAGGAGTCGGGGGTCGCCCGCGTCCGGAAGGTGAGGGCGCCGCTCCTCGTGGGGCCGTTGCCCGACGGGTCGGCGGACCCCACGCGGAAGTGGTAGAGCGTGGCGGCCTTCAGGCCGATCAGGGCGACACTGTGCTGCGTCACGGCCGCGTCGTCGGCCGCCAGGCTGTTCAGGCTGTCCGCGGAGGTCCCGTACTCCACCTGGCTGTCGGCAGGCTCGTTCGTCCCCCAGACGATCTGGGCCTGCGTGTCCGTGCGCTTGAAGATGATCGGGGGGCCGGTGATGATAGGGGCCTGTTCGTCCCGCGAGATGCGCGTCTCGAACTCGAAGATGGACGAGGAGACGAGGTTCCCGGAGAAGTCTGCGGAGGCGACCTGAAAGCGGTAGGCCGTGCCCGGCGCCAGGCCGACGGCGGAGACGCGGTGGTTGCGCTCAAATGTCGCGACCCTGACCGAATCGGTCAGCCCCGTCGAGTCCCTCCGGCCGTAGCGGAGGATGGCCGTGCCCGGCTCGTCGGTCTGCCAGCCGACGTCCACGCGGTCCACGAACCGGGCCAGGACGATGGGCCGGCCCAGGATCTGGGGCGGCGTCCTGTCTGCGCCGGCGGCGGTCCGGAAGTCCCGGACCTGGCTCGTCCCCCTGAGGCCGGTCTGTCCCGTGGACTCCACGCGGTAGAAATACCTCGTGCTTGACCGCAACCCCTTCAACTGGACCCGGTGCTCCGTGACCAGTTCGGTGGAGTCGGAGGCCTGGGCCAGCGTGGAGTCGGTCCCGTAGCGGACGCGCCCCACGCTCGCCTCGTCCGTGCGCCAGAAGACCTGGGCCTCCACATCCTTGACCCCGACGGGGATGGGACCCTCGACCAGGACGGGCGGGAGGGTGCGGACCTCGGCCCGCGTGAAGAAGTTTCCGATGCGGGGCCGGGAGCGGTTGTTCTGGGCGTCCGAGGAATAGACCCTGATGAAGTAGCGCGTCCCCTTCGTGAGGCCCGTGAGGCTCACGCTGTGCTGTATCACCTGCTTCGTATCCTTGGGGACCTTTGTCGGCGACGTAAATTTGTCGTCGAGGGCGTATTCCACCTCGCTGTCGCCCGCCCGGTCGGTGAGCCACTGCACAATGGCCGACCTATCAGTGATCCCCACGAACTGCGGCCCCTGAATGATCACCGGGGCATTGGCGGAGATGCCCGCCACCGACAGGGTGAGGGCGGGCTCCAGGACCTCGTCCCCTTTGTCAGTCTTGAAGGTCACTGAGACGATCTGGAAGTCCGCGGCGGTGAGGCCGGACAGGGCCCTGAAGTGGAATGTGCCCAGCAGCCCGTCCCCGGACTTGGGGAGCCCGCCCAGCGAGGCCACGGCCACGGTTATGGTGTTCCCCTCCGTCTTGGGCAGGGGGAGGCCGGGGATCAGGGTCCCCACCTCGAACCGCACAAATTCGGCGGACTTGAGGTCGAACTGGACCTGGATCGTGACGCCCCTGGCGCTCACCACCTTTCTGGCGAACACCTGGATCGGGATGGGGGATGGGACAGCCCCCCCCACGGCCACCTCACGCGCCATCAGCCCCTGATAACCCTCGGAGGGGTCGAGGTCGCCGAAGATGCGGTCGCGTCCCGTGGGCACGGACCCGGCTGCCGTGAGGACGATGTTGGGGTTGAACGTGTCCTTGCCCGCCGACGCGTTGGTCACGATCTCCGTGATCGTGAACCTGGCCTCCTTGAACGCGGACAGGGCTTTGAAGGTCACGGTTCCCAGAAACTGGTCGCCTGAAAATGTCGATCCCAGCGTACCGCCTCCTACAGTCACGATATTTCCTTTAGTTGACGCTGGAAGGGCAATGAAACCCGGTATCCCACCGGGAGAGAAACTCACATACTGCACCTGAGCGAGATCGAACTGCACCGAGACCGTAACTCCGTTCGAACTCACAATCTTTTTGGCGTAGACCTCGATCTTGACCTCGTCACCGGGCTTGGCCGCCCGCGCGAGCTGGCCCTGGTCCCCAGCAGCCGGGTCCATGTCCGCCGTGAACGTGGCGGCGGCGTTGGGACCGGCAATCGCCGGGACAGGGCATATGAGCGCCGAGCAGATCAATAGAAGCCCATAGAACAACAGGTTTATTGCACGGTTTTCTGATCGGGCGCGCTGACATAAAGGCAGGATGCGCAACCCACACGGAGTCACTGACCGGGTACTCATCGGCTCCCTCCTCAACTATAAATTGTCTCAAGCAGACAAAAACCAAAGTAGATCAAACGGGGTGAGGTCAGGTCCAGCGAAAAAACGTTGCGAAAAGGACACACAGTCTCATGATTTTATGTTGGACTGCTCAGGGCGATCTGCCCATACACT